>JBMZDF010000470.1:0-5177 GCA_049614105.1 Promineifilaceae bacterium (SeqCode)
CCTGTTGCTCGATGTGGAGATTACGCCCGATCAGACGATTGTGGGGCCGCGTGATGAGGTGACCTATCAGATTAAGACGACGAACTATTTGGGGGAAGGTGTTTCGGCCGAACTCTCGCTGGCTCTTGTCGATTTAGCCGTTTTGACGCTCAAAGAAGATCCTGCGATTCCTTTGGCCGAAAGCTTCTACGCGCCCCAACCGATGCGTAGTCAAATTGGCGCAGGGCTATTTGTTTCTGGTGAAGGGTTAGAGGTGATGATTCCTGTTTTGAGCGGCGGTTCAGGTGGTGGTGGCGGCGGCGGTGCAGTGGCTGAATCAGCCGTCGCGCTCGATCGTGAGGCCGAAGTCGATGAAAACGGCGAGATCCGCGACGACTTCCGCGACCTCGCGCACTGGGAAGCACGTGTTACCACAGATGAAAATGGCGAAGCAACCGTTACCGTCACGCTGCCCGACAACTTGACCACATGGCGAATGAATGCCAAAGCGGTTAGCGTTGACACGCTTGTCGGCGAAGCCAGCAACGACATCATCGCCACGCGCCAACTGTTGATTCGTCCCGTTACGCCGCGCTTCCTGACCTTTGGCGATCGGGTTCAGATGACGGCAGTTGTCAACAACAACAGCACAAACGACATCGAGGCAACCGTTTCATTGGAGGCAGAAGGCGTCACGCTTGATGGAGATGCAGAGCAGATTGTTTCTGTGCCTGCTGGCGGCAGTACGCTTGTGCGTTGGCCCGTCACCGTGCAGGATGCTGAAACGGTTGATCTCATTTTCCGCGTCGAAGGTGGCGGCTTACGCGATGCAAGTCGCCCGATCGTTGGCGAAATTCCTGTTTACCGCTACAACGCCGAGGACATTGTGGCAACAGCGGGTATGCTGGGGGATGAAACGCGACGGGTTGAAGCGGTTTTGCTGCCGCCGTTGGTTGATACTGACGCAGGTAGCTTGTCCGTTAATCTGAGTCCATCGCTGGCGGCTGCAATAATTGACGCGCTGGACGCATCAAGCACGCTTAACTATGATTCAAACTGTGCGTACTCACTTGCATATCGTTTGCTGCCGAATGCTAGTTCGGCCGAAATGATCCGCACCCTCAACCTAGACAAACCTGATCTCCTCGTCACGCTAGACGCCCAAAATGAACAGTTCATTGAGGCACTTGTTGGGCTGCGACGCGCCGACGGCGGTTGGGATTATTGCGATCAAGACGAGTCAAAACCTTGGATGACCGCTTTTGCCCTGCACGGCCTCGCGGTGGCGAGACAAGCTGGTTATGCGGTTGATGAAGCCTCCTTGGGCGAAAGTATCAGCTATTTGTTGGAGTATGCAGAGAGGATTGAGGTGGATTCGGCCGAAAGCGCAACTAAAAAAGCGTACTACTATTACATTGGCTCCCTGCTGGGACGCGATGAACTATCTGCGTTGGAACAATTGCTGGCGGACGGACGTGATTTGTTGCCAGCACACGGCTTGGCGATGATCGCGATGGCATTTGACAATCTCGATGCAGACGTGCCGGCAACCGTGTTGAGCGATTCGGCTAACAGTGCCGTTTTGAACGCAACGGGCGCTCATTGGGAAGGTGGGGCTGCGCTGAGTTTCAACAGCGACGTGCGCGTGACGGCCGTTGTGGTCAACGCGCTGGCGCAAGTGGAGCCTGACAATGCGCTGTTGCCAAACGCGGTGCGCTGGCTGATGGGAGCGCGTTCAGGTCGTTATTGGTCGAGCGCCCAAGACACAAGCTGGACAATTGCGGCGCTCAATGCGTGGATGCAGGCAAGCGGTGAGCTAGAGGCCGATTATAACTATACGTTGCACGTCAATGAGTCGCTTTTGGCGGATGATCGTTTTGCGGCGGAGAATATCAGCAGCAGCGAGTTAATTAATATCCCCATTGCTGAGTTGTCTACCATAGACATAAATTTCCTCGACATCCAAAAGCAGGGCGACGGGAATCTCTACTACACTGCTTATCTGGACGCACTTATTAGCGCGGACAGTGTCGATGCGGTTGATCGCGGTTTTGCGGTTGAGCGTGCATATTATGATGCCGCCTGTGACGCGGAGTGCCAGCCGATTACGAGCATTGCCTCTGGTCAAGAGGTGCGTGTGGAACTGACGATTCTCGTGAAAGATAATCGTCGTTTTGTGCGGATTGAGGATCCACTGCCAGCGGGAGTTGACGCGATCGATCCCGATTTGGACACGTCAGGGGTTGGGAGTGGGGTTGATTTCGGCCGAACCGAGTACACTCGTGGTTACTGGGGCTGGTGGTACTTTAACCGCATCGAGTTCCGCGACGAAAAGGTTGTCTTTACCAGCGACTACCTGCCCGCTGGAATCTATCAGTACAGCTACCACATTCAGCCAATTGTCCCTGGCGAGTATCAAGTGATGCCGACGCTGGCGAAAGAGGAATTCCAGCCAGCCGTTTTCGGCCGAAGCCAAGGCCTGCTATTCACAATCACCGAGTAAGTGCGCCACAAATAGCCCTTGACGAAAACCTCAGAGGTTTTTGTGCGCAGCTCAGAGGAGACGACAACAAACCTCTGAGGTTTATTGATCGAAGCTTGTTATGATCTGCTTGATGTACAAACAGATTAACGAAAATGCACACAAAAAGACCTGTTGCCAAGCGCAATAGGCCTTTTTGTGTACCCAATTTGCTCAACATTTATTTTTTGCAAGAAGCTTTGTAATTTAGGCAACATATACTCTGTGATGTAAGTTAATTTTCGGCAGGCGCCGCAGAGCGCAAATTGTATTGGTAGCCACGCTTCTACTTCTGTTGCTACACCCAATCACATAACAGAAAATAGCCCCAATAGGGTTAGTTTTGTGTTGCCTGCTTCAACAAGTAGTAACGGAATGTACAAGTCTGTACGTGCTCGGAGATGAATTCCATGTTAAGTCGTAAAAAGCTTCAGTTTTTCTCAATCTTATCTTTAATGGTAATTGGATTGGCCGCCATGAATTTTGCCCGAAGCTCTTATGCTTCGGCCGAAGGAACTGCAATTACAATCATAAATGCAAATGATGGTGGCATTTCGTTTGACTATCTTTATGATGGTCAAAACGTAACCCTCGCAGACGGCGAATCATACACACGCCAACCTTTCTTTGCTGACAACAACCAAAATATTTTCCAAACGCTGGAAGTTGGCTACACATTGACTGTCGAGTGCGTTGACAGCAGTGGCGCAGTTGTTGAAGATAATCTTGTTGACGGTAACAACTTGGTGACGGTTTTCTTGCCAGATGGCGAACACATCACCTGTACATTTACCAACACCGATACCTCTAGCTCATTTACTGTTTTGACATCAAGTGATACGGATGAGACGTTCACATATAGCTACAGCCGTGAAACGGACGACATCCTGCAAGCAGACGGTGAACAATTCTCACGTTCACAGCTTGGCCCAGGCAACTACGATGTTTTCCAAACCGTTCCTGCTGGTTATGTTCTTGACATGACCTGCACGGGTGCTGCAACACCAGCAACTGTGTTTGGCAACGGTGTACGCATCATTCTTGGTGTAAGCGAAGACGTTGTTTGTATGTTTGACAACGACTATGTTGGGTCAAACATCACATTGAACAATGCGATTAACGGTGGCGACGCAACTGAAATCGTTTTTGCTGACGTAAGTTTCAGCAACATGCCAGCCGACAACGGCGGTACAGGGTTCATCTTGGCAGACGGCGAAGCAATCGTAGTTGAAGACAAACTGCCAGGGCAATCAACCATTTTTGCCTCAATTCCTGAAGGGTATGCGGCTGACCTCGGCTGCACCGGCTCAGTAAGCAACACAATTGGCACGAACAGCATCCAGCTGAACCTCATGCCAGAAGAAACGATTACATGTAACAGCACATTCAACTATGTTGCTGGTTCTGTAACCATCAACAACGTCGCAACACCAGTTAGCGACGAACCATTCAGCTACGCAACCAGCTTTGGCAACCTCGAAATCAACAGCAACGAAAACTTCGTTGACGCAATCGTGATGCCTGGCAACGAAGTCTTCATCTTCCAGACGCAAAAAGAAGGCTATGACCTGTCAATCTCATGTAACGGTGCAAACGTTACAACAAGCGGCAACGGCGCATTCATCACACTCGAAAATAACGAAGACGTTGTGTGTGACTTTGTAAACACTGACGAAAACGCAAGCGGCGGTGGCGAAAATCTGCTGACAAACGGCGACTTTGAACTTGGTCGTGACGGCTCATGGCGCGAACAATCAACCTGGGGCTTTGACCTAGTTGTACACGAAAGCGCTTATGGTGGCACAGTTCCACCACAGAGCGGCGAACACCTTGCATGGTTGGGCGGCGCACGCTGGGAAAAATCATACATCAGCCAAGAAGTAACTTTGCCAGAAGGTGAAAACGCTGTTGTGAACTTCTCTTACTGGATTGAATCACGCGACTGGTGTGGTTATGACTGGGGTGTGGTTTACATCTTCGACGGCAGCAACTTCTACCGAGTTTGGTCACAAACGCTTTGCCGTGGCAGCGAGACAGACGGCTGGGCTGATGCTGAAATCGACATAAGCTCTTTCGCTGGTCAAACGGTTCGCGTTCTGTTCAACGCTCGCAACGATGGCTGGTATCGCAGCAGCATGTATGTTGACGATGTTAGCGTCATGACAGTTGCCGGTGGACGCTCTGCTTCAAGTGGTGAAGAACCAAAGAACGTTGGTAGCGGTGACGCTGAAGAAGTCATGAACAATGACGTGGAAGCCATCACGGAATCTGTTGTAAAACCAGAACGTGACGAAAACAACCGTGACTACCAAGACGACATTATCTCTGCAAAAGCAGTTAGCGGCACAACCGCAGTTGCACTCAGCAGCGCAAACGCTGAAAGCACAGGTTCATCTGTTGCAATCATCGCGACACTGTTGAGCACAATTGTAGGTGCAACGGCAGTTGTTGTCTCAAATCGTCGTCGCGAAATGTAATCAAGTATCGCTTGATTCGTTCCGAGCGTTAATCTCCTAATTATGACCCCACTCCATTTTGGAGTGGGGTTTTTGTTTTCCGTGTTTGCCGCATCAAGGGTCAAGTGGTGTCAAACGTGAAAAATGATGAGCTTCTGACGCACTCACAGGGCGATTGTATTCTAACTCAACTACAAAATTGGTAGGGCTAAATGCCAATA
>JBMZDF010000471.1:0-5158 GCA_049614105.1 Promineifilaceae bacterium (SeqCode)
TGCTCAATAAACCTCAGAGGTTTGTTGTCATCTACTCTTGCTTGTGCATAAAAACCTCTGAGGTTTTCGTCAATGGCTACTTGTGATCGACTTAAGGGCGACGCGGCTGCTGTGGACGGTCGCTGCGTGTCGGCCGATTGTCTCCAATTGGCTGTTGTTGTCCGCCTGCTGGCCGTCCGCCACCTGTATTGCTGACAACGCCGCTGTAGCAACTCATGATATACGGCGCAGTTTCCGTCGTGTGATAGTGATAAACCCCGTCTGGAAATTCTGGCGTGGGGCCAAAATGACCGCTGCAAGCGTCTAAGTCAGTTGGTGCGTCACCGTTTGCATCTTGAGCACCATAGACAGCAAACCCATCAAGCGCATAGCCGATTAGAACTGAGTGCTGACCTGCGCTGTCTACAGCGTCCGTGATGCAGTATGGAACGCCATGATAGTGATATTGGCCCGTTGGTGAAGGATGTGCATTGCATTCGTCTAAAACAACAGCGCCAATCGCATAAATGCCGCCCGAATCGTAAGGGTTGAAGAAAACCGCCCCGCTGATTGCCGCACCAATTGTTCCCATGTTTGCCTCAGTCGGCGTGTCAGCCAGTTTTGGAAGGAGGGGGATGCGCAGATTGACCGTTTGCTCAGTGATCTCGTTTGGAATACCAGGTGCGGGAAACTCACCTGTGTTATGGTCTGGAATCCCGTTGCTTTGCACAACTAAATAACTGCCATCGACAGACACGGTGACGTTGTCGCCCCAGTTCGCGTTGAGCGCCACATCGATGGCGTGTTGTAGGGCTGCTTCGTCATCGGCCGAAATCGTATCGGGGGAATTCATCTGAATCGGTCGTTCATATATTGTGGGGTTTTCCTGCGCGAACGAACGCGCTGCTGGCCCAAGTACAAGAGCGCCGAGCGCTAAAACAAGTGCAAGTGTAAGCGCGACAAGTGTGGTCTTTTTCATGATCTGATTCCAAATCCATGCGGTGTTTTGTTTGATTGAGTTGAGAGTGTCTCAACTGATTTAGAGGATAGTCTGCACTTGTGAATGAATTATGAAGGAGGTTTGCAGGCAATATTAAGCCGCAGCGGATTAGGATGTGACGTTGTGATTTATCAGCATTTGAGGCTACCGAAAAGCGAGAACCCGCAATTATTAACAATTGAGTAAATTAGACGGACTGTAAGAAAGATCGCAAGAATTTGTTTACATGTGAACAATTAGCCTGTAAACTGATTGACATCTAAATTGTGGTGAAAATGTCAATCATTACTTTAGTCCTAGGAGTTTAATACCGTTAAATATAAGTGAAAAATTATCGGTATTTAGCACCATTTGTGGACTTTTGTTTCATTAGGTTTGCTTGAAAGCAACATAATCTGCCGCTGTTTTGATAAGTATGGGGACCCTAAACACGTATTGTGTATTTGTTTTAAGTTTAGACGAGCCACACTATCAAATTGATAAATTGCAGTTGATGAACACAGTTTAGTTTACGGGTATTGGAAAACTTACGTAAAGGAAGAAGTGACAGTGTTATCAAAACAAATTACTTATTTTAGTGTCGCGTTATGTCTGTTGTTTGTCTTAAGTGGCGGGACATCTGATGATTTAGTTTCGGCCGAAATAAACCCCACATCAACCAACCAAGAAAACAATTCCAACACCCAATCTTCAACAACCTATCAATACTATCTCCCATTAGTAAACAAACCTGTGCCTGGAGCGCAATTCAGCATTGGCGGCGTTGGCATGGAGGAACAGGTCTTACAAGTCGTTCCAGAAGACATGCAGATCGACCCCTACATTTGGGACGTTTTCCCGCTGGTAGGTAGCTCAATTCAAACAATCCGAGCCTGTACATACTACCGCGCAAGAACGTTTATCAACGATGGAGGCAACTGGCGCTGGACACACACTGAATGGTACAGCAATCATAAGATCGGCCATTTGTGCTGGGACCCTATCACCGAACAGATTGCAAAAATCGTGACAGATAACGGCTGTCCATATGGTGAAGGTCGCGCTTGCTTGAGCATTTCTGTTGCGGGGTTGGAGGATTCGGCCGAAATAGAGTTCCGCCAGTACGCCCAAGCGCATCCTGAATGGACCTGGCTGATTGGCAACGAACCAGACGGCTATTCACAAGACGCCTTGCTTGAAACGATTTCGCTAACAGACGGCGTGAACGAGCGCACCATTCATCTGGGCGGCCCCACCGCGTATGCTCGCTTCTTCAAAGGGGTTTACAAGCTCATCGACGCAGAGATTAACACAACGCCCAAGCTTGTGTTCTGCCAAGCGACCTTCGCACACGAGGCACGCGCCAGTTATGGGTTGGCCTACTGTCGCCAAGCGTATGATGCGCTCAAAGCAATCGGATTTGGCCCTGCGCACATCTACGCGATCTCTACCCATCAATACGTTCATGACGCAGAGATATTTAACGGACGCGCCTATGTAGGGGGTCAATTGTTGGATGGCGAGACGCAGCCTTACAATGACGGCCAAACGCTGCTTGAACTGGCCGTTGGAAAGTGGATAGACAACCTTGAATCTTTTGAAGCATGGGCTGCCTCTGAGGGCATGGGCGACAAACCGCTGTGGCTCACCGAATATGGCTCTCTCGCAGCGTGGTGTACAACTGCTCAGGCAGACAGCAATTATGAATCAGGCGGGGTAGCTTGTCCTGAAGCAGACAACGGACAACGTCTCTATCCATTTTATGGGCGCAACAGCGGTGAGGGACTGTGGGGATTGCAAAAGCTCCAGATGGAATACCTGATGCGTTCAGACAATCAGTGGAAAGCAGGCTGGTGGTTTGTTTCTACAATGGGCTGGGGAAGCGGCGCTTGTTATCAAACAGGTTGGCTATGGCGAGCTGATTTCGATTGCGAGGCAGATTCGTCACGTACCAATAATTTGAGCCGGGCTGGGGAAACGCACTATCAAGTATTGAACTGTCTATTTCACAAGCAAAATTGCCCAACGGCTGGCAAGGCTAGCAACGCATCTGATATGGCAATGCCAATCAAACACAGTTCTGTGCCTATCCCTGAACCACAATGTAAATCTTTTGGCGACTTCATTTGCCCGAACGAGCTTGAATAATATCAAGTTGTGACGCTTAATCATCCGACCAAGCATTCAAAACCAGACACATTTTCCCCGTAGAGACGCCCCGCTGGGGCGTCTTTTACAAAAATCGTTCGTTTGAATTGGCCCAAGTAGATTACAAGTAATCGTTGACGAAATCCTCAGAGGGTTTATTCACACGCCAGAGTCGGCAGCGACAAACCTCTGAGGTTTATTGATCGTTTAACAAACTGATTAAAGTGTGCGGGCGTGTTGGGCGAGCAATTCGGCCGAAGCCGCCTTAAACTCTGCCACCGATATTGCCCCACGATTCTCGTTTTCACGTGTTCGCACCGCAACCAACCCTGCTTCTTGCTCATTATCACCAACAACAAGCATATACGGGATTTTCATAAGCTGCGCATTGCGGATCTTCTTGTTCATGCGCTCTTTGCCATCGTCAACTTGAACCCGCATGCCGATCGCGCGTAGCTCATTGGCGACTTCTTCCGCGTAGCCGACATGTCGATCGGCAATTGGAACCATCATCACCTGAACAGGGGCTAGCCACAGCGGGAATGCGCCGTTGAAGTGTTCGATCAGGATGCCGACAAAGCGTTCCATGCTGCCAAACGGGGCGCGATGGATCATAATCGGCCGATGAGCATTCCCATCTGCACCAATATATTCGATGTCGAAACGTTCTGGTAGAACATAATCAACCTGAACCGTCCCAAGCTGCCACTCGCGTTTTAGCACGTCACGCACGATAAAGTCGAGCTTCGGCCCATAAAACGCTGCCTCGCCTTCTTCAACCGTGTATGGCATGCCAAGTTTATCGGCCGCATCCTTGATCGCCTTGATGCCACGTTCCCACGTCTCAGGGTTGCCAGCAAACTTGTCGCTGTTTGGATCGTTTGTGCCGAGCCGCGCACGGAAATCCTCAAAGCCCATCGTCTTAAAGATGTGCTGAATCAGTTCCACCACACGAATAAACTCGTCCTCAAGCTGATCAGGTGTAACAAACAGATGGGAATCATCAACCGTAAAGCCGCGAACACGTGTTAAACCGTTTAATTCGCCACTTTGTTCATAGCGATAAACCGTGCCAAACTCAGCCAAGCGCACGGGCAAATCGCGATAGCTACGCGGCTTGCTGCGGAAAATCTCGATATGATGCGGGCAGTTCATCGGCTTGAGCATGAAGAACTCGTCATCCACTTCAATCGGTGTGTATTGACTGTCCTTGTAGTAAGGATAATGCCCACTTGTTTTATACAGTTCCAAGTTGCCGATATGTGGCGTGATAACGGGCAAATAGCCGCGTTTTACCTGTGCGTCTCGCAGGAACCCTTCTAGCTCCATTCGCAGCGTTGTCCCGTTGGGGAGCCAAAGCGGTAGCCCAGATCCAACCAGCGGTGACAGGTGGAACAGTTCTAGCTGTTTGCCCAAACGCCGATGGTCACGCATCCGTGCTGCTTCAAGCCGCGCCATGAACGCTTCAAGCTCTGTTTTATTGTGCCACGCCGTTGCGTAGATACGCTGAAGCTGTTGACGTTTTTCATCGCCACGCCAATAAGCGCCGCTCGTCCGCAAAACTTTCACGGCGTTTGCTTTTACTTTTTTCGTAAATGCAACGTGCGGGCCACGGCACAAATCGACAAAATCGCGATGCTGATAGATGCTGACTTCTTCAATACCTTGATTGCTAACCAAATCTTCGATTAGCTCAACCTTGTACGGGTCGTTTTTGAAAAATTCGAGCGCATCCGCGACGCTTTTTGTCGATTGTTCAAATTTAGCGTTTTTCTTGAGTTTTTTCTTGAGCAGCGATTCGATTTTTGCCAAATCTTCTTCTGAGAACGAATTTGATTTGCCGTTCTCATTTTTGCCTAGATCAAAATCATAGTAAAACCCATCTTCGATTGGCGGGCCGATGGCAAGTTTTGCTTCTGGGAATAGCTCCAGAACCGCTTCTGCCATGACGTGTGCGGCACTGTGTCGTATTCGATACAGATCGCTTTCTTCATAGGGGACTTCATTTTCCGTTGACATTATGTACTCCGACCAGCGATTAGCAGCTAGCCC
>JBMZDF010000472.1:0-5149 GCA_049614105.1 Promineifilaceae bacterium (SeqCode)
AATCTCCACATTCGACAGCAATCTGAAGTTAAACTGCTGACAACGTGACTTGATTGTCGTCAACACCTTGTGTTCTTCTGTCGTTGCCAACACAAAAATAGCGTGTGGTGGCGGTTCTTCGAGTGTTTTGAGCAGCGCATTAAACGCCGCTTGGGACAACATGTGAACCTCATCGATGATGTAAACTTTGAAGCGGCCTTCGCTGGGCGCAAAGTTGATTTTGTCGCGCAGGTCGCGAATATCATCAACGCCGTTGTTAGAAGCTGCATCAATTTCGATTAGGTCAAGGAAGCGCCCCTCGCTAATTGCCCGACAAATGTGGCAACTATCATCAGGACGTTCGGCCGGATCATCATGCAAGCAGTTAACCGCTTTGGCTAACAATCTTGCCGATGTCGTCTTTCCAGTGCCGCGTGGGCCGCAGAATAAGTAAGCATGCCCAATACGACCAGATGTAATCGCCTGTTGCAAAGTGCGCGTTACGTGTTCTTGGCCGATTACATCATCGAAGCGGGCGGGTCGCCATTTACGGTAGATAGCCTGGGACATAGGTACAGGTAGTTTAACATTGGGCAAATCTGATAGCAATGCGGTTGCCTTGCCAATTACGCATGGCATATAATGTCCCTACAAATTTTCAATCACATTGACTTATAACTTTGCACCATCGGGTGGTGAACAAAATAGTCAATTGCTTGTATCTACGGAGAAGAATTATGGTTGCTGGCTACGAGTGGATAATCATTTTGGTCGTTGTAATTTTGGTCTTTGGTGTTGGTCGAATCGGCAAGATCGGTGGCGAACTTGGGTCTGCTATTCGTGAATTCCGCACGGGTTTGCGCGATAATCAGAAAGAAGAAGGCGTTGAGAAAGAGAAAGCAAGCGAATAGCACTAGCGGATTAGGCACTATTTAGTGGGCGGGGGTTCATTCATATAAGCATTGCCTTTTATGGGATGCAGCCTTGTTCTTATCTCTAAATCCCTCCATTTGTTTCTTGCCTTTAACCTAATAAATAACAACCGCCGTGGTCTGTTTTAGACTGCGGCGGTTTGTGTTTCTGCATTGACGCCCCTGTTTTTTTAAGGGCTAACGTTTTAGCGAGAAATCAGCGGCAAATAGCTCTTTTTGACTTTCTCAACAACGATCAACGTGACCGTTATTTCCTGCGTGCTGTCGTTGTAAACCGCATTATGCCCAGTCAGCAAAACGGTTGCGGTGTACGTCCCGATCGGCAGATTGCTGCTGTTTAAGCTGACTTTTAACGGCTCCCCATTGTTGCCGCTTGGCGTGAGCAACGTCATCCATGAGGGTGAATGGAGATCGGTGGCCGTCCATGTTGCATTCTCCCAATTTTTGATGGGGACGGGTAGCTGGGCGATAAGCGTTTGTGGCACACCATGCTCGGTGATGCCGCCCATGTTTGTTGATCCCATCGCAAAACGTGCGGGTGAGTGGGTCACGGTTAGGTTGATGTCAACGTAGTTTGGATCATTAACGGTATTGTTTGCGTTTGATTGGAACATGACGCGAGCGGTGTAGTTGCCTGCGGCGAGTCCTGCGCTGTTGAGGGTGATGGCGGTACTTTCGCCTGTTTTGCCTGATATTGTGGAAAGTGTGGGGGCAAAGTTGCCGTCTGGAATGATGCTGGCGGTCCATTCTAGGCCGCTGTAGGCGGGGGTGAAGTCGATGGTGATGAGGTCTGTGGTGATTTGGGTTGGGAATTCAGTTTCGGCCGAAAATGAAAACGAACTATGCGATACAGCCAACGCCGTCGGCGCAGGCGCTTCAACCGAAACAAGAATCGCATCATCAAAGTAAACGTCATTATGTTTCCACGCCCACAGTGGCTCTGAATGGAAAAATACGGTCAACTTGTCCGCCTCAGCAGGGACAACCAATTTGAACAGCCCATAATAATCATACTGTGTCCGAGGGGCAGTCCAGATCACGTTTGAACTGGTGTAATCAGTCCCGCCCGTTGGATCAATCCCGATTTGTTGGTTCAAGAACCCGTGACTGTTCGGATCGGTATACGATCCCCCATTTGACGACCAAGCATGGCCCCAGATGCTAAGACAGTAGCTGTTTCCGGGTGTGATGCCCTCAACCTGCTGATAAATGCCCGCTTGGTGGGTTCCGTAAAAGGTGAACCACTGTTGCGCCCGTTCGCCGCTACGCACGCGAACAGGATTTGTGAATGCGGTTGAAGCCGCTTTCCATTCGGGCATACGGTAAATATGGGATTCATCATTTTCATCGTGGGAACGCCAGTAAGGGGTCCATTCAGGTGCCATTTGGGCGCTCATGCAGATGCCCCAAGGGCAGTCTGGGATCAAGACTGGCGGCGTATAACTATCATACGCTCCTTCAAATGAAGGGTTGTGCAGCAGATTATCTGTTGCACCTGCGCATTCTTCAACGTCAGAATCATCCAACTGTCGCCAATTGCGCTCTAATGCTTCATATTGTGCAGGGGAAGGGGGATCAACTGAAACGGGTTCTTCGTTGGCTGTGACAACGGCCACACACGTCAGAGCCAACAGAAAGGCCAATACGATAATACGATTGTACATGGGTTACTTTTACAAGGAATGAGCGTTGACAATGCTTATTCCTGAGGCGACGATAGCCTATAGGTGTCCAATATGGACGCATAACAATACATTGGCTAACCTAGAAAGGGGTCAACCTGCTCGCTAAATTGGAACGCGAAAACGATGCCCGCAGGTGGGGCGTTTGGATCAAATCAGATCCAATATCCTGCTATTCAATTACATGACAACTTGTTACGTTTGCGCTCGATGTCCAACTCGCTAGCTGGATGTTGTCTTGACGTTAGAACAGGTATCTATTTCTACGACTAACAACGTTTGGAGAATACTAAAATCTGTTGACGCACTCCACCAATAAAGCATGAAATCAACAGACCATGCGTGTAAATATATCGCTAAACTATCGCTTCAATCAATAAACCTCAGAGGTTTGTCATCATCAGTTTTGGGATGTGAATCAAAACCTCTGAGGTTTGGGTTTAATCGTCCTTGATAGTTTGTTTAGCCGTTTGAGACGGTCAATTCTTGCAGGACGCTTGCGGGAACGCCGATATATTGAGCAAATACCCAACCACGTGTTCCATCGGGTGCGATGACGCTAACCCACGTGCTATCGGCCGTCCGTTGGCCTGCAAGACGCATTGGGTCGCCACGATGGACAACTGTGAGGTAGGTGTAACTTGTGCCTGGGCCGCTACGAACGAGCAGCGCATCAACTTCAACCAAACAGACGTGTGCTTCGTTGTTTGCTTCGGCCGTTGGTTGAGCAGTCGGCCGAGGCGCACGATCGCTTTCGCAATAGTATTCGTTGATCCACCCAATATCGTTGTTTGCCGTTCGGATTTGCACCCATCGGCCCGATCGGTTGCCTGTGCGCGTTGTAACCTGCCCTTGGCGCAAGGTGGTGACAATCGCAGAACTCAGCGAGGGAGCTGAACGCAAATTGAGCGCCCCAATGTTGGTGATAATGCACTGACCTTCGTTTGCCGTAAGCAACGGATCAACCGTTGGCTGTGGCGTGACCGTGGGGCGCGGTGGAACGGGTGTGGCGGGTGGCGTGGTTGGGCGTATCGGAGGTTGTGTGGGCCACGGTGTGGCTTGGCGTGTAGGCCAAGGTGTTGCCGTTGGGTTGGCATCTGCAATTCGCGCACAGGCGAACGAAACATTGGCTGGCCCTTCTTTGTCGTAATATTCGATTCGCAGCGTGATTGGCCCACCTTTATGATGCAGCACACGGCTGCGGGTTAGGGAGGTGTGGTCATACCACAGGTTGATAAATTGCCAGTTGTTGACCCACAGTGTGGAGCCATCGTCAGAGGTGAGGGTGAAACGATAGTGACCCTCTGCCAAATTGATTGTTGTTGTCCAACTGGCTGACCAATGATCTGCGTTCATCCCGCGCAACGGTGCGCCCTCGCCCCAGTTGTAGTTGATATGGCCTACGTTTTGAGAGCGGAAGGGCGCTCCTGATAAAAAGGCGTTGTTCCAATAGTTGCCGAACCAGCCGCCCGTTGAACAAGCGTTAAGTACGGGGCCGGGGTTAGATGGGGTGTTGTTGGCTGATGCGGGACGAGGCGTTTGTGTAGCGGCTGCGGGTGCTGCGTCGGCGATTTTCTCCATTTTGAAGCTGATAATCGCTTTGTCCAAGTTCTCGAAGAATTCGACGCGCAAAGTCAACTCGCCACCCTTGTGATTATATTCGCCCGATGCGGTACGCAAGGCGTGCGCCCACCATTGGTTCACAACCAGTTGGTTGTTGACAAACGCACGCGAACCATCGTCAGAGGTGAGCGTGAGCCGATAGCGACCTGCTGGCAAGGTTGTTGTCTTTGTCCAACGAGCAGAGAAATTGTCTTTGTTAACATCTGCGCCAGGGGAATTTGTACCCCAGTTGTAATCAACTTCGGCAGCGGTGTTTGACAAGACGGGTTTTCCAGTGAGGGTTGTGTTGTTGTAGTAATTGGCTTGCCAATCAGTATCGGCCGAACTTGCCACCATTGCACCCAGACTCATCAATAGTAAGATGGCGATTGATAGCACGCCAACACGGTAAATCCGTTTTTGCATCAGAACTTTCTCCTTGATCTCGAATAGACTTGATCAACTGCTATTTTATTGACACGTACAGGGTAGCGGAATGAGAAATACTGCTAAATGAAGATGACGCCCAACTCTAATCTACATTTGTAATACACTTCCAAAAATGAACATTTAGAATACTTGCTTGAAAGGTATGTCTCGCACGGTACTGCTGTGCCAATATGATAATTAGATTATAGAGAGAGCGGTTAATTGTCAAGCTAATGCGGGACTCATTTTTGCCTTGTGCTTTGCTAGAATAAACTGTCGCATCTTTTTCGCTTGCACCCTTGCATCCTCATAATTTAAATAACTCTCATTCTTACACGTCTCTGCTTCCCAATAAAAGGGTTGAATGTTTAATATTTGACCGCCTAAACAGATAAAGCGTCACATTTTGTGTTGCCGACAGGCGGAATATGGGGACGAACCAATGTCAGATAGGGCACAAAAGATTTCGATCGATAATCAGACGCCCCAGCGGGGCGTCTCTACAGGTTAACGTCTCTGGTAGAG
>JBMZDF010000473.1:0-5118 GCA_049614105.1 Promineifilaceae bacterium (SeqCode)
GTCCCTCCCGAAGGGAGGGAGATCAGATCCCTCCCCCTCTGGGGGAGGCTAGGTGGGGGTGCTTCCCGAAAAGTTCTCAGCAGCGCAGAGCATAGAAGTGAGTCAAACATGAAAAAACTCGTTGTGATCTTTGGCCCGCCTGCCGTTGGCAAAATGACGGTTGGCATAGAATTGCAAAAGCTGACGGGAATCCGTTTGTTTCATAATCACATGACAATCGAGATCCTGCTCAACTTTTTTGAGTTTGGATCGGAGCCGTTTAGTCGGCTGCGCAAATTGTTTCGCGACGAGATTTTCAAGGCGGTCGCCAAAAGCGATCTGCCGGGCATGGTGTTTACCGTGATGTGGGAGCTAGACGAGCCGCACACCTACCCGATTATTGACAGTTGGTGTGAAATCTTTCGTCAAGAAGGGGCAGAAGTCTATTTTGTTGAGCTTTACGCCGAGTTGGAGGAGCGTCTGCGTCGCAACGGAACCCCGCTGCGTTTAGAGCACAAAGCTTCTAAACGAGATGTTGAGGCCAGCACCACCCGCCTGCTCAAAAATCATCAACGCTATCAGTTCAACACAACGGACGGGGAGTTTCCTTTTGCCAAGAATTTTTTGCGCGTTGACAACACACATTTGTCGCCAGAAGCGGTTGCCCAACAAATTACTCGCCATTTTGCACTCATCTAACTACCACAATGATTAGACGCCTTCTGTTTGCAATTGCACGCAGCCCTGTGGCGTCGCTCTTCATCGGCACGGCGTTTGCGCGGCTGACGTGGCTCATGCCGTTGAAACGCATCGTTGAGGACGAACGTGCCATTGTGTTTGAACATCCCAAACAGTTTTGGGAGATACATTGGCTTGCTGTGCCAAAACAGCGTGTTCCAACGATTTTGACTTGTGAGGCTATTGTGCTGCGGGGGTTGCTGCCGCTGATTCAAATTTCGGCCGAAAAACTCCCCCACCCCATGGTTCTCGTCAACGGCGGCCAATATCAAGACGTGCCGCAAATGCACTTCCACGTCACAAGCGGCCCTGATTCATCTGGAAACAAATGGAAAAACACCCAACTTGCCACTGAGCAGGTTGCCACACTGACGATTGCGCCGCATCCACAGCCAAAACGTCAGGTTCATTGGCAAGTTCAATCGGTGGCCCCGCCGTTTTTGTCAATCGACTGGACTGATTCAGAACAGTCAAACGCAGCCATAGCCGCGCTGTTAGCGGCACGCGATCAGGCGATCGCGTTAGAGCTGGATGCGTTTTCGTTGCTTTGGGATTCGGCCGATAGTCAATTTACCGTCCACCTCGTTTCAGGAAACCAAGTGGACGCCCGCTAATCGCCACGTATCAGCAGGCAGCCAGTTGATCGCGCCTCAACGTTACCCAATTCGGCGCGGTAGTTTTGTGGTCATCCGTTCAATCTCCAGCCCAAGCGTGAGCGCCTGTTTTGAGTTGATTTGAACGGTCAGGCGATTAGGCTTGTCAACTGCGATTGATGATTGAATTGTTTCATTAAAGTTGAGGATATACGCGGCTTTGATGGGGAAAGCTGATTTGAGTTCGGCCGAAACCACCCCATCATCCAGATTAACCAAACGCACAACCAGCAGCTTGCCATCCTCCGACCGCTTCACCGCACTCATCAGCACCAAATCATGATTGACCGATAAAAACGACTGATTCTCAGGCAGTGCGCCGTCCAAATCAGACAAGACAACGGTGTCCTTGAAAAGCGTAAACGCCTCTTTTTCCTTGGGAACAGACTGTCTTGGAATAAACCCTTCCGTTTCGTCACCACGTCGCATATAAACAGGCTGCGCCCACGTGTGGGCAGGACGATACACCTGTTTCCAGTCGCCAGCATGGGGCGCAATCGCGTACTCGAAGGTGTGCGTGCCGAGGCATTGTGCGTCGGGCGTGTGCAGCGGCAACCACGCATAGCCGGGGCGCGTCAACAAATCATCACGGAACAGCATGTCGACACAACGCAACAGCGTCAGCGCGACCGTGTTACGACCGTTATCGCGCATAATTTCATATTCGGGCAAACCACGGTTGAAGATCGCCAGCCCCGCCTCGCCGTCTGACACATCAACAAAAGCGCGTTGATTATGGGTTGGCACAGGAGGTTGCACCCATTCAGGATGCGCAGGTTTGTCAATCGGGCGCGTGATGACGTCAAAATGCCCATCGGCCGTGGCAACATCCGTTGCAAGCTGGGTTGGGAAACAAACGCGCAGGCGGTGGTCCTTGACCAAATTATCAACCGTTGTAGTCACATCAACGTGCCGATTGTTGCCGCGCAGCGTGACTTGCGACACGATTTTGCAGGGAATCATCGTTGTTGAACGGTTTTGACGGTCGTCTGTTAGGCTTGAGGGCAGCGCAAAGTGGCGCTTGATCTCGTAGGTGACTTGATGTTTGCCTGTGTGAATCGGCCGAATTTCGCACACCCCACCCTGCGTCGTCAGCGTCTGCGAATTTGGACAGGGCGAATAATCATACTCGTCCCCTGAATCTTCCACATCTTCAAAATAGAGCAAGTTGCGATAGGTACGGTTTGTGGCCTTGTCGGTGATGTTCAACGTGCCGTCAAAGTTAATGTCGACTTTGAGCACGCTGTTTTCCATCCCGCGTGATGTGACTGTGACAGGAACATATGACAACGGACTCTTCCAATACTTTTTATTGAGTTTTTCCTGAATCGGTGGAGCCAGCGTGGTGCTTTGCGCCTGTTCTACCGTCAGCATTGTGCCTTTTGGCACTTTCATCTCCTCGCGTAGATCTCGGGCCAGCACATTCTTTGGCGCAATCTGCGCGTAGATGACACGATAGCCGGCGGCTGGCAGCGGCAGTGTCAGCGCAACTTTATAGAGCGTTTGGTAATGATTTTTGCGTAGTTCCGCTTCAAAATAGTCTCGTTTGCCAGTGATTTGGTAGGGGATTGTGTTGCCTTCGCCCGAAATTAGCTCAAATTTTGTCACCTCGTCATTTTGGTCAAAGGGGATCTCAATTTCGAGCGTTTCGTTGCGTGCCCATCCTGCGGGGTTAAACAGAACGATAGGGATGCCGTCTTGTGCGTCCCGTTTGATCTGTGCCATCACTTGACGCGAGCTGTCGCGGGTGAGAATTCGGCCGATTTGATCCACCTCAGAAAAACGCTGCATATCCTCCTGATGCACCTCATCACAGCTACAGCCACAAATGTCGTCATGCGGATGGTTCAACAGCAGCAGCTTCCACGCCTCGGTCAACAACGCCTGCGGATATTCACCCCCCAGCGCCCAAGCAAACGCGCTCATGGGTTCCGCATAACGTTCTAGCAAACGTTGCCCGCGCTCATTCGCCTGCTTCAAATAGATGCGAGTCGAGTAAACAGATTGCAACACGTGGGCATATTTACCACGATTAAACTCGCCGCTAATTGATGGCAGCAACGTGCCAGCTTTAGCCAACTCCTTGCGAACGTTGGCAATATAGTCAGGCAACGTCCCATGCTCAATATGGACATCGTCAAACAGCTCGTTGGCTTTTGCAATAATTCCCGTGATGTCAAGATTGGCCTCCGCGTGGTCAACCCCATCAAATAGCAACATCTGCGACGTTTGCGCCCCGCCTTTGAGCAAGTCCACCGCCGCCCGCATTTGGTCCATCGCAAGTTCCGTATCGAGCGCCATCGCGCTGCGGTCAGATCCACGATTTGGATAGCCAACGTTGGCAATGTTGTGATAGCCGTCCCGAATGTGGACGCCCAACACGCGGGAGCCGTCGGGCGCATCCCAATGGAACTCATTGCCGAGCGTGTCCGCTTCATCACCAAAGCCGCGCCAAAAGATGCAGGAATCAATGTTGAACCCTTGCAAGATTTGGGGCAATTGCGAAATATGTCCGAAGGAGTCCGGTGTGTATCCTTCGCGCATAATCACACCGTAATCGGCCGCCTGTCGCAACCCGATCTGCAAGTTACGGATCAACGATTCGGGGCTGACGAGAAATTCGTCAGCCAAAATGTACCACGGGCCAACAAACAGCTTGCCCGCTTTGACAAGGCGCTGGAGGTCAGCTTTCGCTTTCGGCCGAATTGCCAAATAATCCTCAATCGGGGACATCTGACCATCCAGCATAAAGCTGTGAAACTCAGGCGTGCTGTCAAGCATCTCAATCAGGCGATCGATCAAGCGCACAAGGCGCACACGATAGACTTGAAACGGCAGATACCACGCACGATCCCAGTGCGTCTCTGATAAAACAATGGCGTTATAGGGTTTAGTGGGTTGCGTCATGGACGCGATTCTAGCATGAGGAGGGAATCGCGGGCGAATATTGGCAGACTAGAAAATAAGAGGGAGAGAAAACAGTGAATAATTAATAATGAACGGAGAATTGTGAATGCGTTGTGGGTGGCAGCATTCACAATTAATTATGGGTGTGTTTCATTTGAGTAAAGAGCGGTGGCTGAGCGTGTCGAAGCCTGAACGACACGCCACTGCGACTTCGGCACGCTCAGTCTACGTTATCGTCACCAGCCCATTTGAAACACACCCGTTAATTATTCAAACGCTTTGCAAGTAACTTTTCAATCGCAACAACAAGCTGACGTAGGCTGATCGGCTTGCTCAGATAATCATCCGCCCCAACGGCAAGGCAGCGTTCGCGGTCGCCAGGCATTGCGAGGGCGGTCAGCGCGATAATTGGAATGGCGTTACTATCCGCACGGATCGTCTCAATCGCTTCAATGCCATTCATCTCTGGCATTTGAATATCCATGAGGATCAGGTTAGGCGTTTGGGTGCGGGTCATCTCGACTGCCTCAATCCCGTTGCGTGCCACAATGACGTGAAACCCCTTGATTGTCAGATAATCAAGCAATGTCAAAATGTTCGCTTCGCGATCTTCCGCCAGCAATATTGTGGTTTTCTTTGACGTTTGTGGCGGCTTCTCAACCTTGACATCTTCCTCAAACGGCAGTTCAAACGGCTTGTCGTTCCGAGATGCTGGCGGGCGACTAGAGGATAACTGCTCTTTTTGTTCCCACGGCAGCGTAATGTAGAAATGACTGCCGCGCCCAGATTCGCTGGCAACACGAATGCTGCCGTTGTGCATGTCAACCAATCGCTGAACAAG
>JBMZDF010000474.1:0-5086 GCA_049614105.1 Promineifilaceae bacterium (SeqCode)
GCCACGGGCTAGGTTTGGCGGCCATCTTGGGCATTGTTCGCTCGCACAATGGGACGCTGACTGTTGAAAGTGAGCTAGGGGTTGGGACAACCTTCAAACTGATTTTCCCCGTTTGTTGGGAGGAGCTTGCACCATCTACGACGCATTTGCCCGACATAACAAGCGATTTCACGGCGTCCACGCTGGGTACGGTTCTGGTTATTGATGATGAGATTAACGTGCGTGAAACTGTTCAAGACATGTTGGAGCTTTCTGGATACAGCGTTATGTTGGCCGATGGTGGGCAAAAAGGGATAGACTGTTATCAGGCGCAACAGGGCAAGATTGACACCGTTTTGCTCGATTTGACGATGCCAGGCATGAGCGGCGAGGAAACGTTTACACAATTACGCAAGCTCGATCCACAAGCCCGCATTATCATCTCATCAGGCCACAGCCGTCAGCAGATTGCAACCATGTTTGCAGACCAGACCCGCCCAGAATTTTTGCCAAAACCATATAACTTTGAGCAACTGATGCAGATTGTGGCGGTTTAAGTCAAGCATCATGCTTGGTTCCGCAGCCTCTTTGCGTAAGCTCGAAGATAGTAGAAGCTAGCTAGCAGAAGCAGTGCAAGCGTCACGCCGAGCATATCAAAACCGATATCGCTGATGCGTGGCGTTCGGCCGATAACAAATGACTGATGCCACTCATCTGTCCCCGCATAAATAAACGCCAGCAGGAACGTAACCTCATAACGCCGTGTTGCCCGATATAACGAGACAGCCAGAAGCGCAAATAACAACACGTGTGCGCTTTTGCCTATCAGCGTGTCAGCATTCATACCAAACAGCATGAACCCTGGTTGTGCAGTTATGCCAGAAGGCTGTAGCGGTGCGAGGACCGCTTGGGGCTGATGGCTAAAGGCAAAGATGATGGCGCAGCAGATGAGAACGGGGAGCCATTTCCAAAATATATTGCGTTGTCTTTCAGTTGTTATGGGTAAGGAGGGTGACGTTTTCATTGGGGAAGCATAGATTTTCGGCCGAAATCATACCCAACGCTCACCACACGCCAACAACCTACTTTCCATACGTTTATCTCCTGTCTATAATTAGATACGATCTCGTGCTGCCGCTAATTAAAAATAACTTAAGCAATCATTGAAATTGCTAACTATCTACGTCGCCACAAATAATCTATGATGCCCAACGCAACAAATACACCTCGCCAGCTTCTTCTGACCTATCTGCGACCACAAAAATCGGCCACTGCGCTGTTGATTTTGCTTGTGTTAAGTACACTGACGCTCCAACTAATTAATCCACAAGTGATGCGAACGTTTATCGACGGTGCGGAGAGCGGTCGCCCGCTCGACGAACTGATGCAAATTGCAGGTTTATTCATTCTGCTGGCGGTCATTCGCCAAGTCTCCCAGCTTGCCAGCAGCTATGTGGGGGAAGATGTCGCATGGACGGCGACCAACGCACTACGCGCCGACCTTGCATTACACTGCTTAAAGCTCGATATGGGGTTTCACAAAGCCCATAAACCGGGTGAACTGATCGAGCGGGTCGATGGGGATATTAATCAACTGGCAACCTTTTTCTCACAGCTTGTGATTCAGCTCAGCGCCAACCTGATTTTGTGCAGCGGGGCGCTTGTTCTGCTCTGGCTATCAGATTGGACGATCGGCCTGACGATTACGCTGATCGCATTTTGTAGCTTAATCGTTACCCGCAGCCTTAGCGCAAGGGCGATCCCATTGGTGGAGGCGCTGCGAGAGATTGAGGCAACGCTGTATGGTTATGCAGAGGAATGGCTGCACGGAACAGAAACGATTCGCAGCAATTCGGCCGAAACGTACATCCTCCAACGCCTCTCTCACCTGCTACGCGAGCGTTGGCATCGCAGTGACGCCTCCATGCAGTTGACCACGATGCTAAACGCCGTGCCGCACAGCGTTTTTGCGCTGGCCTACATCACCGCCTTTAGCGTCGGCGCATGGCGCTTCTTTGATGGGCGCATTTCAATCGGCTTTCTTTACATCACCTTCTATTATATCGATCTGTTGCGCATGCCCCTTTGGCAGCTCACCCGCCAGATCAAACAGCTCCAACACGCATTGGCGAGCATTAATCGCATCAACGCGCTATTTGCCAAGCAGCCAACCATTGTCGAAAAAGCACAGCCCACTCATTTAGCCGTTGCCGAACAGGGGTTACGAGTTCAGTTCGACGCGCTTTCATTTGCCTATGCAGACGAACCTGAAACGCTGATTCTTGACAAAATTAACTTCACGCTTGCACCCAACAAAGTGCTAGGGCTGCTTGGTCGTACGGGCAGCGGTAAAACGACGCTAAGCAAATTGTTGATTCGTTTTTATGATCCAAGCAGCGGGGCAATCCTCTTGGGCCCAAATGGGGCACAGGTTGATCTGCGCGACGTGGCACACAGCAATCTGCGCCGTCAAATTGGTATGGTGACGCAGAAAGTTCAACTATTCAACGCGAGCGTCCGTGACAATCTGACGCTATTTGATGCGCAATTCACCGATGAGCAGATTACGGCCGCGCTGCACATGGTGGGATTGGATCGCTGGTTGGCTGAGCTTCCAAACGGATTGGATAGTCATCTGGCGGCCGATGATGGCCTTTCTGCGGGTGAAGCGCAGCTATTGGCCTTTACCCGCGTCTTTTTAGCCGATCCGCGTCTAATTATTTTAGATGAGGCATCGTCCCGCCTAGATCCCGCCACAGAACAGCTCATTGAGAAGGCGCTCGACAAACTACTGCACAATCGCACCGTGATTATCATTGCCCATCGCTTGGCAACCGTTAATCGGGCAGACGAAATTATGATATTAAGGAAAGGGGAAATGATTGAACACGGCCCTCGAAAGCAGCTTATGGCAAACCCTGATTCACACTTTGCCCACTTGCTACAAACGGGTCTGACGGAGGGAAGCGCATGAAAACCTATCACTACTTTTGGCAGCTTATCAAATATCGACCTGTTTACTTCGCCATTGATGTTGTGTCTATGGTGTTGAATTTGGGACTGTTTACGCTACAAGGGCTAATCCTGCGCAGTTTCTTCAACCACCTAACGGGCGATGCTCAATTTTCGCTAGCGTGGATTATTGGGGGACAGATTGGCTATTCGGTGCTTATTTTGGCAGGGATGGCGGGCGCGATGCTGGCGTTTAATCATTTTCATGTGCATGGGACGGCGCTGCTGATGCGTAATATTATCGGCCGAATTCTGCAAATGCCCGGCGGACGTCCGCTCCCTGTACAGGCCAATGGCAAAATGATGTCGACAGGGCAGGTTATCAGCACGCTGCGTGATGACACAAACGAAATGGTGGACGGAATCGCAATTGTGGATGATTTGCTTGGCGCGACGGTTGGCGCAGTGACAGCAATCGCCGTGATGTTGTCAATCAACCCCATCGTTACGGCAGGCACGTTCTTGCCGTTGCTGCTGGTGATTGTGATTGCCGCTCGTCTTGGGAATTATGCTGAAACATTGCGGGCCTCACGACGCGAGGCAACCAGCGGCGTGACGGGGCTAATTGCTGATATATTTCACAACACGGAAGCGATTAAAGCGGCAGGCGGCGAGGAACGCCTCATTCGTCACTTTAACGGCATCAATGCACAGCGTAAATCGGCCATGCTCAAAGACAAGCTCATGACAGAGTTCATTAGGGTTTTGTCTAGCAGCACGTCTGATATTGGCATCGGGCTGGTTTTGCTGCTGACGGCGCGGGAGATGTACGCTGGGTCGTTTACCGTTGGCGACTTTGCCCTGTTTGCCGCCTATGTGTGGCCGATCACCAACATGATGCAGATCGCGGCGGGGCTGGTGACGCGCTATCGACAGGTCGGCGTGTCAACCAAACGGATGGACGAAATGATGCAGGGGCTGCCTGCGGGGGCGGCTGTGGCGCACAATCCGATTTATCTGCGTGAGGATGCGCCGCCGTTGGTTTTTCGGCCGAAATCAAAAGCAGATCGATTAGACACGCTCAAGGTAACGGGGTTATCGTATCAATACCCCGGATCAGAAAATGGAATCGGCCGAATTAACCTCACACTTTCGCGTGGCTCCTTCACCGTTATCACAGGCCGCATCGGGTCAGGCAAAACCACCTTGCTCAAAACGCTGCTCGGACTGTTGCCCGCCGACGCTGGCACAATTCAATGGAATGACCGCACCGTTGCCGAGCCAGATAACTTCATGACGCCGCCACGTGTCGCCTATACTGCGCAAGTGCCAACCTTGTTCAGCGACAGCTTGCTCAATAATCTGCTGCTGGGCGTTCCCGCCGATCAAGTCGATGTGTCACGCGCCATCAAATCAGCCGTCATGGAAGATGATGTTGCCATAATGGAAAGCGGACTTGACACGCCAGTTGGCCCGCGCGGGGTGCGGCTTTCGGGCGGGCAGGTGCAGCGCAGCGCGGCGGCACGCATGTTTGTGCGTGAGCCAGAACTGTACGTGTTTGACGATTTATCAAGTGCCCTTGATGTCGACACGGAGCAAATTTTGTGGGAGCGTCTGTTTGATGGCAATCGGCCGACCTGTTTGGTCGTCTCGCATCGGCGACCCGCGCTGCGGCGTGCGGACACCGTTATTTTGTTGCAGGACGGGAAAATTGCAGATGTGGGATCGCTAGAGGAATTGTTGGCGCGTTCGGCCGAAATGCGCGATCTGTGGCAAGCGTGAGTTAGCAGGCCAATTTTGCCTACTAACTCACCAAAACAGCCCTGATTTATAACTACATGAAAGTACCCTTTTGTGTAGTTATAATTAATTCATCAATAGCTTGCCATCCTTGTCTGATGATGGGTTAATATCTAAGTGAAAAAGGGCAAATTTGTAACTATCTTAGAAATCATGTGCCAAGTGTTGACAGTTCGCAATAACCTTGCATGAGCCGTTCCGAACTCCTTGCAGATGCCCCAATAGTTCAGCTACAATGCGCACTTATCATGTGATTAGTTTTTGAGCAGCGGATTCACCTATGTATATGGAATTTCGGAATGTGTCGATGGCGAGCCTGGCCTGCGTGGACGCGCCTCATAAAGTTGAATCGGCC
>JBMZDF010000475.1:0-5070 GCA_049614105.1 Promineifilaceae bacterium (SeqCode)
TCGGGATGAAATGCCAGCCCATAAACAGGTTTATTGTCACTTTGGATAGGAAGCCCGACCTGGTCACCCGTTTTTACATCCCAAACGCGGATTGTTCCCGCCATGTCGCTGCTGATTAGATGTCTATTGTCAGGACTAAAAGCTACATCAAGTACGGCGCTATTGTGTATAAGTTTGTGTATGGGGTAGCCCATTTCCGCTATCCAAATTTTGACCGTTCCATCTGCGCTTGCGGTTGCGATGCGGCGGCCGTTGGGACTAATCGCAAGGCTGTGAATCACGTCATCATGTGCTTGTGTCACCGTTTCCTGCCTATCTGTCCGAGTTGACCAGATGCGAATATCGTTGCTTTTGCCTGCCGAGATAAGTTCGTCGCGTTCTGGGTGGAATGCAAGCGCCCAAATGGTGTCGGTGTGTCCTCGCAAGACGGTTCCCTCTTGTTGTGTGATTGTGGTGATTTCGGCCGAATGCCCCCCATCCCTTTTCTCCCATACCACATCCCAAAATCGAATCGCCCGATCCTGCCCCGATGTCGCAACCCGTCTCCCATCTGATGAAAAAGTCGCATTTTCAACAGTGTGACCATGCTCCAACAACGCCACCTGTTCCCCTGTGATGATGTCCCAAATACGGGCCGTTTTGTCAAAGCTGGCGCTAATGACATAGCGCGACGTTAGATCAAAGGTAGCTTGCACAACCTGTTGGGTATGCCCCTCTAAGACAGAAACAAGCGACCGATCCGCCACATCCCAAATCATGACGGTGTGGTCAACACTTGTCGAAACAAGCCATTTCCCGTTTGGACTAAACGAAACATTGGTGACCTGATCTGTATGCTGATTGAGAATTTTCAATATCGCCTTCGATTCAAAATCCCACAAAATGATTTTGCCATCTGCGCCCCCGCTGGCTAACAGATTGCCGTCTGGATGAAAAGCGACATCCCAGACCATATTCCGATGCCCTTTCAAGATAACTGGACACGCATCCAGATCATCCTCCCAAAGGTAGATCCGTTTTGTTTTGCCCGTGACAGCTACCCGCAACGCTTCGCCTGAATCATGCAAAGCAATCGCCAACAAATCTTCTTTGTCTGATTTATTCCCTCCATGACCCGATTCATTCGTACCAACACCCGTACACTTACTTTCTGCCTGATTGAAGAAAGCGTTGTGTAAATTTCCTGTTGTTGAATTCCACAGCTTTGCGGTATCGTCGCCACTCGTTGAGCCAATCCATCTGCCAGATGGACTGTACACAAGGTGCGAAATGGGGCCAGTGTGATCGTCAAGGGTGTGGCGCATACGTGATTTCGCAACTGCTTCAGCAAGCACCGTTTTGGTCTCGGGTAAGGCAGGCACGCTGTGATTGGCGGAAGAAACCTGCACCGCTCTTTGCGCCAGCAAAATCCCTAGTTCGGGATCGGTGTTTAGCGCGTTCCGAGCCTGAATCATGAGAAAGCGCGTGTCCGCCATGCGAAGTTGCACCTGAGATGTCGCGCGTGCGGCGACCCGCATTGCTTCCGACGCCTGCAACTCGGCCGCAACACGTGTTTCAAGCGCCTGCAATTGAACGGCAGCACGTGTTCCCTCTGCTTCGGCCGTCGCATTCGCCGCATTTGCTATTTTCAAACTGCTGGCAACGGTTTCCTCCGCAACAAGCAGATTGCGTGTATGCTTGATTTGGTCGCGTTGTACCCACATAACGCTTGTCAGAATTGTCAAGAAGACGATGGCAAGCCCGCCAAAAAGTAACAACCGACGATTGCGTCTATATCGTTGGCTGCTTAAGATAAACGCTTGAGAGGTCTTTCCTAGAAGTAGCTCTTTGTGCGCCAGTGCATCAGTCACACGCTGTAGCTTTGCGCCACGATAAAGCTCACCTCTGTCGCGCCCGCCAGCAACCCACGCTCGTGCATCATCTGCAACCGCGTTTCTCAGCTCAATCGTCTCGCGATTTTCGCCAACAAGTTGCACCAGCCAAGGCCATGAGTCTAATAATTTTTCGTGAGCCAGCGTGACGGTGCGTTCATTGTGCTCTTGATCGTGATCGGTTGTCAGCAGGCGCACGCCTTCATCTGCAAACGCATGCACAACGGTCTCAACGGCCGATTCAGGGGCCGTATTTGAAACAAGTTCGCTAAAGACAACCGTGCGGCGTGTATCTGAACGCTTTTCGCTAACTTCAACTAGCTGCGAAAAAATAGTGTGGGCAAGCTTGATCTGGTCATCATCCAACGTGTTAAACACACGCTGGGCATGTTGCTCTAACACTTTCTGCAACCCACCTCGATGCTGGTACTCAGGCAAGGTCAGATCCATCGGCATATCAATCTCTGTTTTTTCAACCTCAAAAAGGTCACGCAAGGCAAAGCTCATCAAAGGCAACGCACCCGCCTCGCCTTCCATATCCATCGTGATTTGCGAGACAAGCGCCGGATCGATCTCAGCACCCACCGATAAGGCGGGAAGCGTGATCGCGCGTGCCAACTCGTTGGGCTGCATCGCACCTATCTGACGAAAGTTCTGGCTCAGGAGTTCATTCAGACGTTTATGGCGGGCGCAATGGGCAACAAAATCGGAGCGCATCGAAAGGATAATCGTGGTGCGACTGTCTTTGTGCGTTGCCGCATTTGTCAGCAGATCAAGAAATGCGCGACGCTGAACAGAATCCTTGGTTTGGGTAAACAATTCCTCAAACTGATCGACAAGCACAACGCAGCGTTGTGACCGATCATCACTGAGCAACGATTCAATTTGATTGTGCAGCGTGTTTGGGTTGCGCAAGCCGTGCATGCGCAGGGCGGTTGCCGCAAGAGGCGATTTTGCAAGCCGCGCCATTGACTTCGCCAGTTGCTCAATGGGGTTCATTGATGGGCGCAGCGTGGCGCGTAACCATTTGTCGCTGCCGTTGAGCTGCCCCATTTTGATTGCATGAAACAAGCCCGCACGAATCAGCGATGATTTGCCGCTGCCTGATGAGCCTGCCACAACGAGAAAACGGGTTGTTTTTAAGCGTTCGAGCAGCTCGCTGACGATTTTCTCTCGGCCGAAAAAGAACTGAGCATCGGCCTCTTGAAAAGTTTTTAGACCCAGATAAGGGATGCGCCCGTCCCAGACCTGCGGCTGTTCCTCACGGCGCAGCGTTGCGATCAGGCTGGTCACTTCTTCAGTGGTTAACCCCTCATAGGTATGTTGGGTGTACTGATTAATTATCGCGCTAGCGCCCTCTCCAATGGCGACAGCATCACTATCACGTATATCAATTTGCTTATGCAATATTTTGTGGGGAGGTTGAACTTCTGAACCTGACATAGCTGTTTACTTCTCTGACAAACTTCTTTTATTGGAACATGAAGCGATATGGCCTATTGCCATAGATAAGTGATGGTCGCCTATTAAAAGTACGCACTGACACGACTTATTCAGCCATTTCAACCCGTACATTGTTATTCGATTTAGATGAGCCGATCAACAAAATTTAGAGAACCTTCCCCGGGTTGAGAATATCATTGGGGTCTAGCCATCCTTTGAACGAACGCATCAGCGCAAGCGCGTTTTCGCCGTGTTCGCGCAGCATATATTTGCGTTTGCCAAGACCGACGCCGTGTTCGCCTGTGCAGGTGCCTTCGTAGGAGAGCGCCAGATCGACAAGGCGGTCGTTGTATTGTTTGACGCGATTGCTTGATTCGGCCGAATTCCGATCATAAAACACAACCGTATGCAAATTCCCATCCCCCGCATGCCCTACTAGCCCCGCCACCAGCCCTAACTCATCCAGCAGATCGGTCGTGCCATTGACTAGCGCAGGATACGCCGAAATCGGAACGGCAACGTCAGTCGTAACCCAATCCTCACCGGGATGCTGACGCAGCATAATTTCTAGCAAACGGTGACGAGCCTCCCAAAGCTGCGCACGCATGTCGTGTCCTAAGCCTGCCACAAACGTTAGGCACGCGCACTCTTCGCAGACCTGTTGTGCCAACCGCAGTTCCTCTTGCAACGACGCCTCGCTTGCCCCTGCAAACTCCATAAAAAGCGCGGGCGCATCCGCCATCTCAAAGCTTAAATCTTCCTGTAAATCACGCACCGTTGCGGCATCCATCAACTCCAGCGCGGACGGGTTTAACCCTGAGCCAATGATGCCGTAAACGGCGTTTGCCGCATCAGCGACACTGTTAAAAGAGGTTGTGACGGCGCTGTAAAATTCTGGTAGCGGAGCGAGCTTGAGCGTGGCCTGTGTGATTAACCCCAGTGTGCCTTCAGACCCGATAAAAAGGTGGGTTAAGTCGTAGCCGGCCGATTGCTTGACCGAGCGCGACCCCGTTTTGATGATGTCGCCATTGGCAAGGACCACTTCCAGCGCCAGCACGTTGTCGCGGGTCGCGCCGTAACGAACGGTGCGAATGCCGGCTGCGTTGTTGGCAATCATGCCGCCAATGCTGGCGTTCGCGCCGGGGTCAGGGGCAAAAAACAGACCTTCTTGCGCCAGAATTTTGTTCATGTCTTTATAGAAGATGCCTGGCTGTACCGTTACCTGAAAATCTTCGACGTGGGTGGTGATGATTTGGTTCATTCGGCCGAAATCAACCACAATCCCCCCTTTTACAGGAATCGAATTGCCCTCCAGACTGGTTCCCGCGCCCCAACCCACCAGCGGGATGCGGTGCGCGTTGGCATAACGCGCCACGGCGCTGACCTGTGCCGTATCGGCAGGCCAAACGACGGCGTCAGGCATCACGGCGGGGTGATTTGATTGGTCTTCGCTATGTAAACGGCGGATTGATTCGGCCGAACTAGCGTGCTCGTCTCCAACAAGTTTTTTCAGATCATCTAGCAACATTCGCATTCTCTCTTCATTAAATATAGGGTGTTAGCTGCCCATCGGCCGATGCCAAAGAACAGTAGCTACAGCTTACCAAAGTCCTTGGGATCTGGCCCCCAAAAATTCTGCTAAAGTGCTTAGATTAGGTATAGATATGCTGGTTGGATTTTGCAGAGATCTCCCGTTAAACTCTATTATAGGGAAACGAAGGTGATCTTGAGCGTCAACCCCATTTAGTCTTTGGAG
>JBMZDF010000476.1:0-5066 GCA_049614105.1 Promineifilaceae bacterium (SeqCode)
CCGGGCGTGCCGCTCACGGTTGGCTGGAATGCCTCTAAAACATTGTTATTGTCGCGCACAACCACTTCGTAATTACCCGCTGGCAAGCCTGTAAACGCATAGTTGCCGCTGCTGTCTGTGGTGTCGGTCGCCAGAATTTCGCCCGTGCTAGGGTTGATCAAGTCAACCGTCACGCCCGGAATGCCGACCTCGCCGTTGTTGAAAACGCCGTCGTTGTCAGTATCAAGCCAAACTAAGTTGCCAATTGATCCGAGCGTACCGTCGTTATAGCCGAAGTCTGCTTCTAAAAATTGGTCGCCGGGCAAAACAGTAATGCTGGTGCTGTTATCAAGCGGCCCGCTGTGATCATAGGTTTGAGTCAGCCCGCCCGGCGGGGTTGCGCTAATTGTGTAGGTTCCTGCTGGCACTTCGATAAAGTAGTTGCCTGTCGCGTCGGTGGTGGTTGTGTAGGTGTTTACGCCGTCCGTAATCGTGATCAGAACGCCTTCAATGCCTGCTTCGCCGGGGTCTTGAACGCCGTCGCCGTCTGCATCGTACCAAACGGTGTCGCCAATAACCGCGTTGCTGGGGGCTGGCTGCAAAATGTAGCCAAAATCGATTGTGAGAACTTCTTCTTCGTTGCTAACAACAATTGGCGTGAGTGGATTGTGCGTTTGGCTGCCGCTGGTCGCGGTTAAGCTATCAACACCCGCCACAACTGAGACAAAATAAGTACCTGCACCCATCCCTTCAAATAAGTAGCCGCCGTTGGCGTCGGTTGTCGTGGTCATGACAGGGGTGACACCATCAGACCCGTACAGAACGACCGTGGCGTTCGGGATACCTTCCTCGTCTGGGTCTTGGAAGCCGTCGCCGTCCTCATCGTACCAAACATAGTCGCCGATAATTGTGCTGAGAATCAGATCGATGTCAGCATCGTCGTTGTTGGCGGGTACAGAGTCGCCGCCGACAATGGGCGTGTGCGAGACAGTCGCCGTGTTGATAACAGGGCCGCTGTCCTTGGCTGGGTCAATGACGTTGAAAACAGTTGTCAACGTTGTGACCTCGCCCGCTGCCATTTCGCCAATCGTCCAAGAGAGCAGGTTGCTGCTCATGATGGTTGCGGCAGGGATTGCGTTGCTAAATGTTAGATAGTCGGTGGGGTACGTGTCGGTGACAACGACACCCTGTGCAATCGCGGTTGTGGCGTTGGTCACAACCATTGTGTAGGTTACAACTTGATTGGGGTAGACAGTCGATTGATAGTCAGTTTTGGTGATGCGTAAATCGTTTGAGGTGAGCATACAGCCGCTACCCTCAAAATCAACTGTGTTCGTTGAGGCAAGCCCGTTTGCTGAATCAACATTTAGGTCGATTTGATTGAGGGCGGTGATGACGCCACTTGTGCCGATTTGTAGCTCGAAGATACCATCTTCGTAGATGTCGCCCGCGCCGACTTCGTTGCCCATTGTGCCGTAGAGCTTGCCGTCGAGGGTGAAGTCGATCCCTTCAATATCGTTGAGCGGGCTGGTGCTACAGTCGCCATTGACAGCAACAGGGCCAATTGAAGTCAGTTCGCCAAATGTGGCTGCGTCGGTGCTGACTTGGACAACGACATCGGCCGAAGTGATGCTGCCTGCCGCAACCGCGCCACAACTGTCAGATGCACGTGAGCAAATGCCGTACAAATTGCCCGTGATGGGATCAACTGTCAGCGCATCAAGTACGCCGCACTGCAAGCCGCCCAAAGGTGTCACCGTCGTTGGTCCACTTAGCAGCGTTCCGTCTAGGTCATATTGCATTAGCTGATCAAGATTGATCCCGCCTGTTCCTGTTAACACATCGCCGCCATTGGCGGTGGATGCCCAAAGCGTATTGAGGATTGGGTCAAATGCAAGCCCATCGATGTCCTCAACGCCCAAGTCGCTGTTAATTTCGACCGCCTGCTGCGTCAGCAAATCGATCTCGTAAAGCGCCGCATTGCCAACACCGCCGCCATCGGCCGTGTACAGCTTATTTGTAAACGGGTTGGTTGTGCCTGATTCGGTGTCTGCAACCGCTGTGCCGCTGATAAAAGTTAACGCGCCCAAGTTGACGACAGAGGGCGTGCCGATCGCGCTATCGTAATAGACAAGATAGTCGTCGCTCCCATAGCTGCCGTTGTCGGCGACGGCGTAGCAGATGTTGTTGGTGTCGGTTGAGAAGTTTGTTCGGCCGATATTGTTGCTACTGTCGCTGTCTGTATCGCCCACTCCCGTTGAAGCGGTTGCCGTGACCACAAAATAACCTGACCAATCTACAATTGCATTGAGAACCAGTGTACCGCTTGTGCTGAATCCGCTGGGAATTGTCCAGATCCCTGTTGCACTGTCATAGCTCCCGACGCTTGATGCGGCCGATGCAAAGTGGATGCCCTGCGGTAGTGGAACCGTGACCATCGCGTCACTGGCGGTTGCTAACCCTAGATTGTCAACTGTGATAGTGACAACGGCCGTTGCCCCATGTAGCTGATGATAGGCATTGACCTCACTGCTGACAGAGAGATCGACCGTTGCTTCGGGGGCCGCCTGAACAAATGTAGGCAGTGCGATGAGCGCAAGTGCCAACAAGAAACCAAAAGGAAGGAATAATCGATAATAGGTTTGATTTACCATTACAAAACTCCAATACAAAATTCCAATACAACACCCACAGTGGGTGTGAGATAGGTCGTTAACGAACGACCGTTGGCTCGAATAGCCGCGATTTGCTGAACAAGTCAAATAAACGATTTTTCCTGCTTTGGTAGGCAAGAAACAATAACAGCGCATTGTGGCTGTTTTGAACATATATTTATCGTTTTATCTGGCTGTTCCTGTTTTAGGAAGCGGAGGGTGGGAAACTGAGACCGAGGTGTGATGACAGTTCAATCTGTGTAAATTAGGACGCTACTTTGGTGATGCTATACACATGATTTGAATCTCAGTTCTTAGCAAATCGCTGTAACTGCGACTAAGAGCAATATAGCGGGAGCAATGATGACAAGAAAATTTATAAAGATTAGTGCCAACGATTTTAAAGAATACCCGAACTTCCCTAATTAATGACAGGATAAGGGATTGTACAAGGGTACTGTATAGTACGTTTGTACCAAATTCAGCCTAATTGACGTACGCAAGGCATATTTTCACGCTTATTCATTGATTTCGGCTTGCGGTTGCAAGTTAAAACGCAAAGGTACTATGGATAATGGAATTGGATAAGCTATTCAATGATAGGTAGTGAAAACTTTATGCTCCGATCCTCTGTTGTTCGTTTCAACCGCTCATCTTTGATTGTCGCATTGTCAAATGCGCTCACAATCGGTCTGTTAGAAGTTTTATGGTGGGTAGCAATGTTAGCCCTCATTTTTGCGGGGCCACTGTCAATTTACGTGGGACAAGCCGCCATCTTCATGATTGCAGGTGCGGTTATTGTTAATTTGATTGCTGGTTTACGTAGTTCTTGGCTGGGGGTGATTTCGATGCCGCAAGATGTCCCCTCGGCAATTTTGGTGGTGATTACGAGCCGAATTATGGGGTCCGTTTCGGCCGAAACAGACTTAGACACCCTATTTATCACCATTGTCGCCACAATCGGCATCTCCTCCGTGGTGATGGGGCTGGTTTTCTACCTGCTCGGCACGTTTCATCTTGGGAACCTAGTTCGCTTTATCCCCTTTCCCGTCATGGGTGGGTTTCTGGGCGGCACAGGTTGGCTTCTGCTGCATGGCGGTATCACAAGCGCGTTAGGCGCTGAACACGCAACAGGTATCTTTGAACCAGTCGCGCTGCTGCACTGGTTGCCGATGCTCTTTCTGTCGTTCTTAATCTATTTTGCCAGCACACGCATTAAACAACCCCTGCTGGTTCCCACGATGATGGTTGTTGCGATTGGCGTCTTTTTTGGCATCACAACGCTGTTGGGTTACTCCCTCGCTGAGTTGACAGAGGCAGGCTGGCTGATCGGCCGATTGCCAGGCGACGGGGCGCAACTGCGTTTGTTTACGTTAGCTGAACTGGGCAGTATCCAATGGGGCGCAATTTGGCGCGAGTCAGGCAGCTTGATTGTGCTGGCGATTGCGTCAGCGATTGCTATGCTGCTCAATAACAGCGGGTTTGAATTAAGCGTCAACGCAGACTTTGATCCGAGCCACGATTTGAAGATAACAGGGCTTGGCAATGTTTTGGCAGGGCTGTTGGGTGGCTGGCCTAGCTATATGACGCCCGCATGGTCTTTGCTCAACTCGAAAGATAACAAACAGAATCCGCTGGGCGCACCTCTGAGCGCCATCGCATCAGGCATCTTGCTTTGGAATGCAACCAAATTACTCGCCTTTTTGCCGCGTTTTGTGGCGGGGGCGGCGATTGGCTATCTTGGCGTGGTGTTCCTGATCGATTGGGTTATTTTGCCCGCGAAACGATTGGCTTGGATAGAATACGCGATGCTGCTGTTTGTTGTTTCTGTGATCGCGTTTTTTGGGTTGCTGGAAGGCGTCGCCGCAGGATTGGTCATGGCGGTGATTCTATTTGTGATCAACTATGCTCGCGTTAGCGTCTTGCGTCATCGACTGAGCGGAACCTATCAGCAAAGCCGCGTCACGCGCCCCGCTGCGCATCGCGATTATTTGCGCGAGAATGGGGAGCAAACGCAGATTTTACAGCTACATGGCTATGTATTTTTTGGCACGGCGAACAGTTTGTTTGAGGAGGTGAAGGTACTTGTTAAACAAAATGAGGTGCGCTATTTGGTGCTAGACTTTGATCGGGTGTCGGGGGTGGACTCGACGGCGCGGCTGAGTTTCACCAAGATTCAGCAGTTTTTAGCACGTGATGGGATTCAGTTGTTGTTGACTGCAATATCGGCCGAATCTGCCACCCAACTCAAACAAAACCTATCCACGCCCGAAATAACAAACCTGCACCTATTTGACACACTCGATCAGGCGTTGCAATGGTCTGAAGATTGCCAACTGCACGAAGCGGGGATCGACCCAGCAGAAGCAATGCCCACGCTTGAACAACAACTCTGCGTGATTTTGCCAGAGGCAACCAACATCAAACAGCTAC
>JBMZDF010000477.1:0-5066 GCA_049614105.1 Promineifilaceae bacterium (SeqCode)
GTGGAGCGCCAATCTTCTTGAGATTGTTGGCATAACACCAACAGGTCGAGCGACAATTGAAAGACTCAAAATGAATCGGCGTCCTTCGAGAAACTTAAGAATGGCCTTGATTAAGATGGATAGCCACCCACCTAGTTAGTCACCAAACAAAACGATGCCACATTCATCCTAACGGTACATTGAATGGTACTGTACGTTTGGCAACATCCCGCTGGCGCTGGCGAGGCGGTTTGTAAAGTTAAACATCGAGGCGACTTCCGCAATGTCAAAAATGCCTTGATCTGAAAACCCATGTTCGCGAAGATTTTGCACATCTTCTTCGTCGCACTCAACAGGGGTGAGCGTCAGTTTAACGGCATAATCGAGTATCGCCAGCGTGCGCTCATCTAAGCCAGCACGACGGTAATCATAGCTGATGCGGTCGCTGAGGATGGGGTCGCCTGTTGCCTCGCGCAAATCTGCGCCGTGGGCAACAAGACAGTAGATGCATTTGTTTTCGGCCGAAACTGCCAAACAAATCATCTCGCGCTCCGCCCGCGTCAACTCACTCTCGCCAAACATCAGCTCACGAAAATGACCAAACCAATGTTTAAAGTGCGTTGGCCGAATCGAATAGCCCACAAACACATTGGGGACAAATCCCAACACAGATTCAACTTTACGAAATAACCCTTTCATTTCTTCGGGGACTTCAACAGGCAACTCAAGCCAAGAGGCGCGGTCATGCGACATAAATATTCTCCAAATCAAATAATGATAAATACAGAAGTTCATTTCTCCATTCATCATTCATCATTCACACTTTATTACACCTCCCATTCTATGCGTCCGCCGCGAAATCACCAAACGGCATATCACCGATAGATTAGCTGTAGGTAGATCGTATTGGAAGCGGCCTCTGCATCAGTTAGACTTCTCACCCTATGCTAGAAGTGGATTCGGCCGAAGCCTCCCAACAAAGCCTCAGCAGCAACAAAGGTGTTGTTCGTGCGGCTACCGTCCTTGCGATTGGCAATATTATTAGTCGCATCCTTGGTCTCGTTCGAGATCAGGTGATGACCCATTATTTTGGCGCACGTCTGACGAGCGCCTATGAAGCTGCCGCCCTCATTCCCAACAACTTATTTGACGCTGTCAAAACGGGGTTGGTCGACTCGGCGCTTGTTCCCGTTTTCTCTGACATATCTGGCGAGGAAAGTCGCGAACAGCTTTGGTCGGCCGTTAGCGCCTTCCTAAGCGTCATCGTTGTGATTTTGGCGGGTGTTGTCCTGTTAATCGATCGTTTCCATCGTCAGGTGGGCAGCGCGATTGGGGTCAACAATTTTGACGATCCCGCCTTGGCGGAGCTGGCGTTTAGCCTCATGCGGCTTGCTGTGCCTGCCGTGCTGCTGCTCAGCATCGCCAGCATACTGACCGCCGTGCTGTATGCGCTCAAACGTTTTACGATCCCCGCGTTTTTACCTGCCATCTTCAACGGGTCGATTATCACCGCCGCGTTTCTACGACCCTCTGAGGTTTCATCACTTGTCATTGGTTTGTTGTGCGGGGCGTTGTTGCAAATCGTCGTGCAGGCGGCGGTTTTGCGCGATGCGCGTATCCGCTGGTCATTTAACCCGCGCCATCCCGCCATCGGCCGAATTGTGACGCTGTTCACTCCCATTGTCGGCGTTCTGCTCGTTGATCAAGTGGTACGCACCATCAGCTATCGACTCGCCATCGGCACGGGCGACGCAAGTCTCAACTACATGCGCCGCGCCACAACGCTGTTCCAGTTCCCGATGGGCCTCGTTGTCACGGCGCTTTCAATCGCCATTTTGCCCGTGTTGGCGGAGCAAGCGACACGCGAACTAAGCGACTTCAAAACAACCTTGGCGGGCGGGATTCGTCTTGTGCTGGTGTTGATTCTGCCCGCTACGTTTGGCCTCTTTGCGCTTGCCATGCCTATCGTTGACTTGCTTTTTGGGCATGGTGAATACACACCGTTTGACGTGCTGCGAACCTCACAAGTTTTACAGGTCTACCTGATTGGGTTGCCTTTTGCGGCTGTTGACCAAATGCTGATTTTTGGCTCGTATGCGCGAAAAAACACGCTCAGCCCGTCTATCGTGGGCGTCATCAGCATGATCGTCAACATCGGCACGGCCTATTTGCTAATCGACAGTTTGGGTTTGTTTAGTCTGATGGTAGCCGATGCGGTCAAACATATCGTGCATACAATCTTGATGTCGATTCTGTTGAAGCGGCAGGCGGGTGGACTTGCAGGGTACAGTATTTCAACCACGCTGGGCAAAGCACTGATCGCAGGAATTGCCACGGGGTTAGCGGCATTGGGCGTCAGCACCTTACTTGGGAATTTGCTGCCTTACACAACGCTCTCTGAAATCATCACCGTTGCGTCGAGTGGCTTGGTTGGCATCGCCGTTTACTTGGTTTGTGTCTATATCTTCAAAATTGAGGAAGCGAAGGCGCTTATCGGCCGAATCCTCAGTCGCGGCTAAGCAGATCACCATTCATCGACAACATTTTAATTAGACCAAAACGCGCCTGAGAGCGCGTTTTTTGTTTAGTAGGGAGGGAATTTCGGCAAGACAAACATTGACTCAAGTGCCAGCATAAGAACTGTATTACCGCTCGTGGCGTTTCGGCCGATCCCGTGTCAAGATGTATAGTGAAAGCTACCCTAATCGAATGATGACGGGTCAGCCTTTCGATTAAAAACCCGAACAGGCGCAATATGGATTTCTATTTGACAGTTGAGCAAGTCTTAGGGCTTGCACCAGACAAAACCTTGATGCGCTCGACACGTGCGATTGCAGTGCCAGAGAAGTGGACGGCACTTGCATGTAACCAGTCGCTTGCGTGGGGAACATTTACCGTTCCCAATCGGCCGCCGTTTAACGCCGCAATTCACCTCTCAACCTTTGCAGCCACCTGCTCTTGCTCCAGCCGCCACAGCCCTTGCAACCACAGTTTAGCCTTATTGATACTTGCTCGAAACGATGCGTTAGGGCAGACAGTTCAATTGCCGCCAGCGTGGGCCAACACCGTCATGGCGCACGGCCTGCGCATTGGGCCAGCAGAGCCAGAGGCTGCGGACAAACATTTACGGCTTGTGCGGCGCGGTCTTGGCGATCTTGAAAAATGGCTGCACGACATGATTCGTGCGGGTTTAGCACAGCTTCCAAAGCGTTCAAAAGCGTACTGGGACACAATGGCGGGGCGGCTTGTAGACACGCACAGCCCCAAACTGGCTCAGGCGGTACGCGCATGGCACAAGCTTCTCAGCAGCGAGCCAAACTGGGCGGAACAACTGTTGCGGCAGCTTGGGCAAACGCAACTGTTGATTGATGCGTTCAAACGGTTCAAGACGTTTTCGGCCGAAACACAAAACGATCTGCGCCACGCCATCGGCTGGCGGCCGTTGTCCAAAGCAACCGATCGTGTCCTGTCCGATCGCTGGCAGGTCATTGGCAGCAGCCGCGAACTGCGCGGACGCCGCCGCATTCTTCACACGTGGCTATGGGGGCAAACAACCCATCAGTATGCCCAGCTAACCCACCCCGCCCCAACCCGCACCCAGCCCCGCCAGCAATTTCTCACTGGGACGTCATTTAACGCCAACCTATCTTTTATTCGCAGCACGTTCCCCTTACGCGCCTCATTTCGCAGCCAGCCTAGCGGCCTACAGCAAATCGACAGCTATCAGGTTGCACCGCAGTCACTAACAAGTCTAAGCACGCGGTTTAACAAGCGACGCGCACGCAATTTTTGGCTTGATGCCTACCCCGTTGTGCTACATCATAGTCGTGTGCAGCGTGATGAGGCGGTCTGGATCTTGACCGACAACCAAGGCGTGCGGCTACCTATCGAACCACAATTTGCCCACGGCTGGCATCTGATGGCGATTGCCAACGCGTCGCTGTTTGGCATTTGGAACGGACGCACCTTTCAACCGCTTTCGCTATGGCACAACCAGCGGTGGATCGAACTGCGGCTGTTGGCGGAGGACAAATCATGAGCAGTTGGGCAACATTGGTACGCACTGCGGTGATCGGCACGGAACGCGGGGCATTGCCCGACACGGTGGACAGTTCTCCGTTGGGGCAGCTATTGGCGGCGGCGCGGGTTGATTCGGCCGAACACACGCTCCTACGACAAGCGGGACTCATCGCCCAGTACGAACGTGCAGGGCAGTTGCCACAGCAAAGCAACGTGCAACCTGATCCAGTTCGCACGATCAACACCACAACCCGCCAACAAACGCCGTTGCTGACCATGTTCACCAATCGGTACAAAGAGCTAATGCCGAGCTATCTTGCCCAGCTCAAAGCGGCTAATCAAACGGTCGCACCCCACTATTTGCCCAACATGTTGACCTATGGGCATACGGCATCGCATCAGGCACATGCCGTCATCGACGTGCTGGGGCCGCACGGGCGCTGGCTGGCGACGCAAAACCCACAGTGGGCGTACGCCGCCCCTGACATTGACGAATGGGAAGGCGCAAGCCGCCTATGGAACAGTCCGCAACTCAAGCGACGGCAATCGTTGTTGCGACAGTTGCGCCATCGACAGCCCGATCTGGGACGCCAATTAGTTGAAAGCACGTGGAAATCCAACACAGTTGCGCTGCGGCTGAGTTTGTTACGACTGTTTGAGATTAATCTTAGTTCGGCCGATGAGCCATTTCTCGAAGCGGCACGCACCGACCGCAATCTCAGCGTCCGCCGCGATGCGGTGCGAATCTTGTGCAAGATGCCCAATTCCCGGCTAGCGCAGCGCATGACCCGCGCAACAAAACAAATCTTTCGATGGCGCTGGGCTAGCAAAATGCTCGAAATCCGTTTCCCTGTTGTCATCACCAGCCAGCTTACCCGCGACGGCGTGCCGATGCAGCTTGCCAAAAAGAATAAGGTTGCGCTGCGCACGGAGCAATTAGGCGCAATGGTGCGCCCTGTGCCCGTTGACGTTTGGCCTGATCGGTTGGGAATTTCGGCCGAAACGTTCCTCGACGCCATCCAACGCAGCAAATGGCCGCGCACGCTGACCAATGCCCTGATTCAAGC
>JBMZDF010000478.1:0-5051 GCA_049614105.1 Promineifilaceae bacterium (SeqCode)
TTTCATTTGAGTAAAGAGCGGTGGCTGAGCCAGTCGAAGCCTGAGCGACAAGCTGCTACGACTTCGACAAGCTGCTACGACTTCGACAAGCTCAGTCTACGTTATTGTCACAGCCCATTTGAAACACACTTTTTGATTATTTAGATGCTCAAGGATTTATCCCCGCATAACGGGGTTGAAAAAGGAAAATAACATGCAAGCACAAGAAGCTTATGTATATGAAGCAATTCGCACGCCGCGCTCCAAAGGCAAGGCGAGCGGCGAACTGCACGAAGTCAAACCAATCGACTTGGTTGTGACACTGATGGAAGAACTAGTCGAGCGCACCGACATTGACACGGCCGCTGTAGATGACGTGGTGCTTGGTTGCGTGACGCCCGTTGGGGATCAGGGGCAAGATATTGCCAAGATCGCCGCACAAAAAGCGGGTTGGGACATTGATGTGCCAGGCGTTCAGCTCAATCGTTTCTGTGCGTCTGGTCTGGAATCGGTCAACATGGCCGCTATGAAAGTCCGCTCAGGCTGGGAAAACATGGTCGTCGCAGGCGGTGTCGAAAGCATGTCCCGCGTGCCGATTGGCTCCGACGGTGGCCCGATGTCGCAAGATCCAGCGACCAATTTTGACACCTATTTTGTGCCGCAGGGCATTGGGGCTGACCTAATCGCGACGCTTGAAGGGTTCAGCCGCGATGACGTTGACAAATTTGCACTGCGTTCGCAACAGCGTGCAACTTACGCACGCGACAACGGCCGTTTTGACCGCTCCGTTGTGCCAGTTAAGGACATGAATGGGCTGACTATTCTGGGACAGGATAGCTACATCCGTCCAAGCACAACGCTGGACGGTCTGGGCAATTTGCGTCCTGCATTCGAGATGATGGGCGGTATGGGCTTCGATTTTGTGGCCCAGCAAAAATACCCACAGGTCGAGCGCATTAACCATGTTCACACGGCTGGCAATTCGTCAGGTATTGTGGACGGTGCGGCGTTGGTGTTGATTGGTAACGAGGAACAGGGGCAACGTTTTGGTCTCAAGCCACGTGCGCGGGTTCGTGCGGCGGCGCTCGTTGGCACTGATCCGACGATTATGTTGACTGGCCCTGGCCCTGCGACGCAGAAGGCGCTCAAGCTGGCCGGCATGGAAATTGGCGACATCGATTTGATGGAGGTCAATGAGGCGTTTGCGGCGGTTGTGATGCGCTTTATGCGCGATATGGGGATTGATTCGGCCGAAAATATCAACGTCAACGGCGGCTCCATCGCCATGGGACACCCGCTCGGCGCAACAGGCGCGATGCTGCTCGGAACCCTGATCGACGAAATGGAACGCACCGATTGTGAAACAGGCCTTGTCACGCTCTGCGTTGGCGGTGGCATGGGTATTGCCACAATTGTGGAGCGCGTTTAGGCTCAACGGATAAGCACGCTTAAGCGTGCTTCCTTGCTAGCGTGGCGGCTCACCACCACAAGATTAAACAATGGCATTTAACTACGAACAAGACTCACAGGGTATTGTTACCCTAACAATGGATATGCCGAATCGATCGGCGAATGTCCTCAACGCTGTATTTTATGAAGCCTTTGTGGCGGCATTGGATCGCATTTCGGCCGATTCTACCGTCACAGGCGTTATTCTCGTCTCTGCCAAAAAGCTTTGGGTAGCTGGCGCAGACATCGAATCTTCTTTTGAGGGTAATGACCCGCAAACATTTTTCGACGGCAGCGAGGCGCTCAAAGCACACTTGCGTCGCATGGAAAAATTGAACATTCCTGTTGTGGCTGCGTTGAACGGGACGGCGCTGGGCGGCGGCTTTGAACTGGCCCTATCGTGTCACCACCGCGTCGCGATTGACAATGACCGCATCAAATTTGGCTTCCCCGAAGTGGGACTTGGTCTGTTGCCCGGCGGTGGCGGGGTTGTCCGTACGGGTCGCCTAATCGGGTTGCAGCCCGCGCTCGAATGGTTGACACAAAACCGAAAATACACGCCTAAAAAGACGCTTGCCGCAGGGTTGATTCATGCGTTGGCAACCGATTATGATGACATGATGGCACAAGCCAAAGCGTGGATTGCTGCGAATCCTAACGCCAAAGCGCCGTGGGATGCGGTTAAACGGTACAGAATTCCAGGGGGTGGACCAAATCATCCCAAGATTGCCCCGATGATGGCGGTAGCCCCTGCCATGATTCGCAAGGAAACAAAGGGCAACTACCCTGCGCCCGAAGCGATTCTCTCGGCGTTGGTTGAGGGCGCGTTGGTTGATTTTGAGACAGCCAGCCGTATTGAGTCACGCTATTTTGCCAAATTGGGTGCGGGTCAAGTCAGCAAAAACATGATCAATGCGTTTTGGACGCAGTTGAATCAGATTAAGAAAGGTGCAAGCCGTCCGCAGAACGTGCCGCTGCAGCCAACTAAAAAAGTTGGCGTACTTGGTTCGGGCATGATGGGGCATGGCATCGCCTATGTGTCGGCAATGGCTGGCATGGACGTTGTGATGACTGATGCGACGCAAGCGGGGGCGGATGCCGGCAAGCAAAAGATAGCTGCCATCATGGCAAAGCGCGTCAAACGTGGGCGCATGGCGCAGGCAAAGATGGATAGCATTTTGGCGAGGGTTCATGCAACGGCCGATTATGCTGATCTCGACGGGTGCGATCTGATTATTGAAGCGGTATTCGAGAATCGCAGGTTGAAGGCAAAAGTGACCAAACTGGCAGAGGATGCCATGGCGCAAACGGGTGTGTTTGCATCAAACACGTCTACGCTGCCGATTACGGGTCTTGCTGAAGCCAGCCAGCGACCAGACAAGTTTGTTGGCCTGCACTTCTTCTCGCCCGTTCACAAAATGCAACTTGTCGAGATTATTGTTGGTGAAAAGACAGATGACATTGCGCTGGCAAAAGCGTTTGATTACGTTTTAGCTATTCGCAAAGTGCCAATTGTGGTTAACGACAGCCGTGGCTTTTACACCTCTCGCGTTTTCGGCACGTGGATTAACGAAGGGATGGCGATGCTGGCAGAAGGCAACCATCCAGCCGCAATCGAGATGGCTGGCTTGAAAGCTGGGATGCCTGTTGGACCATTAGCCGTCACCGATGAAGTCTCAATGAGCCTGTCGGCGCACGTTCGCGCCCAGACAAAAGCTGATTTAGAGGCGGAAGGCAAGGTATACACGCCGCAAGCGTCCGAGCCTGTGATTAACAAGATGCTTGAGTTGGGTCGTCCTGGTCGTGCTGGTGGGGGTGGTTTTTACGAGTATGATGGTCGTAACAAACATCTTTGGCCTGAGTTGACCGAAATTTTCATGGATGGTCAAGCACAGTTAAGCTTAGATGCGATGATTGAGCGTATCCAGTTTATCCAGTCGATTGAGACGGCGCGTTGCATGGAAGAAGGTGTGTTGCGTTCTTCGGCCGATGCCAATCTTGGATCTATTTTTGGTTGGGGATACGCGCCCTTCAACGGCGGTACGCTCCAGTTTGTCAATGGGTATGGTGTTGAGAAGTTCGTCGCTCGTGCGCAGGAACTTGCTGATACTTACGGAGATCGCTTTGCACCGCCGCAAATTTTGAAAGATATGGCTGCAAATGGCGAAACGTTTTAGGCTGAATCAAATAAATGATCCAGACGCCCCAACGGGGCGTCTCTACATCTGAATTTAACCTCAGTGAGCATTTGCCTATGATACAGGCCGTCACGATTGTGACGGCCTTTTTGTTTGGGATTTTCGATGCGATACGTATTTACGGCAAGATGTCAACAGGCAGAACGGGCTGCACCTGAACCGTGCCGCTAAACTCGCCCACGATGCCAACGGCACGCACATGCGCCCCGATCGCTAGCTGATCGCGAATGGCGACACGCGCCCAAACGTTGTTCCAGACAAATATCTCAACCGTCCCTGTGCCGTCATTAACCTGTAGCTTTGTGAATTTCTCATTGCTAAAGGTGTCGCTGATGGTACCTTCAACCATCGCCCGCTGTCCTATGACGTTTGACAGATTGTTGACTGGCTGTGGTTGCGCCCATGCGCCTGCTTGTTTGGTGACGTTGACGCCGCCTCCCCAGTTTGGCACAACCTGACGTTCGTTTTCAAATCGGCCGATTTCACCAACCGCCACCACGCTTGCACCAATATTCAGCCCAGCACAAGCCCAACAGTCATCATAAACATTGTGCCACAGAAGCAACGTGATTCGTCCCGTGTCGTCAGCCACGGTGAACTTGAACCCTTGCGAGAAGCTGGCAACGCTGACAACGTTGCCTGTAATCGTGACCTCTGTTCCGTCAGAAACCGCGTCAAGCTGACCGATCGCTGGCGCAGGCGGCGGATCGGTTGGAACGGGTGGTACATCGGTCGGAATAGGTGTCACCGTTGGCGGCACAGCCGTTGGAATAGCGGTGTTGGTGGGGCTAGGTGTGTCGGTGGCTGGTGGCGTAGGCGTAGCGACCCATGTTGGCGTTGCCGTGGGTGCGCTTGTGGCCGTTGCCGCCGGAGTAACGGTCGGAGCGGTTGTTGGTGTTGCAGCAGTTGTTGCTGTCGCGATTGCAGCGGCTGTTGGTGCTTCTGTGACTTGTGAACTTGTTGGCTCTGATGTCGGCGGCTCAGACGTGGCGGTCGGGATTGCTGTCGGGAGAGCAGTTGCACTTGCGGTCACAGTGGGAATCTCATCTTTTGTGACGATAGTTTCCACTGTTTCTGTGGGCGTGCTGATGACGGGTGTGTTGGTTGAAATGGTTGTCCAAGTTGGGCGTGGTGTTTTGCTGGGTTTTGGGGTGTTTGTGATAGTGGGGGCTAGGGTTAAGGTTGGTGTTGATGTTGGAGTGGGGGGAATTTCGGCCGAAATTTGCACCACCTCCCTTGCACAAGCAACCATAAACAAAATTCCTAAAAGAATAATCAAACGCGACATAATATAATCCTCCTAGCGTTGATAACTGGTCAACGCGAATCAAATTTGGCTTTTTGGGATCCTACAGAATTCCTCTCAACACCCAAAGAGCCCTAAATTTTTTGATTGACACAAATGGCCCCATCACCAGCCAATCA
>JBMZDF010000479.1:0-5049 GCA_049614105.1 Promineifilaceae bacterium (SeqCode)
TGGCAAAATCGCAACGCCAAATACCCTGCAAACCTTCCCGAAGAGCATACCGAAACGCCCTACAACACCAATCGCGCCATTGATTTCATGAAAGAGGCAGGGGACACCCCTTGGTGTTTGCATCTAGGCTATATCAAACCACACTGGCCTTATATCGCACCCGCCCCGTACCATAATATGTACAGCGCGGATCAAGTTCTGCCTGCTAACCGCACGGAACAGGAGCGCGAGACGCCGCACCATCCTGTTTACGCGGGTTTTCTGCAATATGGCGTGGGCGAAGGGTTTGCACGTGATGAGGTGCGCGAAACGGTGATCCCAGCCTACATGGGCCTGATCAAACAGGTGGATGACCATATCGGCCGATTGCTCACATGGATGCGCGAAACAGGTCTCATCGAAAACACAATGATTGTCTTTACCAGCGATCATGGCGACTACCTTGGCGATCATTGGCTTCTCGACAAATATTGGTTTCATGAGGAGTCGGTACGCGTTCCGCTGATTATTTATGACCCGACCAGTCAGGCAGACGCCACACGCGGCACAGTCTCCGATGAATTAGTTGAGTCTATTGATATTGTGCCAACCATTATTGAGTTTGCTGGCGGAACGGTGAACCCGCAACGATTAGAAGGGCGTTCACTGCTGCCGCTGCTGCATGGCAACGTGCCAACAGATTGGCGTCGCTTTGTGATTAGCGAGGAAGATTTTAGCCCGCTCACCGTTCGTTTCCATCTCGATCTGCCCGTTGAGGACGCCCGTGCAACAATGTTGCGCACCAAACGCTGGAAATATATTCTGCATGAGCGTTTCCGTTCTGAGCTATACGATATGGACAATGACCCACAGGAGCGCAACGATCTGGGTGAGCATCCCGATTATGAGTCTGTGCGGCGCGATCTGCATGAGCAGCTTTTTGGGTGGTTTAGGCGGCGGGCGCTGCGTTTTACGCGGCCGAATAGCTTCACCGAAATGCGCTCACAGCCCGGCTGGGTTGAATCATTAGGGGTTTATATTGGTCATTGGTAGCTAGCCTGTTTAAGCGCAGACTCGATCGCGCCGTTTAGAATCGGGGCGCTGAGCGTTGTCTCCCCGATTTTCACAACGGGGATGATATAGCGATAATAGGCAAACGTGTCGCGATCTTGGGTGATATCGACCTCAACCAGTTCATGCGGATAGACATGCTCGCGCAATGCGAGATAGGTTTTAACATTGTTGCAGGGGGTGCAGCCTGCTTTGGTATAGAGCGTGATAATCATGAAAATGGTTTCGTGGACAGTTGTTTTCTTGAGAGACCTACCCTAGTGTTGCGGTACTTTTGACAAGTGCTTCAACTTGCGCCCCTGTGCGATCGACATCGAGCACCCATGCATCAACGCTGGGGTGATAGTTTGCCAACTCGGCATGCATCGCCATGGCAATTGCTTCATGATTATCATGTGCAAATGCAATAAGGCTTGGCCCAGCGCCGCTCAATGCAACCCCTGCCGCCCCATTTGCTTCGGCCGCCGCCAGCGCCGCTTCTGCCCCCACAATCAACGGCAAACGATACGGTTCGTGAATCCGATCCTGCATCGCGACGCCCAATTTAGCATAGTTCCCCTGTTCCAAAGCACGCAACAACAGCGGGGTACGACTCAGATTAAACACAACGTCAGATTGTGACAACGACGTGGGTAAAACAGCCCGCGCCTCTTTGGTCGGCATCGCAAAATCGGGCCGAACGATCACAACGCGCATGTCGTTTGGCACGGCGATCTCCTCCGCAAAAAGTCCGCGCTTGTCCATAATGCCAAGCGTTAACCCGCCGCAGATCGCTGGCATCACGTTGTCGGGATGTCCTTCCATTTCGGTTGCAAGCTCTAGCAAATCGTGACGCGAAAGTGGGTTGCCCATCAGTGCATTTGCGCCCACCATGCCGCCTACGATTGCAGTGCTGCTGCTACCCAGCCCACTTGCAATCGGGATGTTGTTAAAAATAGAAATATGTAGCCCAGGGGGGTGTTCGCCTATTTTGTCAAAGACGCGCAGTGCGGCTTGGTAGACATAATTTCGCTCGTTGGCAAACAAAATATCACGCCCTTTTCCAAAGAAAGTAAACTCTAGTCCTGCGGGAAGAACTGAAAGCGTAAAATGGTTGTAGAGCGTTAGCGCCAAACCAATGGCGTCGAATCCAGGCCCCAGATTGGCTGAGGTGGCTGGCACAATAACTTTGACAGACTGCATTCGGGAATTCATGTCGGTATAATAGCCGTTGCACAATTCCGTGCAAAACAAATGAGGCCTCCTGTGACATTCTCTTTACCTTCTTTGCCAACTCTTAATGCACGTCGGATCGCTGTGAAGGTAACCCCTTCGGCCGAAAAAGCAATCCGTAACAACCATCCTTGGCTCTTTACAAACGCCATCACCTCCGTCAGCCACGGAGGGCAAGCGGGCGACATTGCTATCGTTTTTGACCGCAAACGGCGCTTTCTCGCGGCAGGACTGTATGATCCCGACTCCCCCATTCGAGTCAAGCTGCTGCAACATTTGCAACAAGCCCAAATCGACAGCGCGTGGTTTTCCAAGACAATTACAGCCGCACTTGCCCTGCGCCAACCATTGACAGACTCGATCGACACCACAGGGTATCGCTGCATCAATGGCGAAAACGACAGCCTGCCCGGGCTGATTGTTGATTATTATGCACGGGTAGCGGTCGTCAAACTGTACTCAACCATTTGGCTTCCGCATTTAACCGACATTTTGAACATATTGCTGGCACAGCTCCCCATTTCTCAGATCGTGATTCGCCTCAGTCGGCGATTGCAAGCGCTGGAAACAGGGCTGAGCGATGGGCAGCTAATTTATGGGCCGCCGATCACTGCGCCGATCCGTTTTCAAGAAAACGGATTATCGTTTGAAGCGAATGTGATAAAAGGGCAGAAAACGGGGCATTTCCTTGACCAGCGAGACAATCGCGCCAAAGTTCGTGATCTGTCGCAAGGGAAAATGGTGCTCGACCTATTTGCAGCGACAGGTGGGTTTTCACTTTACGCAGCGGCAGGGGGTGCAAAGCAGGTGGTGAGCGTCGATCTGAGCCGTCCCACGCTGGCAGTTGCAGAACGCAACTTTGCCCACAATTCGCAACTTACAGCCGTCAATCAGTGTAATCACAAATTAATCGCGGCCGATGTGTTTGACCTGTTGCAGCAGATGGTGAAGCAGCGGCGGCGTTTTGACTTGATCGTGGTTGATCCGCCTGCGTTTGCACAAAAGGAGGCAGACGTGCCGCAGGCGCTGCGTGCGTATACAAAGCTGGCGAAGCTGGCCAGCCAATTGGTCGCGAGAGGCGGTCAACTTGTGATGGCGTCCTGTTCAAGTCGCGTTTCGGCCGAACAGTTTTTCAGCACCGTCCAAAGAGCCGTCCCCTCCAGCACACGCACCTTTGCCAAAACAGGCCATGCAATCGATCATCCGATCAGTTTCAAAGAGGGCGCTTATCTAAAATGCATCTACTTTAATTTTTAAGCAGGACACGGCGAATCATTGACAAAAAACCTCTGAGGTTTTTATCCACACATCAGAGTAGATGATGATAAACCTCAGAGGTTTACAAAGGCTTTATATGTCTACAAACGCTCTCATTCACTTTATTAACGCGCTCGACGTGAGCGCAACGCAAGCGGTGGAGATACAAATCGAGGAGGGTGTTGTGCGCGGGCTGTCGCTGCAACGCGCAAACTTGACAACGATTCCAGACGCGCTGCAAGCGTTTGACCAGTTAGAAACGCTGTTTCTTGATGACAATCAGCTTGAGCAGTTGCCCGACTGGTTGTTTGCACTGCCTAAGTTGCGGACGCTCTCTGTGAATGGGAATCGGCTGGACACGTTGCCAGCCGATTTGGGGACGCTGCAAGCATTGAGTCTGCGTCATAATCAGTTCAAGCGTTTGCCTGAGACGTTGTTTGGGGTGACGACGCTGCAAATGCTGTCGGTGGGCGGCAATTCGTTGGGGGAAGTTTCGGCCGAAATCGGCAACCTCAGCAACCTGCAAGAACTCTACCTAGACACCAGCCCCCTCACCCAAATTCCCGCACAAATCGGCAGTCTGCAACAGCTCCGCACGCTGGATCTTGGACACAACCAGCTTAGCAACCTGCCTGACTCAATTTTTGAGCTAGCCAAACTCGAAGTACTGTACGCCAGCGATCAACACCTGACAACGATGCCCGACGCGATTGGGCAGCTAACCACGCTGCGCTATTTGAATTGGACAGACAACCGCTTAACTCGTCTGCCTGATGCGATCGGCAAACTGGAAAACTTGCGCGAACTGCGACTGTACAACAATCAACTCACCAGCCTGCCCGCGACGTTCACACAACTTACTTCGCTGCGTGAACTGTACCTGCGCAACAATCCGCTTGCGGAACTGCCAGACAGCATGGGTGCGCTTGCCAAGTTGCGTGTGCTTGACTGCCGCAACTGTCATTTGATCGCACTGCCGGCCTCGGTTGGCGAGCTAAGCGGTTTGACCGATCTTGATTTACGCGCCAATCGGATGACGCACTTGCCAGAGAGTCTTGCCGAGTTGACAGGGCTGGAGAAATTAGATTTGCGCTGGAATAGGCTGCTTTTTCGGCCGAAATGGCTCAACGAACGAACCAAACAGGGAATCGCCTACGAATAGACACTTGAAGCAAGCAGCATCACGCCAAACGTCACCGTGCTGTAAACATAGTACAGCCAGTGTAACAACAGCGCCGACACCACAAAGCGCGTTCCCCGTTTCCGTTGCAAAAATCGGTAGAAATCAGCATTCAAGCATAGCAACATCACCGCTGGCAAACCTGCCCATCGGCGGATTGGGTTCCAAAACAACATTGGCAGCAGCAGGGTGGCACTCACGCCGCTGGCCCGTTGGTGCCATTGCAAATTGAGATCGGCCGCTATTTCAGGGCGCTCAAGCAGGAGTTGAGTCCATGGAACGGCGCGTGAAAAAATATCGGCCGAAATCCAACCCCACCACGTCCAGCGCTTCAAATGCTTCACTTGCAC
>JBMZDF010000480.1:0-5033 GCA_049614105.1 Promineifilaceae bacterium (SeqCode)
GGCGAGCACGTTCGAGGGCGGGAGATCCCGCTGCTCGGCGAAGTGGTCGGCGACCGACTGCGACGCCTCGGAGGCCCGGTTCGCGAGGACGACGGTCTCGGCAGGTCCTCCGCCGGCGAGGGCGTGACCGGTGAGAAGTGAGACGCTGAGCAGCGCGGCAGCGGCGGCGCACTGCGTATCGATCAAGACGCACACACAATTCTCGACCACGTGACGCTCGCCCGAAACGTCGCAGGCTATCACGGCGGCGGCATCAGCGGCAGCGGCGCAGTGGCCCGCAACACGCTCATTGCCAACAATCGGGCAGAATGGGCCAACGATAGCTATCATAATTGCACCCACGAAATCAACAACTGGGGCCACAACATCCAGTTCGTTGACGCACAAACTGCATCGCAATGCGGTGACACGATTTGGACCCGCGACCCGCTGCTTGGCTCGCTTGGGCTGCACAACGGGCAAACGCAAAGCATCGCACTGCTGGCAGGCAGCGCGGCGATCGATGCGGGCAACCCAACAACCTGCAAAACATACGACCAGCGGCACATAGCGCGAACCTACGGCACAGCTTGCGATATTGGCGCATTTGAGGCGGTTGATCCCGTTGCTCCGACAGCAACATCCCCTTCCGAAACAAATACACCTGTTCCAACCGCCACATCAGCCACAGCAACGCCGACCCCTGAGATCACGCCAACTCAGCAAAACACGCCCACCGCAACGCCTACAGACACAGGCGGAACGGCAACCCCGACCCCTTCACCGACGCCCAGCAGTACGCCCGTTTCTGGCACGGGCAGCACGGTTGGGGACGGCACGGCGGCAAGCTGCACCGAAGCGGCGTTTGCCCAAGCGCTTGCGCTAGGCGGCGTGGTTCGCTTTGACTGCGGCTCGCAACCTGTCACTATTCCGCTCACGCAGCGTCACATGATGCTGATCGACACAACCATTGACGGCGGCAATTTGATCACGCTTGATGGGCAGCACGCCACGGCGCTGCTCGGATCAGAGGAGCGTTTGAGCATTGAATTGCACAACCTCACGCTGATTAACGGTCATTCTCATGAGGAAGGTGCGGGAATCAATGTCGGCTATTGGAATGCGTTCAGCGTTCACAATGTCACGTTTAGCCACCACACTTCGCTGGCCGATCACAAGGTTTGTGATGGGGGCGGCGCGATCTTTATCGGGGGTGGTGGTGTTACAACTATCGAAAATAGTTCGTTCTACGATAATGCCGCGATGAACGGCGGGGCGATCAACAATCTGCGTACCAAACTGACTATTTTGGACAGTGTGTTTGAGGGGAATGAGGCGCTGCATTCGGCCGAATTCAACACCCTCGGCGACTGCGGCGGCGGCGGCGCACTCTACTTCGACGGCACACGCAAACCAGAAGACGGCGGCGCGGATCTCGTCATTTTGCGCAATCTCCAATTTATCGACAACCTGACCAACAACGTCGGCGGCGCAATCTTTTTAGCCGTTCGCACAAACGAGCGCGTGCTCATTGAGGACGTGCTGTTTAAAGGCAATCGCGCCATTCAAGGGCCAGCAACCTTTGACACCTCCAAAGGGGGGGCGCTGTGGATTGGTCAAGGCGTCGGCGGACAAACAGGCTATCAAATCGATCTCAATCGCGTTTCCTTTATCGACAATCACAGCGAGTTTCAGGGCGGCGCACTGTGGACACGTTCCCCAGCCAAGCTAACCAACGTCACATTCTTTGGCAACACGGCGATCGACCATCGGATCACAGATCCTGATAATTGGCGGGCAGGCATCGGTGGCGCGATCACGGCGGCCGATCAAGCGGTTGTCAGTTTGCAGCACACAAGCGTTGTGTCAAACACGGCGGGCTTTGTCGGCGGCGGCATCAACGGCGATAATTTTATTTTGATGAATTCGTTGATTGCTAACAATGCAGGGCTTTGGTGGCGCGGTTTACAGCAAAACTGCACCCAACACCCTCAAAATTGGGGCGGTAATCTGCAATACTTACTCAATCAGCCTGAAAACAAGCTGCTTTGGAACTCAAACTGTGGTGACTCAATAGTTGTTGCCGATCCAAAAGTTGGCACGCCCGTACAGTTTAGCGATGTTGGTATCACGATCCCCTTGCAGGCGGACAGCGGTGCAATCGACATTGGGGCCGCGTCAAAATGTTTATCTGTTGACCAACGTGGCGTTCCGCGCCCATCGGGCGGCGCTTGCGACAGCGGCGCTTACGAATATTCAACCGCCCGCTCAAAAGAGCGTCATTAGACGCCATCTAAATCAGGTCTCGCGCACCCCACTATCATTCGCATTGACCGCACATGAAAAGGAGGCTGATCCCGAACGAGATCAGCCTCTTTTGCGTTATCTTAGCTTATGGTGATGCACAGGAAGTGGAATACGCGAAATCTCGATCAATAAACCTCAGAGGTTTGTTGTCGTCTATTTTGATGTGTGAACAAAAACCTCTGAGGTTTTCGTCAATGATTAATTGCGCCCTACAAAAAAAGCACGGATACTATTCCAGCCTCGCCCACGAACGAACAGGCAACACAACAGACGCCGTTGCTACCCAACAGGAATCGACAACCAAACATGGATCGTCAGCCCCTCATTTCCTCTCACCTTCAATTATGGTTATAATGCCCCTTGGGAACCTGAACTGAAACAAGCATGTATTTTCACTAAAAGTCAGCGTGCGAAAAACGATTGTTCAGACCTTAAAACTCATACTCATGGTGAATAATGTCGCTTAACTACGAATCAGTTCCAAACATTCAGGCCACAGACCTCGAACAAGCTTGGTTAAATTTTGAACCTGATGTTCCATTACCACCACAACCAGATGGGAAGCCACATCCTTTCTATGTGCTGCGCCCCGAAGATCCAATTGGCAGTTTAAGACGCAGGCTTTTGCGCCCTACACGTGACCCTAAATTATTTTTCTCTGGTCATCGTGGCTGTGGAAAATCAACAGAGTTACTGCGATTGCGCGTCAATCCGAAAATACAGAAAAAGTTTTTTCCGATCTTCTTTTCGATTCGCAACCACGCCGACATTTTTGACATCGACTATCGTGACATTCTGCTGATTATTGGCAGCCAGATGTTTCTCCAGCTACAGGAATCAGGGGAATCAATTCCAAATGAGTTGCTTACTGAACTCGATAGCTGGCGCGGACGAGTGGAAACACATGTCACCACGTTAAAACAGGGCAGATACAGCGGCAATGTAGATGGTGCAGTTGGTACGCCAACGGTTGCGCCTTTCTTCGCCAGAATTAGCGGTTCGCTCAAAATTGAGCCACAGCTGCGGCGTGAAATCCGCCAACATTTTGGGCGCAACATCACAGAATTGCTGGACATCCTCAACCTGATTGGCACATATATTTACGCTCGTACCAAACGCAAACCGCTCGTTTTGATTGATGATTTAGACAAGTTAGATTTGGAGTTTGCCAAGACAATTTTTCACGATCGGCAGCAGATTATGCGGCAGCCTGCGTTTCCAATCATTTATACCGTTTCTAGTTCATTATTTTACACGCCAGAGTGCAGCGGCTTACGGACAGAGGCTTACTTTGTGCCAAATGTGCGGATCCACGCGCAAGGGGATGCTGAACAAGCGGATACAGCAGGGATGCGGGTGATGAACCGTGTGTTGAATCAGCGTCTCGCATCTACCTTAATCGCACCTGAGGCACGTGGCGAACTGCTTAAAATGTGTGGGGGTGTCTTTCGAGAGTTGGCGCATCTGGTGCAAATTGCGGCCGACCACGCAATTGGTCGTGAAGCAACGCAAATCGCGCTGGCCGATGTAGAACGCGCCACGGCGGAGCTGCGTAAGCCTTATTTTCGCATTTTAACGGCCGAACAGCGCAGCTTGTTGCAAGCGGTCAGGGACACACACCAGATGGTGCATCCTGATAAACTGGCCGTTCTATTTCAAATTTTGGCTGTCCTCGAATATCACAATGGGGATATTTGGTGTGATGTGCATCCTGCGCTTGAGTATTTACTCGATCGGCTCCCTGTAGCAGAATGACAGCGATAGATTTACAGTTATCTGCACAGGCCGAGCAAACAATCGCCACACGCCAGACGCAGATCGAGCGTGAGTTGTCGCGTGCGCTGCGCCATCAACGTGGCATTATCATTTTGGTGTTGTATCGATCGGACTGGGTGCGGGAGGCGGTACAGACGCAGCTAATGCAACAGCTTCGGGCGCAGCAAACGACGGTTGAAGAGGTGCGGATCACAAGTCGCCTGCCCGACTTGCCCGCACAGGTTGCGGCGTTTGCACGGCCAGCGCAAACGGTAGTGTTTGGCTTAGGGTTGCGTAACGGTGGGGAACCAGCTTATCGTGCGCTCAATTTGCAGCGCGAGCAATTTGTGACTGAAAAATGGAAGGTGGTCCTGTGGCTGACGGAGGGGGAGCTACAGCAGTTGATGACTACTGCGACCGACTTTTGGGTGTTCCGCCATCGTTATCTTGAGTTTCTGGAGATGCCAAGCTCCCCTAAGACGGCAAAAGGGTTGCTCAACGAGACTAAGACGCCTGTTGAGTTTATTGACCCTGCTGAAGAAGCCTCAATCCTCGTGCAGATTGAACAACGGCAACAGTTATTAGCTCAATTGCCAGATAACGATGAGACAATGGCGACACGTGCGTTCCTATGGCGCTCAATCGCAGAACAGCATTATAAGCTGCGGGCCTTTGATCAGGCGGAGAACGCTTACCAAATGGTTCTGCAAACGTCTCAGGCCGCAGAAGATCACATAACAACCGCTTTAGGTTACCATCGTTTGGGGATAATCAAACAGCAACAGCGCGACTGGGACGCCGCTCACGCCTTCTATCAGCAAGCTTTACAAATCGACATCGACTTCAACGACCGCCATTCTCAAGCTAGCACCCTTCACCAGTTGGGGAGAATCAAACAGCAACAGCGCGACTGGGACGCCGCTCACACCTTCTTCCGTCAGGCAGAGCAGATATTCATTGACTTTGATGACTCTCACAGTTTAGAAATTGTA
>JBMZDF010000481.1:0-5022 GCA_049614105.1 Promineifilaceae bacterium (SeqCode)
CTGAATCCCATTTGAGCAATAACATGTCGGCCGCTAACATCTCTACAGTTAGGCGCGATATCAAAACCCTTATCTTAACCGCCCCAGAACGCATGGCTGCATACCATGGAACAGAAAATACACAGGAGAAACTATACAATTTGTCGCAACACACCCTTGTTGAGGGAGTTGTGATCGATGTTCTGGCAACGTCTACGGTTGCCGCAGCATATGCACAGTGGGATGCTGCTCCTCAAAATCAGCGTCATGCAAGAGCCGTTTCACATGCCATCAAACAACTGATTGTTCAATATGCAGATGATTATCCACAATTAGAAAATGTGGTTATTGTTGGTGGTGACCCAACTATTCCTTACTACCGTCTCTATGATAAGAGTCGGTCAAAGCTGACCGAGCGTAAATACATGCATCAACGGCCCTCGATTCTTGACACAACGGTGGGGCAGGCGCTCAAGAGAAATCAAATTTTAACCGATGATTTTTACACCGATCTGCAGCCAACTAATGTTCACACCCCTTTCTATAATAGAACGTTGTATTTACCCGATCTAGCTATCGGCCGATTAGTTGAAACACCCGCCGAGATTGGCACAACCATTGATACATTTTTGGCTAATGATGGCATCATAACGCTTGACACAGCGGCAGTTGTTGGCGATGCGAAACTAGCCGATGATTGGCGTCACCAGCAGTGTGACATTCTAACTAACACAGGCTTTTCTGCCCCCTTCTGTACAATCGACGGCACGCGCTACCAGGAGGCTTTGTTAACAGACAGTTACCAGTGGAACATGTCAGCTAGCCACTCAGACTATCATGTGTTAGATGGCCGAATCTTTGCATCTGATATTGTGCGTAACCAAACGTTAAACAATACCCTAGCCACTATGTACGGTTGCCACGCAGGGTTAAACGTGATGGGGGATGGTCAAAAGCTTGATATGGCACAAGCATTTGCAGGGCGTGGCGCAACCTACATCGGATCAACTGTTTACACCTATGGTGGCATGAAATCGTTTACAGCCCCTTACCATGAGATCTCACTTTATACTGAAGAATTAGGGCTTGCGTTCTCTAGAAGAGTCCAAAATGGTGCGCCAACTGTTGGCGATGCGTTGCGTCAAGCAAAATGGCATTATCATACAGTTTCAGCCAATGCATTTAGCTATCTTGATGAAAAAGTAATGTTAGGAATGACACTTTATGGTCTACCCATGACGCGCCTATCAACCCCTACAACTCAAAGAGCGTATCAACCAGTCTCTTACTCCTCAACCGACCTGCCATTTCAGTTTAATCATAATTTGGTTTCGGCTGGATATGGCAACCATTTTAATACCACCACAGTAGACGGTAGCCCTCTCGGGAAAATTGCTAAGCATGGGTTCCCTATCCAGCCTCAGTATGCGGTCGAACTCCAAACCACAGATAATGGGGCAACATTGCGTGCTGTCTTATTAAACGGAGCGGCCTATGATAGTTATCATAACTTTGACCCTATCATTGCCGAAGCGGTTGGGTTCAATAGCATATCAACCTCACTTTATGAGATGCAGGCGCAGTTTGAAGGATATGACTTCCAACTTCCTTATCATCTAAGCTACCTAATAGGCCAAACCCAGATTCTGACTGATGATCAAGCAACTCTGGTTTTAACATTAGGTCGCTATGATACCGATTTGTCACAGGAAATCGTGTTTAACGAAATAGCAATTGAGCCTCTATATAGCAGCAGTGAAGATATAACGCCGCCACAGCTTGTCACCACAACGGCTGTGACAAGCCATAAAAATGCAACCTTTGATGTACAAGCCATCGACAACATCAGCGTCACACAAGTGATTCTTATTGCCGATGATGGAGAAGGTATCTGGCATCCTGTGCATCTAACTTTGGGGGGCGATGGATGGGAAGGCAAACTAACATCAAGCGTCAGCCAATATTATGTACAGGTGGTAGATGGTGGCAATAATGTGTACACTAGCGATTGGTTTACACCTACATTTGGTATCGTTTCAGCAGTCAGCCTCAGTAGCTTAGACAGTTCAGCCCCCATAAGCCAATTATGGCTGTTCTTGCTTCTGTTTATCGGCTTGCTTGTCATAACTTCTAAACTCCAATGGATGATCAGATTGCAAAAGTCAGGCAAAATGCAGCGGCGCTAAGCCGGTCAGGCAACCGACGGGCCGCGTTGTTGTTGTTAGATGGCGTTGAGCAACAGTTCAGCGCTGATCTCGCGGCACAAGCAGAGTTGTGGAAAGAGCGAGCCAATATTCATCAACATCATGATCAGTTTGAGAAAAGCATTGCGGCAACCCAGGAGGCCGTCTGGCGATTAAAAAGGTTAGGTAGATCACCCTTTGATATTGCCAGAACGCGTGTCATTGAAGTTTATGCACAGGCTGTTGTTAACTCGATCGATGCAGCGCTCAAGCTAGCGGGGGAGCTTGAGCCGCACTTCGCAGAGTTCGATAAAGAACGTTTGTATTTGGCTGTCAATGTTTATAAAATTTACGCGCGAGCATGGCGCAATCAGGAGGCGTTTAATTCGGCCGAAAAAGCATACCACCAGGCCTGTTGCATCCAAACGATTAGTCTAGAACAACGTGCCAACTTGCTTCATGATATGGGCATTATGATGCAACGCCTCGGCCAATGGGACAAAGCAAAAGAATATTATGAAACCATTTTGCGCTTTGTCTCACCCAAAGCGGACCGTCATCTAATTGTGAAAACTTATTTCAATTTAGCACAACTTGCCCAACAACAAGGGGACCTACAGCAAGCCCTCGTGTTGCTTCAAACCGCTCGTGCTTACAATCTGACTGATTCAGTTATTGCTGATATTGGCAGTATTGACATAAAGGAAGCTGAGATATATCGTCTACTGAGCGACACGGCCTCCGCGAAATCTTTATTGCTTGCAGCCCGACAACGGTTTTCACTGTTGAAGCTAAATGAAGAGCTAGCTGAAACTTGGATACAAGAAAGCTGGCTCACCCAAGATCCGATACAGGCATCCAAGGCATTAACCAATGCAATCAATCTGTTGCGTCCTCTCGGCGTCCCACTTTTACTGCTTTTTACAGAATTAGAGCTAGCCGAACATCGCCTACGACAGGGTCGGCTAACTGAGGCACAAACGCTGGCAGCAAATGCATATCAGCAGCTAAACAAAGCAAAACTGACACACCGCATCGGGTTTGCTAGCATCATCTTAGCTGATGCCCTAGTTAAACAGAATCCTGTTCAGGCGAAAATATATTATCGAGAGTGTCTTGGATCGGTTGGTATATTACCCTTGTTAGCAGGTCGTGCTTGGTATGGAATCGGCCGAATTGCGCTACTTGCAGGCGAAATTGATAAAGCAGAACCAGCATACGAACGTGCAATTGAAATATTTGACACCATGCGTCGCCGTTTAAACAAACATGAGTGGCAAGCTGGCTTTGCAGATGATAAGCAGTCGTTGAGTGACGAACTAATTTTGGCTATGCTCAAAAGCAAACGCTCAGATCGCGGGCTGCTGTGGGTTGAGCGTGGTAAGGCAAAAGCATTATACGAACTCTTAGCAAATAGCCCACACCCAAACGTAACTGGATCGGTACGTAGAAAACAACAGTATCTACAAAAACGTATTGACTATGTTTCATCCCAGTTAACCTTACAAGCACAGGAACGCCAACAGTTGGTTCGCAGTTTACAGCTTGCAACCCATGATCAGCACCAAGTTGACGAGCTCAACCAACTAATTTCGGAGCAAAAGCAACTTGAGACGCAAATAGCTAGTCAATCATATAATCGCTGGCTAAACGCAATTCAATTTGACCCGTCAACATTTCAACAACCGAGCGAACAAGCATCAATTGTGTTTCAGTTTCTAAATGATAAGCTTTATGCTTTTATTCTAGCTAATCATCATGTGAACACTGTGCCACTCGAAATAACAGAAAAGAAAATTGCAACCTTTTGGAGAGCGACACAGAGTACATTACTATCTGTCAGATCTGTTAATAAACGTCTTCAACGTTTGTGGCGCATCTTAATCGCACCGCTCCTCTTCCATATTCGATCTTTTAAGCGTTTACTGATTATTCCTGAAAAACATCTCCACAACATCCCGTTTGCGGCCCTGCATGACCCAGAAACTGGTCAATATTTAATCCAAAGGTGGACACTCCAGTTAGCGCCAAGCCTTGCCCTGTACACTTATTGCCAGCAGCACTTGCAACCAACAGCTCCACCCTTGCTGCTCGGATACCCTAGTGATCCAACATCAAGCAACTATCTACCAAATGTTTCCACAGAAGTTGAGGCTATTCACAAAATCTGGCATGAGTCAATCGTGCTCAAAGATGGAGAGGCAACGTTGGTCAAACTTGATACCCACTGGCAAACGCGGCAATTATTCCATCTAGCCGGCCATGTGTTTTATGATCCCAAAGACCCCTTGGCATCTGGTATGCCGTTAGCTGACAAACAATGGTTACGTGCGCGAACACTGTACGAGCGTCAGGATAGTATTGCTGGTTCTTTAGTCGTTCTAAGCGGCTGCGAGTCTGGAAAGAACTTATCTAAGGGGGGCGATATTCTAGGATTTATCAGTGGGTTTTTGTTTGCAGGCGCAGCAACCATTGTGGCGGGACTGTGGCCTGTTGAGGATGAAGCAACTCGTATCTTGATGCAGCATTTTCATATGGGGTTGTATCGCAGGCTTGATTCGGCCGAAGCGCTACAATCTGCACAAATATCGCTGATTGCTCAGAACTATCATCCTTTTTTCTGGGCTGCGTTTCATGTATACGGCTATCCAAGAACTATTCGCTCAACGATGCACTGACCGAATAAACCCTAACTCATAACTTTCGTCAAACTAGCTTCTTTCGATGTAGATTTTGTGATGTTTCTGGTATATAAAAACCCTTAAGCATCAAACGTCTTGTATCCAAAGCAATTTGTGGTCTACTTGAGTCTGCATCATGAACACTTCTAAAAGTTCACCCTTTCATATCTTCAATCTGT
>JBMZDF010000482.1:0-5007 GCA_049614105.1 Promineifilaceae bacterium (SeqCode)
GGTGTGATTAGTGCGGAGCGCGGTTGGGGGCTAGAAGGCGAGACGTGGAACACGTTGCGTCGGGTCAACGAACTAGGTGGCCCCAACTGGTTTAATTTAGGCGACCTTGATCTCGCGACCCATTTAACGCGAACCCATTGGCTCCGTGAAGGAGAGACTCTGACAAAAATAACGCAAAGGTTGTGTGAAAAGATCGGACTCTCTGTAAAATTATTGCCAATGTCAAATGACTTAGCACCGACAATAATTAAGACTGCTGACGGTGAGCTAGCGTTTCAAGAATGGTTTGTTGGTAAGCGTTGGCAACCGTTGGTACAGGAAGTCAAACTGCCAGATGTCGTTCGAGCGACGCCAGAAGTTATTTGGGCAATTAAACGGGCCGATGTCGTTCTGATTGGTCCGTCCAACCCGTTTGTTAGTATTGCGCCAATTTTGAATTCGTATCCAATTCGGCCGATTCTTGCAGACGAGAAAGCCCGTGTTGTCGCTGTCAGCCCCTTAATTGCGGGCAAAGCCGTGAAAGGTCCAACCGCCAAGATGATGAATGATTGGGGGATGGATGTTTCGGCCGAAGCAGTCATTCGCTACTACGGAGATGTGTTGTCAGGCTTTGTTTATGATAAACACGATAAGCATGCCCCAAACGTAGCGGACATAGCATTAACCGCAACCGATACATTGATGAAAACCGATGCAGATCGGGTGCGTGTTGCCAAGGCTGTTCTCGATTTTGCCATGCGAATTTAAGGTAATCTCAAGAATCAAATGTTTATAAGCTCACCGCAACTATTCTAAGAATTGCGGGTGGCGCTAGAGCATTGTTATTTGCAGATGACCTAAATGGGTAAGAAGGTAACTTCTACACAGCCATGCCTACAATGGTGTGGATAATTAATCATATATCGCTCTACGCCAAGGACAAAGTGACTTAGATAGCCTCAGCTTTAATGATAAAGTTGCTGTGCATCAGTCATTCGGGAGCGTTAGAGTAGCTTAGGAGCGGCTGATCTGAAGACGACTTCTTGATCACCGTTCATTTAAGGTGTCAATGAGTACATGGATCATTGTGCCGGTCAGACCCATACACAAACGGGGTAGCAAGCTTAAAGGCGTTCTTTCACAAAACGAACGTGCCGAGCTTGTGTTATCTATGCTAAAGAACATGCTGTCGGAACTTGCAATGGTCTCAGATGTAGATGAAGTGTTGGTGGTTAGCCGTGACGAACAGGTTATTGAATTGGCCGAAGAGTATTCGGCGCTTGTGCAGCGTAGTAACCCTGCAAAATTAAACGAGGCGGTTACGTCTGCTGCGAAGCGTGCTTGGCGCGGCGGGGCAACCGCGATTGCAATTTTCCCAAGCAACTTAGCAAAACTCAATTCGGCCGATGTGGCTGCATTGCTTACAATGCCCACAAATGCGGTACTGTGCCCTGACAGTCGATTTGACGATACAAACATGATTTTTCTGCGCGATTTGCGCACGTTCAAATTTCAATTTGGCGAAGAGAGCTTTAGCAAGCATCTCGCCGAAACGGCTAAACACAACGAGATTGCCCAAATGGCATTCTCTGAGTCATTCGAGTTTGCGCTGAAAACGCCGTCCGATTGGCGTGAATTGCGCAATTCGGGTCGCGTTTTTGCCTAAGCAATCAGAGTGTGTCAACATTCTATTGATAGTAAGAGATCTATGACTTTTACCAGACTACACTGGTGGAAGATCTATGATTTATGAGTGGCGACCGACAACACGTTTTGCGCGTAAGTCGCCAATCTAAAAACATAAGTCCTATTGGCATTTAAGTGGATCACAGAAAGTTTCGATCAATAAACCTCAGAGGTTTTTTATGCACAAACTAGAGTAGATGACAACAAACCTCTGAGGTTTTCGTCAATGACTACTTGTAATCTACTTAAGTAGGCCATCAAAAGCCTTTGACTGCAAAAATGGTTGAGCAATTAGCCACTGGCTAAACTAATGAGCCGTTTTTGCAAAGCGCCACTTGGAATTTGATTTTCAAGCACTTTTTGTGGCGCACTTTAAGTAGGCCATCAAAAGTCGTTGACTGCAAAAACGGTTGAGCAATTAGCCACTGGCCAAACTAATGAGCCGTTTTTGCAAAGCGCCACTTGGAATTTGACTTTCAAGCACTTTTTGTGGCGCACTTATTTGTCAATATAAATATCTCGCTGGAGATTTGAGAGTAAACTTAAGTAGAAATTTTTGGTTTTCTTTCTAGCACTGAGCGTTAAAAAAAGCTTCTGAGAGATAGGGTACGTTAACCAAAAGCCAAGTTTCCTCTTTCGCAAAAATCGATAGAGTTCTTAAAAACTTGGTAACTTTCGTTAAGCTGAGTGTGTTTTCAACCAAAGGCAGGATGTACCATAAGTGAGAGACTGTAGGAGATAGCAATGCGATTAACACGTTTTCTTTTGTTGGGGTTTGGGGCCATTATTCTGTTTTCAAGTGCGTCATGTAGTGTCGTCGGACGTTTCCGAGGGCCACAATACGGCAGCACAACACGGTTTGCAGATACCACAGAAGTATTTCTTGTTTGTAGCGATGAGTGTAAAGCGCGTGGACAGTGTGGAGACTCAAAAGCTGATGATGGAACAGATATTCAGGTTATTTTGATGAGTGCACAGTTCCCTGCCTCACGTAATCATGATATGGTCGTTTCCACAAACTTTGCAGGAAAGGTTACAAAATCCCAAGAGGAGAGTATGATTGTAGGGGATAGTGACAAGCCGTTTCCAATGAACTACTATGTCGTTGAGAGTTTAGAGCCAAGGCTATTGAGCGATGGGACCACTGCATTTGTTAGTGGTTGGGTGCAAGGCTCTTGCGTTTCAAACCGAGCCGCTGAGTAATTTGTGATACACCCATCAGATAATGATGGGTCCGATCTTGACAATTTGAAAGCGCGAATAGGAATTGAAAAGTGGCAAAATTGTCAAGATTGAACTGACGATGTTGCCACTTTTGGATCTGTTATTGGGGAACCAAACAGATAAGGTGGCCTGCATCGGCCGATTTTGAAGCCCCTGTGCGCAGTACAGGCGCTTGGGTTACGGCCTCGCCGCGCAAATGTTGACCTAAAAACGCAACCATCTGATCCCACGCCTGCCCCGAAGCTGCATTTGCATCTGCATAATTTTCCCCGTTGATAAATGCATGGCCCACACCAGGGTAAATAGTGATTTCATGGTCAAGCCCCACGTCATCCATCAACTTATCCATCGTGCGGACATCATCGGCCGGAATGCTCTGATCATCCTCGCCAAAAATGCCGAGCAAAGGAACGGAGCTAGGCAACGCAGCCAGCGGGGCCGTATCCGTATGTGCCGTGCCGTATAGCGAAACCATTGCGCTGAGCGCCTCCTGCTGACGCCTTGCCAAATTGAGCGATTGTCGACCCCCAAAACAAAATCCTGTTGACCCGATACGTTTGCTGTCAACATTATCCATACCGATAAGATAATCAAATCCAGCGTCGATGTCGTTTGCAATTTGCGCCTCATCCGTTTGGGTTACGAGCCAGATGGCACGTGGAATCCAGCGGGTTGTCTGGGTACGGTACGCATCGGGCGCAAGCACAACATACCCTTCGGCCGCAAGCGCATCGGCGAGGGTGATAATGTCGCTGTTGAGTCCCCACCATTCGTGAAACATGACCACAGCAGGTAGCTGGCCGTCACTATTTTCAGGCTGGCTGAGGTAAGCATGTACTTCGGTGTTGTCGCTCGCTGTGTAGGAGACGTTGGTGAATTCGGTTGCTTTTCGGCCGAAAACACCGTCAAACCAAATGCTCATGCTGAGAAACAAGACAAACAGGACAACTAAACTAACCAGACCGAGGATTAGGCGGCGAATAATTCGGCCGAAACGAAAACGAGGCGCTTTTGAGGCGGGCATTGCAACTTTAGACATAATTGAAAGAAACTCCTAACGCACATAATGCGCAATAAGTGAATGCCGAAATCTGATGTCGCTTGACACGCATCATTCACCATTCGTCATTCTCTTTTCTTCTCTTCCTACTCACCACCAAAACGCTCAATCACATCCAGCGCTTTTTTCCACGCTTGATCAGAGCCTTTGGGACGCGGCGCGATAGGATCGCCAACAAAAGCACCGCGCTGATTGAGAACCGCTTTGATGCCACCCAATCGCGGCTCGCTAGCAAGCGCCGCAAGAACCTGATTGCTCAACCGAAACCATTGTTGTGCAGCCTTCATGCGACCTTCTGAATAGGCGGTTATCATTTTGACAAACGGCTCTGGGATGGCGGTAGAAAGGCCGCTAATTGCGCCAGTCGCGCCCATTGCAAGCGACCCCAGCATAATTTGCTCTGATCCAACCAGCATCATTTTGTCCGCTGGCGTGACGTCGATCAGTCTGCGGATCATCTGTGCATCTTTACGACTACATTTGACGCCTGCGAACTGTGGAATCGTCTCGAAAAGCTCGGTTAGTAGGGAGGGGGTCACGCCGTTGTTGGCGAAGTGCGGAATATCGTAAGCCAGCAGCGGCAGGTTGGGCGCTGCTTTCGCAATTTCTTGGTAATAATGCAGCATCGCTTGGTCGTCAATGCCATAAAAATAAGGCGTCACGGCAACATTGGCATCCGCACCAATCGACTCACTGTGTACAGCCAAATCAAACGTGTCACGGGTTGTGTTTGTTCCAACATGCAGCAGCACAGGCACTCGTCCAGCCGCTGCCTCGACAACTGCCTTGTGTAACAATTTGCGCTGCTCAACCGACAGCAGCACGCCTTCTCCTGTTGTGCCACCAACAAATAGCCCGCCGACATGACGTTCAATCAGAAAATCGACTAGGGGCGGAACATCTTTCAGGCTGACGCGATTGCCGCTGATGTCAATCGGGGTTGCCATCGCGGGGATAATTTTATGATGTAATTTTTCGACAAATGCTTGCATGGGAGTCGCTCGTTGGCTTGATGAAATTGGGTTATTTAGAGGCTAGGTAGATCATAGAAGGTTTCG
>JBMZDF010000483.1:0-4997 GCA_049614105.1 Promineifilaceae bacterium (SeqCode)
ATCCCCGACTTGAAAGAACGGGGCTTTCACGGGCTAAAGCCCAAGAACCGTAAACGAATAAACCAATTAACTATACAGTGTTCAATCCGCGATTATAACGAATTTGATTATAATAGGCGGCATGAGGACGAAGACGTTAGCAATGAAGCTGTTGGAAAAGAAAAAGATCGCATTTGAGGCGCATACATACCCGACGACGGAGCGTGATGCGGAAAAAATTGCGGTTGTGTTTGGAGTTTCGGCCGAAATGGTCTACAAAACATTGGTGGTTGCCCGCAAAAAAAAGCCGCTGCTGGTGATGGTTGCTGCCAGCCGACAGCTTGATCTCAAAAAGCTAGCCAAAGCAGTTGGTGAGAAAAAGCTTAAGATGGCATCTCATGCAGAAGCCGAACGTTTAACAGGGTTACAGGTCGGTGGTATTTCGCCGCTTGCATTGCTCAATAAAGGCTTTGTGATGCTGGCCGATGCTGCGATCCACGACCAATCCCACGTTTTTGTCAGTTCAGGACAGCGCGGGATCAATCTCAAAGTACCCGTTTCTGATTTGCTCAAAGTAACGCGGGCAAAGACGGTTGAAGTAACCTCAGCGTGAATAATTTAAGCAGTTTGAATCGTAAAAGCGCAGACGCGCAACGCATGCCGTTCAATATTCGATATGTTTTGCAACTGATGGGGGTGGTTGGCGCACTCTGTTTCGCTTTCTTGTTTGTCTCCCCCACTTATGCACAGCTAGATAGCTTGACGCCTGAAACGATCGCAATGGATGCGGTTGTGAAGGTGTGGGTCATTTCGGCCGGAGACCTCCATCAACTACAATATGACTTTGACGTATGGGATCATGGAAACCATGATCTCAACGATCCGTGGGTGCTGGTGCGTGTTACCCCAGCCGAGTATACAACTTTGCTCAAAATGGGGCGGCGTGTCGAAATTGATCAAAACCAGACCGCACGACTAAACCAGCCTCGTATTTTTGATGCAACGCAATTGGCGGGCATTCCTGGCTATAGTTGTTATCGAACGGTTGAGGAGACGTTTACCACGCTTGACACACTCAATGCGACCTACCCCAATTTGGTTGAGCTAGTCGATTTAGGTGACACGTGGGAAAAAACGCAGAATGCGGCCAACGGCTACGATATTCGTGGCATTGTGATTACAAATGAAGCGATTGGGGGCACAAAACCGAAGCTGATGATAATGGCGGCAACCCATGCGCGGGAGTATGCGACGGCCGAAATGGCAACACGTTTTGTGGAGCACGTGCTACAAAATTATGGTGTTGACCCCGATATAACGTGGATGCTTGACTATTTTGAATTGCATGTTGTGCCACAGGCCAACCCAGACGGGCGCAAAATGGCGGAAAACATCAGCATTTGGCATCGTAAAAATGTAAACACAGCCTACTGTTCAGCAAGCAACAAAGGGGTTGATCTCAACCGAAATATGAGCTGGGCATGGTTGTTTGGCATATCAAATACCTGTTCAGATAGTTATCAAGGGGCAACGTCGATCTCGGAACCAGAAAATGTTGCGATTGCCGATTATACAAGAGCGATCTTCCCTGACTTACGCGGTACAGGTGCAGGTGATGCTGCGCCTGATACGCTGGATGGCGTGTTCTTGACCGTTCATAGCTACGGGGAATATGTCCTGCCCACGTGGGCGTACACGACCGCTTCAACTTCTCCAAACGCTAGCGAAATTTATACGCTTGGTCGCAAAATGGGATATTACAACAACTATTTTGTGTGTGGCACGGGGGATTCGGGCTGTTTAGGGGCAGCGGCTGGCACGCATGATGATTTTGTTTATGGGGAGCTAGGCGTGCCGAGCTATACGATCGAGCTTGGAACTTCTTTCCATCAAGCGTGTAGTACGTTTGAAAATACGATCTACCCTGATAATTTAAACGCATTCCTCTATACGTTCAAAGCCGCACGTCGTCCGTATCAAACGCCGTCTGGGCCAGAGGTGACGGCGATTAACGTGACGCCGGCCAACATGGGTATCACGTCGACAAATGGGATTACGTTAACCTCTCATCAAGCGATAACGCTAACGGTGACGGTGGACGATACGCGCTACGATAGCAATGGTGGTGGTGTGGAGCCAACGCAGAATATTGTGGAAGTGCGCTATTCGATTGATGCGCCGAGTTGGATGACAGGCACGGTGTTGACAACGCTGAATGCGTCGGATGGCGCGTTTGATAGTCCGATTGAGAACGCAACTATTGTCATTCCAACGCTGCCGTGGATGCCCAGCAAACATACAATTTTTGTGGAAGGAAAGGACGCCGATGGGAATTGGGGTGTTCCAACTGCTTACTTTGTGACGGTTACAGCGTTCCCAACGGGGTCTGTTTTTCTACCAATTGTTGTGAATGATGGGGCGAACGGTACGACGGATCTGCCATTTTCGGCCGAAACGCTCTCCATTCTGCTCAGCACCACCTTGCTCGGTTCGGTTACGGTTGTGTCAACTCGCCGCCGCGACCAAATTATCAAATAGGCGCTGTTGGGTGGGGTCATTTTCGGCCGATTTTTCAGGATGCCACTGAACCGCAATCGCCCAAGGATGCCCCTTCATTTCTAACGCCTCAATCAACCCATCTGGCGCAACGGCGCTGACCTCCGCCAGTTCCGCCACCTCTTTGACCACTTGGTGATGACCTGAAAAGGTTGTCACCTGTGACGCGCCCATCACATCCGCCAAACGTGATCCAGGCTTTGCATCAAGCGCCTGCATTGTCCAGCCGCCGTCCTCGCCACGGTGAATATCTTCATCCATGATGTCTGGCACATGTTCATGCAGCGTGCCACCCAACGCGACGTTAAACGCCTGCATTCCGCGACAAATACACAAAATCGGCCGATCCTTCTCATCGGCCATCACTTTAATTAGCTCAATTTCAGACCGATCGCGTTCAGGGTCAAGTTTGGTAAGCTGTGGATGCTTGCTATCCCCGCCATACTCGCTGGGGCTAATATCCGCACCGCCAATGACAACAACGCCATCTACAACGTCGAGCCAGCGTTGCCAATCGGTTTCGCCCGGCGGAAGCAAAATCGGCACGCCACCAGCACGGCGCACGGCATCAACATAGTCAGTTGGAATATAGTAAAACGAATCGTAATGTACAGATGGGATATGACGGCTCTCGTCACGCCCGTAGGTGGTGAGTCCGATGATAGGCTTTTTCATCTGCTAATTATCGGACAGGTAGGCCGTTTTTTGCCAGATTTTGAATGAAAAAGATACAGGGCAGCAAAGATGAATACGGTTATTTGACGGTTAGGTAGATCAAGTTGATAGGCTTCGTCGTATTAAAGCATCTTCCTTTCCTTCAACATTCAACATTCATTGTTCTTCATTCTCCATTTTCCATTCCCCTCCCCTCTCCTCTCTCCCGTGAACTGCACGTGTATAGGGCGCGAAACTTTCCCAAAAACAGGACTAATTACCCATTATGATAAGACACACCGTAATCCTAGTTGTATAACTAACATGTCACAATGCGTTTAGTCGAAAGATGCACTGTGAGCATCCTGTATGGGAATGAGCTATGAGTCAAATGCTTCTTGAAATCTGGCCGATCGTGTTGAGCGCCGCAATTTTGTTTGGATTGTTCCGTATTCGTCAGCATACGGCAATTGAACATTGGGCAAATTGGAATCTCGTATTTACTGGTGCAAGCATCATTGGTGGGGCTGCGTCTCTTAAACTGTTTGCAAAGTTGTCTGAACTATCCTCGCTGCTTGATACCCTCACGCTCTACTATTTTCATATTCTTAGCTTTGGCTCTATCCTGTTGCTGATTGGTTTATCACAACAGATCCCGTTGATAGCTCGTATGGTGCAGGTCGATGGCCTGCTGCGACAAATGTTGGTTGAGTTGGGGAGCGCACCGAACCATAAATCCTATGATGCGGTGGAGCTAGCGAGTCAGGTGCAAAGTGCTATTCGACAGCATCAGTTGCTTTTGGCTGATCTGCAAAGGAGCCAAGCGACGAACGAGGCGTTGATTGCTGCAATGCCGGATATGCTGTTCCAAATTTCGGCCGAAGGCATATTCCTCAACAACCTAACCCCCCAACACACCTCGCACTACACACCCACCGATCAATTTATTGGGATGAACATTGCCGATTTTCTAGAGCCAGCGTTGAGCGAAACGATTCTGAACTGCATTGAAACAGTTCAAACGTCACAACTCATGCAGCGCTTGCAGCATGAGTTCACAATCGGCAAGCTCCCACGCCATCTAGAGGCGCGATTTTTGCCCAATGCGGACGGAACCGCGATGGCGATCGTTCGTGATGTGACGCAAGAGGCTAATCTATTTCAGGAGCTATCGCGCAGCAAGAAACGCTATCAAACGCTTTTACACCACTCGAACGATGCGATTATCATTCACACGCCAACTGGTGAATTCACAGACGCCAATCAACGTGCCGCCGATCTATTTGGCTATCCGATGGATGAACTGATGGCGACTGGCTGGGAAAACTTGCTGGGCGAGAATGTTCAAGAAATGATAGCCCATGCACGCGAGTCGCTGGAAACGGATGGGTACCTTGCCGAAGAATTTGTGTTACAGAGAAAAGATGGCGAGCGGCTTTTTGGTCATATTTCTTCGACGCTGATCGAGGTCGATGACGCCCCCTTGGTTATTTGCATTGTGCGTGACGTGAGCCAGCAGAAGCGTGACCAGTTTGTCTTGGAAGCGGCCAATATCCAGTTAGAACTAGCGCGTAACCAGCTAGAAGATCGGGTGGCGCAGCGCACCGACGCGCTGCAACAGGCAAATCACGATTTGGAAATGCTGCTTTATGTGGTGTCCCATGACTTGAAAGAGCCTTTGCGTGCAATCGAAAATTTCTCCCTGCTGGTTAATCGGCGGTATGCTAGCGATTTAGATATGAAGGGGCAAGACTTTTTGCGGCGCGTTGTGCGTGCATCTGAACGGATGCGCAAGCTGATTGATGATA
>JBMZDF010000484.1:0-4991 GCA_049614105.1 Promineifilaceae bacterium (SeqCode)
CGGCAACGTTGCCAACCATAACAGCCTTGTCGGCAGCCGCTCCATTTTCAGCAGCACATCCACATCCAAATACCCTCCTGCCTCAATACGTGTCTGATGGGTTTGCAAATAGTCACGACAAAGAACGTCAACACGTGACTCTTTGCCTTGTGCCGTCCCCATCACCGATACATCCAGCTTGTGCTGATTCCAGCGCACCAAATCGGGCAAAATCCCCGCCGTCGCCTCGCGTGACAGCCAGCGTTGCCACCCCTGCTTGTGAAATAGATATTTCGGCGCACGAAAACAAAACTCAACAATCCACCGATCCGTAAATGGATAGCTGTACGTCACCCCATCCCGCGCATTGACCGCCCACGACTCCATCCGAAAAGCGATGTGGTGTCTTTGGTAAAGCATCAGCATTTTGCTGCTGGCGTCCTCAATCGGGACCTGCTCTGGTCGTTGTAGCGCATCTACCTGTCCCAATGCTTCCACAAACTCAGCATTTAGCCCGCGCTGCCGCAACGCCTCGGCCGTTGGCTCTGGCGGTGGCTCGTGCCGATGCTGAAGCGGGTGTTTTTGTGCGTTTGGTTTGAGCCGCTCAAATAGTCGGTCGCCCAACAACAGCCGCCCCAAGATAGGACGGGCTGGCCCCCAAAAGGTGGCGTGTTCCCATACACGATAATGTTGCCAGCGCTCCCACAGCCACTTTGTATACTCGCGCCGATTAAACAGCCCTGTAAAGTAGTTGCGCCCGTTAAACGTCGCAAACTCATCCCCTCCCCAGCCTGACAACATCGACCGTACCCCGCGCCCCGCCGCGTCCTTGCTAATCATCCACTCGCGCGGCAGACCGAACATGCGATCCTTCGTCGTGATGTCGCGCAGCAAATGCGCCGCCTGCCCCTCTGGCGTCAGATTGCTATAGACAATCGGAACCCGCTCCGCTTCACACACATCTGTCACCACTTTTCGGTCATCAAACAGCGTGTAATGCTGCTTCATCTCAACAGGTGTGTACTCTGTGTCAGGCGTCGGCGCGTAGGCGTACGCGAGGTGCTGCGGTTGCCCCGCCGTCTGATGATGATGTCGCCCCGCCAGCACGGTAATCGCCGTCGAGTCCAGCCCGCCGCTGATGTGGGATGCGCTTGTGTACGACGTTCGCAGACGGTCATTGGTTGCACGAATCATCAATTCGCGCAGATGGTCGGCATACTCATTGTCGTTGCGATAGCTGATCGACTCGCCCAGTGGCGGCTCCCAGTAGACGCGCTTGTGCATGCCACCTGCCGCCACCGTCAGTGCGGTGGCGGGTGGTAGACGCCACACGTTCTGGTAGAAAGTCTGTTCAGGATGGTAGCTGAGCGCGTGGGAAAGGATAGCTTTGACGTAGGGCAGGTTGAGTTGGCGCGGTACGCCGTCAAACGCTAGCAGCCCTGCCGTGTCGCTAGCGCAGAAGAACGTGTCGTGGGTTGTGTGATAATAGAAGGGAATTGTGCCGATGTGGTCGCGGGCGCAGAAAAGCTGGCGTTGCTCCCCGTCCCACAGCGCAAAGGCAAAGTCACCCAATAGACGCTCGACCATTGCCGTCCCCCATTTGGCGTAGGCGTGGAGCAGCAGGTCACTGTCGGGAATGATTGCAACCACGTCATCTAGCCCCAGCAAGCGGCACAGTTTAGCCCGATTGTCGAGCCGAAATTTACCTGTCACCACCAACGATCGCGATGGGTGCGCGACGGGTAGTGTTCTCCCCACCGACTGCGGCGTTAGGTAGGTTGTCTGATGACCCAATGCCACACAGTTAGCACGCCAAACGGCGTAGCTGTCTTTGCCATAGGGGGCTAACTCATCCATCGCCGCCATCAGCGGGTTGGGCGACAATGGCTTAGCATTTCTCTGAAAAAGGCCACAAAATGCACTCATAACGACTAATTATGTCACGTAAGGGTGCGAAAAATAAAAATCAGCCAATCATCTTGCCAGCAGAGGCAGGCTCTTGGGAAAATCGGCGCAAATCTTTAGCAATGCGAACCGAATTTTAACGAAACGCTGGGAAAATACGACTATGACGGCCCTCCACAACCGCTACATTCATTACTGGAGGCTCTTTTGTTTCCTTCAGCGCCAGTGCCCGTACCCCCTCCTGCTCCTTGCATAAAAATTAGTTCCATCGTTGGTGTTTTCCATGCGCGTTTCGTTTTTTGTTGGTTAGCTGTTAATGTTGTATGCTGTGTCTTCACTGTGATCTTCCTTTGGATTTAAAGTGATGTTGACTATTGATGGTTCATATTATACACAATCTTATGATAGATGTTTGGTCTAAAGACAATGAACAGATGGCGGTCAAGCTGTTGCGAGATAGTCTGGCGGCGGGCAAACAGGCACGGCTGACGATTTTGAGCGGCAGCATGACGCCGATGCTGCGTAAGGATGAGCAGGCGATTGTGGTGGCTTGCGCGGTAGATGAGTTGGAAGAGGGAGACATTGTGGTGATTTCAGCTCATCCGCACCCCTACACCCACCGCTACTGCGCCACCATCACCCACGAAGGGCAGCAATACGTGATCACTCGTGGCGACCGCCCATTAATTTATGATCCGGCTTGGGAAACTGAACGCTTTATCGGTCGCGTCATTGCCATCGAAAAGGCCGAGCGGCGCATCGACCTGATGAGTGCGGCGGGCAAACGACTCAATCAGCGTTTTGCGCAACTGCTCAAACTGGAAGAACGCGCCATCGGCAATCATCAGGTTGATTTGACAAGCTTAATCGGCGTCGGTTTCCATGAACGCGACTCGCCGCCTAATAAGGTCGCAATGCGCGTTTGGCGATCCCTCTTCTATTTATATTATCGGCTTGCCTGATGAACAAACTCCATCCAACAACACAGTTAAAAAGACGCTCCCAATTGCAGTTGGAGTTAAAGACCAATGGGCATGTTTTGCTGCGGTGGGACAATCAGCAACTGAAAAGCGGACGGCATACGCTGGCAATCTTGGAGGCTTTTCGTGAGCCAAAGACGTTAAAGGCCGCGATTGCACAATTGCAATCAGCAGGACATGCAGATTGGATTGCGTTGACGATGACGATTCGTCAGTTGTTTGCGGCTGGCGTGTTGCAGGATGCAGACGCACCCACCCTGCTGATGGCTGCCAAGGGATTTGGCAACCCATCGATTCATATCGCAATGCTGAACGATCGGGCGCGAACGGCTCTCTATTTGCAGGCGATTGCGGAAAGTGTGCGAGCGGGTGATGTGGTAGTCGATTTGGGAACGGGAAGCGGCATTTTGGCGATGGCAGCGGCGCGGGCGGGGGCGGCGCAAGTGTACGCAATTGAGGCGAATAGCGCGATGGCAGATGTGGCCCAGGCAAATTTTGATCGGAATGGATTAAGCGGCCGAATTACGCTGTGTCGTGGCTGGTCAACGCAGGTTGAGTTGCCGCAGAAGGCGGACATACTGATTAGTGAGATTATTGGCAACAACCCGCTTGATGAGCAGATTTTGACGAATGTTGAGGATGCGCGGCGACGGTTGTTGAAACCAGATGCGCGGATGGTGCCTGAGCGGTTGGCGGTGTGGGGCCTGCCTGTGACGATTCCTGAGAATCAGATCGATCGGGTGCGAGTTTCGGCCGAAACGCTTGCAAGTTGGCAGGCCAAATATGGGTTTGATTTGGCAGGGTTGATGGAGATGGCAATTCGGCCGAATGCGCCCCTATTCACCATCAAACCTCAAAAAGCACGCAACTGGCCGCGACTCAGTCACCCCATCCAGCTTGCAGACATCGATTTGCGAACGTTCACCAGCCCACAAATCGATACAACACAGCAACGGATTGCCACTACCAATGGGACAGTCAACGGTCTGCTGCTTTATTTTTGCGCGGCGCTCAATTCCCAAACAATGCTCTCTACCCATCCCGATGATGCAAACGCGAGTAATCATTGGCGCAGCCCCGTTTGGGCGACAAGCACACCATTTACCGTCAAGCAAGGGGATGCTTTCTCAGTATGCTATCAAGCAAACCTACAGCATAAAACGCAAGTGCGAATATGGCGCGACAGCTAGCGTGACAAAGCCGCCTTTAGTCGTTGCCATCTGGAAAGACGCAGCTGCGGTGCGCTTGATTTGAGTGGCGGCACGTACGCTTCGCTTGTGATAATTTCGGCAATCAACCACTGACGCATCAGGGTAAGCGTTTGCCGTTCACACACAGCGGGATCAACGTCATATAGATCAAGTAGGTGGCTGATGATGGCTGCGATAGGGCGCGGGGTTACTAGATGTTGCCAGATGGCGGCACCAATCTCATCTACCTGAATGATTTGCCCCGCCTCGGCCAGCATAATCGCCAGCCCCTCACCTTCCTCGCGCACGACTGCATCTTCACGACGAGCAATAACTGTTTCTGGCTGAATAAGTTTAAGTAAATTGGGCTGAGTCATTCGGGAATTGCTCCAAACTGCTTGGCTAGATTCTGCACAAATCGAACGGCCTTTGGCGGCTTGTTCGGCGACAGCGATTACGTTTCGCGGCTCGACCAAATAGATATGGCGTGCGCCAAGTTGAGCCGCAAGTAGGCTGTGGATGCCTAGCCCACAGCCGAGATCGAGCACAACGCTGTCGGGTGTCACAACCTGTTTAAGAGCGTGCAAGTAGGCTACATTACACCGTTCATCGAACAGCATGGAGCGGTGGTGGACAACAGAGTAGGCCATTTAGGTGACAATCTTTTGGGTGTTGCGGAAACTAGCTTTTTAGGAAATTTATCTTGCTTAGGTCGTTTCCAGACTGATTATTGTAGAATTGATGTTGAAGCAACATCGCGATTGCGGGTTTGAGCACGCCACGATGCCGCATAGTGGCCGTTTTGAACAAGCAGCTCATCATGTGTGCCAGACTCGATGACCTTGCCACCGACCATCACATGAAGGATGTCGGCCTGCATGGCAGTTTTGACATACTCCCCGACCTAAAGGAACGGGGATTCTAGGGTTCGAGCAGA
>JBMZDF010000485.1:0-4943 GCA_049614105.1 Promineifilaceae bacterium (SeqCode)
CTGTCGAAGTCGCAGTGTAGACTAAACCTGTCGAAGTCACAATGTAGACTGAGCCTGTCGAAGTCGCAGTGGTGTGTCACTCAGGCTTCGACAGGCTCAGCCATCGCTCTTTACTCAGCGGTGGTGTGTCACTCAGGCTTCGACAGGCTCAGCCATCGCTCTTTACTCAAATGAAACACACCTCTATTTTATTTACAACGTTTTATCAATGTTGATGCCTTAGAGGCTATTATGACGTCTCAGAAATCGAAAACGCCGTCTTCATTGTTTACCAAAACCATTCGTCGCACCCTCAAACAGTATCACAACGCCACTTGGCTCGGAGAAAACTCGCCTTTGGCAACCCCCTATTTCCTCGGCAGCCAGTTATCGCCATCCACACAACAGTTAGACACCGTTGAAAGACGCGGTCAGGTTCTTCAAAGGGTGCTTTATGAAGCCGCCACCCGTTTATGGGCAGCCCCTTTGCCAACCACACGCCGTATCCTGATCGACCAAGTTGAAACAGCACGTGTCAAAGGTGGCAACAAAGGCGGACAATACGCCTTTTACATTCTTGAACTGCGCTATTTTCGCAAATACTTTTCACGGTTTAACGCCCCACTGAGCGCAAAAGAATGTGCAAAATTTCTCGCGGTTAGCGAGGCTCGTTTTTTTATTCATGTCGAACAAGCTATTGATCAGTTGACTTGGGTGCTGTTGAAACAGATTCGGCCGACCTTTCGCCTTGAACAGCCCCGTCTGCGTACCGCGCTTTTCGGCCGAATGTCCCTCCAAGACAACATCGTCAACAACCTAAAAACCCAGCAGGCCGTCATGCTTTCTGGCCCCGGCGGCATCGGCAAGACAACGCTGGGAACCGCCGTCTGTACCCAGTGGCAAGCCTCCGCGTCATTTTGGTTTACGGTTCGCCCCAAGCTAAACGACCAATTCAACAGTCTCGTCTTTGCCCTTGCCCACTTTCTCCATCAGCAGGGGCAATCGCTGTTATGGCTACAATTAATGGCTGATGGCGGCCGATTAGCCCATCACAAATACCTACTGGGGTTCTTGGAGCAGGATCTTAAAGATCGGCCGCTCCTCTGTTTTGACGAGGTTGATCGGTTGGATAGCGTCAACCCCGAACATGCAGCCATAATCGAGTTGCTAGACAGCTTGGTATCACGGACGCCAATCTTGTTGATGGGGCAAATGCCCGTCATCGACACCCCCATCCATTATCAAATGAGCGGACTTGCTCTAAACGCAACGACCCATCTGCTACAGTCGCAAATGCCTAACATTGGTTCGGTTACGGTCGCCAAATGGCATCAGGCAACCCAAGGCAATCCGCGTTTGTTAATGCTCTGCTCAACCCTTGATGACGATCCAAAATTTAACAAGCACAAGGGGCTTGATGTATCTGGCCCATTTCAACGCTTATGGCTACGGCTTTCGTCAGCAGAACAACACTTATTGACCGAGCTTTCCGTCTATCGTTCGCCAGCCCCGCTACACGCATGGCAAAAACAGACGCAGGCTATTTCGACACTCATTAAACGACAGCTACTCTATGTCGATACACAAGGCGGGATCGAGTTTGTCTCGCCTTATCGCCGCTATTTGTATGACCATATTCTGTTGCAAGAACAGCGTGAACAATTGCACCAACAGGCGGGAATCATCCGAATACAGGTTGGTGAGTATACGGCGGCCGCTTATCATTATTATCGTGCGGGTAAACCCTCTCACGCGTTAAACATTTGGTACACACATCGAGAGCTTGAAATCGGCAGAGGGTTCGCAGCATCCGCACGCGAAATCTTTACAAATCTCTCAATCAATCAACTGTCAGCCCCCTCTCAGAAAAAGCTGCGTATTGTCCGCAACCAGCTATTTGACCTAGCGGGCCAATTAAATGAGATCGTCGCGCAACCCGTTGGGCGCGATCCAGCCGCCCACACAACGCGAGAAGATGTCGTGATTGCGGAACAAGAAGGACGTGCTTGGTCATTATTGGGCCAGTCAGATCAGGCGCTTGCATCCTATGATTTTGCGCTTGGCAAACTGGCGGAGTTGATGGAACATGCGGCTAGGATCCGCTTCCGTCGTGGGCAAATCTATCGACAGACGGGCGATTTACAGGACGCCCGACAAGAGGTTCGCGCAATTTATGCGATCTACAAACGTTTGGCAGGTGGGGTAGCGCAACAGATGGGTGAGTTTGAGGTGGCGGAACAGGCGTTGTTGATGGCGTTAGATTCGGCCGAAACCAGCCAACACGCCGAACTTCATCACGAGCTTGCCATCATCTACGGCAAACAAGGCCGCATCGACCTTGGCCGTCAACATGCGGAACAAGCGATTGAATATTATGCCGCAATCGGCCATCGTCATTTGGTTGAAACAGTCAAAATGGATTTAGCAGGCATGCATCTTCAGGTTGGACAGTACGCAGAGGTCGTTCGCTTTGGTGAACCCGCCCTACAGTTCTTTCGCGGCATTCAACATCAAGCGGCAATCCCAGCCTTACTCAACAATCTGGCGGAAGCGTACTTTGAACAGGGTGACACCCAAACGGCGTTAAGTTATGCACAGGAGGTCATCTATCTTGAAGAACGGGGGTGTTATCCTTATGCAAGCTACACGTTGGGGCGTATTCACATGCAACACAAGGCGTTTGCTTATGCACATGTTGCGTTTGAGGAAGGGCTAAAAGTTGCGTCTAGGAACGAGGATAAGTTTATATCCGCCTACCTGTTGCGAGAGCGCGGCTGGCTTTATTTAGAACAGGGTGAGCAGGGGTTGGGATCGGCCGATTTAGCAACAGCCAAAACGCTTTTCCAGAAAATGAATCTCATACAAGAAGCACAACGCTGTCATAGTCAACCCCAACTGCAAGAAGCATCTGACCAACAACACGTATAAACACAATCAGGATAGTCACCGCCTATTAGAAACGGTGACTATCCTTTTTTGAGTAAAGTGACTCGCGGACAACTCAATCAGAGTGTTTGGCATCAGCAATGTTTGTCTTCACTGATGCCTTGACACCCGATTTACAAAGCGCCGTTTGTAACTTTACTTCCGAGTGTCACCAAAATTAACGAGTGTACAGGCAAAGTTGTCCTGTGGGTGCAAGTCGTTAACCGCACCAGCATAGGCACATAGCATCGTACTCTGCGCCTCACGTGTTGCCATCATTGGGATTGAAACCTGTGTTTCGGCCGAACGCTCAATGACATCTGAGTAAACACACGTCACGCTTGCCTCTGAGGCTGTACATTTCCAGCCATTATCGGCCCAGCTCCTTTCAATGGCTTGGAAGCCCGTTGCGAGCGGTAGCACAACAGACGGCGTTCCGCGTGTTGCCTCGCCTTCATTCTTGATTGAGACGGTCATGTGCCCCTTTGAACCTGGCATCAGTTTCTCTAAACCTTTGATAGTTGGGACAAGGACTGCACCGCTACCACATTGGTCATCGCCACAACGGTAATTACCAAAGTTGTTGTCCATACTGTGCTCACCAAAACCAATTGTGATCGTATGTGAGCCAGTTTGCGGAGAAGTAAGCGCCCATCCCCCCATCGCCTGCTCAGAAACGATATATGTGCCTGGTGGCAAGTCTGAGAACTCATAATAACCATTGGCATTGCTGGTAACCATTTCAACAAGATTGTTGTTTGCATCCAAAAGCAGGAACGTAAACCCGTCTAAAACAGGCTCTCCACTGTCCCAAACGCCATTGTTGTTTTGATCCTCCCATTTGTAACCGCTAATTGTGCCACAAGCACACTCTTGGTTCCCAAAGTCAACACCAGTAATAGACTCCCCTGCCTCCAAGGAAACCACATGCGGCATCCCGTCTGCGGGGAACGTTTGAACCCAGTTCGGCTGTGCCAATTCTATAATTGTGTAGATGTCTGCACTCAAATCAGGGAACGTGAAGCTGCCGTCTGAGCCTGAAGTGGCAAATCCAGCTGACTCACCGTTGCTATCAACCAGAATAAAGTTGAAGCCGGCTAAGGGGGGTTCGCCTGCGTCCTGAACACCATTGCCATTCAGATCATTCCACTTAATCCCGCTAATTTCACCACAAGTCGGGCATTCTGTGTTGCCAAAATCAAACCCTGTCAGATTATCGCCTGGGGTGACAACAACTTGATGCCCAGCACCGTCAGGCGGGAATGTCTGAAACCAATCAGGCTGTCCTGTCTCAACAATTGTATATGACCCAATGGCAACATCTTCAAAGGTGTACGTTCCGTCTGGGCCAGAAACGGCTGAGTCAACTGGAATCCCGGCCGAATCTAGAAGGGTAAATACCCATCCTTCTAGTGGCGGTTCATTACTATCCCAAAGACCATTCGCATTTTGATCGTGGAACTTTTGCCCTGAAACATCACCTGTACACAAGGTTGAGACGATGTTTGCCAAAATCTGATCAATGTTAACTGCTCCAGCCTGATAGAAGTCACCTGGGTTTGGAGTAATCGATTGTAGAAGCGTACTGGGTGCGCCTGTTCCATAAGCAATTGTTACCAAGCGAATGCCAGCTGCAGTCGCGGCAGTAGCAGCATTTGCCGTCCATGTATCACTGGCTGCATTCGTGTTCCCTCCATCTGATAACAAAATTATGACAGGTTGGGCGTTTGGATTACGGAAGTTGAAATCTGAAAGATGGGCAATCCCCACGTTAAGGCCTGTCTCAATCGCTGTTGAGCCATCTGGCGCAGAAACAGTAGGGACTAAGTTTGCGAGATCCCAAGTTAGTGGATTATCCAACGTTCCTTGGGTGTTAAACGATGCAACACCAACCTGATGCCACAAAGGGTTGTTTGGATTCTGGTCGATGCCATCTTGTGCTGCCGCAGCAATAAACATATTAACAGCGGTCATCGCGGCAGGAAATAGACCACCAGACCCCATGCTTCCCGTTCGATCGACAACAAGCACGGTATCAA
>JBMZDF010000486.1:0-4937 GCA_049614105.1 Promineifilaceae bacterium (SeqCode)
CCGCCCAAAACGTCAGCGGTTCAATAAACAGGCCAATTACGCCCGCGACCTCTAATGTACCAACGGCGTACATCATCCACGGTGCAAGGCCGAATTCTTCAAATTGTTCGACAATTGGCTTTGCGCTCAACAACTTTGCCGAACCTGCCAATAGGAACCCAATCGCGATAATGATTTTTAGAACTAGCATCTGAATTAAAACTTCCCTGTATTTGCTTATTTGTCGAGAGTGACAACTTGAAACGACAAGACCCTATCTCAACACACTACGCGAAAGTCATCACGCTGATAACTTTCGTCCCACTGTCCACTGGCTAGCAGTGCTCCTAATCGGCCGATTTCATCGGATGATTTTGCCGCCGCACCGTTGCCACCTGTTGTCACAAACAAACGGTCATCAACAATGGCGTCAATATAGGGTCGGTCGTGGGCTGTCGCCATAACCACGCACGGCTTTGTGATCAGCTCAATCGGCCGAAAATCTGGAATCGTCTCGTACAGATATTGCGTCAACAACTCGGCCTCGCGCGGGTTGCCGCCGCGATTAAACCATGCCGCCAGCTCGGCTGGACTCTGGGCTGGGACCAAATCTGGCATATCACCCCCAATTTTTAGATAGGTGTTGCCATCTGGATAAACGGTTGGCGGCACAGAGTAAAAATAGGTCATGAACGAGGTTGTTTTGCTGTTGACATAAATGATTGTCGGCATGTCGGCAAGGCGTTTCGCTTCGGCCGAATCCAATCGCGCCATGACAATTGTGCGTGGTTTGATGATTGTTTTTAGTTTACGCGGCAGCAAAAACTGCGAATATGCGCCAGCCGCCACAACAACTTTTTGCGCCTTCACCACGTCGCCAGATTCTGTCCGCACCACAACGCCATCCGTCTGAACATCAATTGACGCAACCGCTTCATCGATGACGGTTGCCCCCTGCTGACGGCAAACCGCCGTTTGAGCCGCCACCAGTTTGCGCGGGTCTATGAAGCCAGCCTGACCCCGTTCATGGATCGCGTCGAGTCCGTCGGGGAACTGAATGCACATATTTTGTGGGAGCTGGCTGGCTGGCATTCGGCCGAAATCAGCGCCAAGCTGTTCGCCAACGATTGCATTCGCCTCGACATAATCTGACTGCCCCACAACAACGCCGCCCGATGGATAATGAAATTGAATGCCGCTACGCTGTTCAATGTCGCCATAAGCGGCAATCGACCGCTGCGCCATTTTTCCCCACACGACGTTCCTGTCTAGCACGCGCGTGATGCGCCCGCTGTCATAGTGGCTCGAAAACGCACCTTGATGCGTCTCCCAGTGCGTTGGTTCGGATGGCCCGACCAGCGCCACATTGTCTGACCAGCTACTCAAATAGCGAGCCGCCGCTGCACCCATCATCCCTTTGCCAATAATTATATAGTCGTACATAAGTTGCCTTTTGGGGCGTCAGCATGTCAAAAAGTCAGCGTGTCAACCATATCTGGCGTCCTGCTCACTCGACATGCTGACCACCAGATTACATCATGTGGCAGAGTCGCAGCGCGTCCAACACGGCTGAATGAATAGCACGACTGCTGACGGCGTTGCCGATGCGGTGCAGTTCGTAGCCTGTCGCCCATGCGCCGCGCTGGGGTTGTGCCTCACTGGCAAGCAGCGCCTTGATGTCGGTGACACCTTTGTTGCAGGCGTCGTCGCGCAGCGCGTGATAGAGGTCGGCGGTCGGTTTCGTGCCTTGCTCAACAATGATGTGCGAGGCGGTAAAGCTGTGCAGCGTATCGGTCAATTCATGCTGAAATGTCGCTTTGAGCTTGTTGCCAACGCGCTCGACGCTGCGAATGTGCAGGTCGATGTGGACGGGAATGCCGTGCTGCTGGAAGCGTTTGCGATGCATCACACGCTCGGAGCCGCCCATTTCTTCGGCAAGCAGCGCGTCAATTGTGACAAAGTTGACTGTCGTGCCGTGGGTGGCAAGATGCGTGGCGCAGCTTGGCGCTTGGTGCTGGCCGATGCCATCGTAGAGCAGCACGTCGCTGCCTGCAAATTTTTGCGTATCGCTCAGCGCATCCCAGACAGAGTGGCACAACTCTGCGCCTTTGAAGTCTGAGAAATAAGGTGTGCCGCCTGTGGCGATGATGATGATGTCTGGTTTTTCGGCCGAAATTCCCACAACATCCGCCTTCTGACCCAAACGCACATCAACCCCCAAATGCTCCATCTCCGCCTCGCGCCACGCCACAATTTCCCGCAACGCCTGTCGCACTCTGACCTTCGCCGCCAGATTGATTTGCCCGCCCAGCTTATCGCTAGCCTCAAACAAAACGACCTGATGCCCACGCTCGGCACACACACGCGCCGCTTCTAGCCCAGCGACGCCGCCACCGACGACAACCACTTTACGGGCTACGTCTGCGGGTTTGATGACGTGCGGTAAACGCGCTTCGCGGCCGATAGCTGGATTGTGGATGCACATCGCGGGTTTTGTACCCTGACAAAATTGTGTGCTGACACAGGGGCGCACGCGCTTTTCCTCACCGCGCATGAGTTTGTTAACCAGATGCGGATCGGCGATGTGGGCGCGGGTCATCGCCACCATATCGAGGATGCCGTCGCGGATCGCTTGGCGTGCCGTTTCGGCATGGATGATGCGTGCCGCATGAAACACGGTTGACTTGAGTTCGGCGCGAAACTGACTGACATCTTCCAAAAACGGCGCAAGCGGCTGCTCGATGCCTGGCATACACTGTTCAGACAGCCCGCGCTGCGTATCGATGCGCCCCATCGACAGATTGAAAAAGTCAATCGTGCCGTCCGCCTCTAAAATTTGTGCGGCGTGTAACCCTTCATCACGTGTGAGCCACCCTTTGCTCATTTCATCCATCACATAGCGAATGCCGACAATATACTTATCACCGACGCGCCGCCGAATTTCCTCATGCACTTCGCGGATGAAGCGCAGCCGATTTTCGAGCGAGCCACCGTATTTGTCGGTGCGCCGATTGGTCATTGGCGACAAAAATTGGCCTGTCAGATGACCACCCGTCATCGTTTCCAGCCCGTCTAACCCGCCTTCTTTGCAACGCAGTGCGGCGTCACCATATTCGCGAATGACACGCTGAATATCGTAGAGGTCCATCTCTTTGGGGACGCTGCGGTGTACCGTTTCGCGGATCGATGAGGGGGCGAGGGTTGGCAGCCACGGGTGAGCGGTTGAGGAGCCGCGTCGCCCAAGGTGGGTAATCTGCACCATAATCGCCGCGCCGTAATTGTGGACGCGGCGCGAGAATTGTTGGAGGTGGGGAATAACGGCGTCGGTGCCAAAGTTGAGCTGGCCGAACACGTTGGGAGAATCGGCCGAAACGTTGCTTGATCCGCCAAACATCGTCAGCGCAATGCCACCCCGTGCCTTCTCCTCATGATAACGCTGCAACGCCTCCTTCGGCATCCCTTTGTCAGAATACCCTTCCGAATGACTCGTGCTCATGATACGGTTGCGAAACGTCAAGCCTTTGATTGTGTAGGGCTGTAGCAGTGGATCGAGAGTGCTGTTATTTTCCATCATTCATTCCCATTACCTAGCTCTGAGCAAGTGCTGCCTTATGTGCTTCGACCAATGCTGCCATACTCGTAAATTTGAAATCGATGGGCGGCAGTTGGCCGGGATCCATCGTTGCGCCAAACCCTTCCTGAGCATGGCGACGGTAAATCCAGCAGTTTGCCAGCCCGTTGCGCTTCCCTGGCACGTGGTCGTGGAATAGGCTCTCGGCGGTGTGCAAAATGTCCGATGCTTCGATCCCCATTGTTTTGAGATGGCGCAGCATGTACTCAAAGTTCGCGTCTTTCGGCTTGTACGTGCCGATGTCCTGCGCCGTGTAGATGGCATCGAAGGTGACGTCCAGTTTAGCGTTACTGGCGGCAAAGCTGCGGTTGTCTACATTAGAGAGGATGATGAGTTTGTAGTGTTGTTTTAAGTATTGGAGGGATTCGGCCGAATCTGCAAACGCGGGCCAATCCTTTACCGACTGCCCATACTGCTCACACGCATCCCAGCCAGCAGGAACGCCCCACTCCTCAGAAAGCCGCTTGTACACCAGCGACAAAATCTCAGGGTACAGCTTCCACGGCGTTTGCGCCTGCTGCGTCGATTCATGACGCGCATGTGCTTCAAGAATTTCGTCACGCGACAGTGGTGTTGGTAACTGGCTCGTCAATGGGGTTAGCGCAGCGACCATGCCGCTTTCCCAATCGATCAATGTGCCATAACAGTCAAAGGTAAGTGCCTTAAAATCGGTTAACTTCATCATTTGTCCTCAGATCATGTATTTCGGCCGAAATTCGCCTTTCTTCACGTTTCAGGAGTTTACCCGCTATATTGTCCGATTGTCAACAATTGGACAATGCAATGCTGGCAACCTATAATTTCGCCAGATCAGCCAATCAGCTTCATGCAAAGCGACAAATTTATTCAGCACCTTGAGTCATTATCTCAAGTGAAACTAAGAAACCTTTTCATTTAGATCAACGCTATGCGACTTCTCAAACTTCCACAATCACTCGCAAACTCGCGAACTCACGAACTCACAAACTCGCGCCTACGCTCTGCGTGGGCGTGTCTTTCTTGCCGCTCTGCGGCACAGTAGTGCAAAATTTTCACCCAATTTTTGAGAAGATACCATTTTATGCTAAAACGAGGACTTGGAACCCAAGCGGCCGATGTATTGCGCAACGACATTTTGTCTGGCGTCCTTCAACCAGGCGAGCAAATTACAGAAGAGGGGCTGGCGAAACAGCTAGGCGTGAGCCGCAGCACCATTCGCACCTCCATCCAACAACTGGTACACGAAGGCATCATCCGTTATGAACCGTATAAAGGGAACGCGGTTCGCTCGCTAAATGCCCATGATGCGTGGGAAATTTACACGCTGCGCAATACATTGGAAGCACTG
>JBMZDF010000487.1:0-4915 GCA_049614105.1 Promineifilaceae bacterium (SeqCode)
GCAACCGCGCTTTGGACACACCTGCCTGACGTTGGTTCTAATGGGGGATGGCATGAACTGTATATAAAAATCGCGGAGATTTTGCCCCCTGAAAAACAGCCGACAGCTTTTGAAGCTATCTTTTTCGCGTTATTCTCATACACGAGCTTGCCCGATATGTGGGGGCGGTATATCAACGCCATCCTTCCATACATGGGAATGTTGCCAGTTGAAGCACAAATAGCATGGTTAGATCAGCTATCTAGCCAATTGGAGATCACACTGCCAAGCACAAGTCAACTGTGGGAAAGGCAAAGTTTTACTGCCTATATCGTGGGGGTGTTGTTTGGAAAAAAAGTGGAAGAGGGCTATGGGGCAATCCCGTTCAAATATATGGGGGATGGTTTCCACTACCTCAAAGGTGTTCACTTTGCCCGCCTGATTGATCGTCTATATAAGCAGCTACAAAGTTACCCGAAAGAAGAAAACCGTGCGCTTGGCATTGCCTCGATTGCTTATCATCTTGCCGCTGATGCACCTGCTTATAACAATATGTTTAACGAAGCATGGGGAGCTGCCACGCAAATCAAGTACGATGACTCAAGGGCGGCCACGATGGCATATATTGCGACCCGCATGAGCGCGGATCGGCAGCTTAAATATGCTCACCTTGCGTTGGAGGAACTGCCTGAACCGGCAGATAGCTTAGTTGCAAACCGCGCAGTCGCTTACCTTGCGACCGCGTTGCCATTTGATGAAGCGATGGAACTGCTTGCGAAGCAAACCAAGCACCATATTAACGATATTATGTACAGCACAACGGCATGTATTGCTTTTGACCATCGTTATGCTCATTTGATCGATGATGAGATGCTTGAAAAGCTGATTGGATGGTGGATTGGACAGGCTCGTATGACAGAGCCGTTATCCCTTGCGTATATTTTTGACGCGCTGACGGCCGAACAACAGCGTCAGGCGATCGATCAAATTACGGCGCAGACGCTTGATGAGTTACCGCCGCGTGCCACAGCCTATTCGTTGCGCCATCTTTTGCCATATGCGACGGGTAAAGCGCATGCGAAATTGATCGAACAGTATCGTTCGGCCGTGGCGGAGATTAATTTTGCCAACGAATTATTAAGGGTGTCGGTTTCATTCGGCCGAACAGAAGAATTAGCCCACCGCATCAGACTACAGCCCAGCGGAAAACGAGCGGACCTGTTTCCAGATTTTGTCTCGGCACTGTACGATCTCCACTGCGCGATGCAGGGCGGAGAACAATCGAAAATGCATCTCACTGATTATGTGAGCCAGTATTTTCGTATATTTATCGATACATTGACGACAAATGAGGTAGAAGGCTTGCTGGCCGAAATTGAATCGCCCGCGTTTTGGAAACGTAAAATCGACAAGTCATTCACCAAAAAGGAACAGAGATTGTTGCCAGAAACCGATCGGCAGGCGTTCCGACCGCACGAATTTAATCTGTTAGCCGCTTGGCTGTGGCCGCGTTTGCATCCTGACGCACAACGGGAATGGCTCCAATTGCACCCGCTGCCGTCTGTTGATGATCTTGCTGACCTGATGCTGTCGGAGAAACCGAACCGATGCTATGCTCGCTTGCATCAGTTTGCCTTGCTGATTTCACATGTTGACGCGCCGATGCAGCAGGCTTGGCAAGCGGCCGTTGTAACTGGAATACAAAGGTTACCTGCCCGTTTCAAGGTTCATGTTTGGTGTGCGTGGGTGTTCGCATTTGTAGCTGATGATGTTAATCGTGCGATTTATCTCAACAAAGTGCTGGAAGGCGTTACGCATATCGCTGACAACGGCGATGCTCGGCGCACTATCCGCGATATGACGAATTTGCTGCCGTTGTTATCGGCCGAAGAAAACAGCCAACTATGTCGAACCCTATTGCAATTTAGCAGCAAAATGGATCGAGTCGATTTGCTGCGCATCCTGCCGATCTGGCAGAAACGTTTTGAAATTGCTGGACTAAGCGCAACGATAGCCAGCGCGATCTCGCAAATCACACAACTCATCCCATAAAATAGACGTTCGACACTTAAACATTTATCAACCCATCCTTAAGGAATCACGATGCCAATACAGTTGCCCGAAGAATTCGTTTTACCCGATTATGACTCTGGAACGATCGCAAACATCCCTGCGACCGCAGCCACTTTACTCGACGTGCCGTTTGAAGGATTGCCGCCCTTACGTGAGGAACTGTGGCAACCTTTGGCTGGCGATGTTAAGCGCGTCGTCGTCTTTCTAATTGATGCCCTTGGCTGGAATATTATTGAACGTGAACGTGACAGTTTGGCGGGTTTGGCTGAGGCAACGGTTGATGGCAAGATTACCTCCGTCTTTCCTTCGACCACGACCAACGCACTCTCTAGCATTTGGACTGGCACCGCACCTGGTCAGCATGGACTGGTTAATATCCGCATTTTGTTACCAGAACTGGGCACAATTGGTCAGATGATCCACATGACGCCCGCGTTTGCAACTCTGCCAGATAGTTTGATCGATGCGGGACTCGATCCTGTGTCGTTTTTAGCAACAGAAAGTGTTGGCAGCAAAATGACGAAAGCGGGTGTTCAATCGTTTGCCTACAAAAATCGTAACATTGTAGGCTCAGCTTTAAGCAACATGCACGGCAGAAGTCTCACAGACAGCCGAGGGGCATCTTCTGTCGCAGACATGATGACGCAGGTGCGTGACCAACTGGAGGAAAGCCGTGACGAGAAGTTGTATATTCACATGTATTGGGAAACGGTGGACAAGCTCAGCCACATTTATGGCAATGAGCATGATGTGATTTCGGCCGAAACACACACCCTCTTCTGGCAGCTCAAACACTTGCTCATCGACGCCCTTTCTCCCGAAGCACGCGAGGGAACTGTTGTGCTGCTGATGGCCGACCACGGACAAATTGACGTGCCGCTGTCAGACGCAATTTTGCTGGAGGAACATCCAGAGCTACAGGACATGCTGCTCATGCGGCTGGCTGGTAGCGGCCGCATGCCGATTTTGTACGCCAAACAAGGGCGCGTTCAAGACGCCATCGACTATATCAACGAACATTTTCCAGACAAAGCGTATGCGCTGCGCTCTGAAGATGCGCTTGAACTGGGTCTCTATGGCCCACCGCCCTTTGCCCCCCGCACCCGTGAGCGTTTGGGCGACTTTATTGTTCTGATGCGTGGCAATGCGACATGGATCGAACCGATTGAAATGGAAAAGGCGAAAATTGTAATCTCACGCCATTCGTCGCTGATGGCGGATGAGATGGAAGTGCCGTTTATTGGGTGGCGGCTGGGCTAAGTAGATCACAAGTAGTGATTGACGAAAAATCATCTAGATTTTCTAACAGAGACGCGCCAGCGGCGACGTCTCTACCAGAGACGTCAACCTGTAGAGACGCCCCGCTGGGGCGTCTGATTACTGATCGAAACTTTATGTGATCTACTTGAGTTGATTGTTGCCCTTCTTTGATTGCCACCCTAGGACAGTAACCCCGTGTTGTTAAACTGCACGGGATCGTCTGCGCTGAGGGTGGCGATCATGCGTTGCATGAGGCTGTTTTGGATGCGGTGTTGAATTCGGCCGAAACCAGCCCAATGCGTCTGTATAAACGAGAACATCCCCAACACGACTCGAATTGCGCCAAACAAGAAACGCCAGCCAAACGTTGGCTGCAACGCCAAATGGTCGCGCAGCGCATCATTTACCGTGTAGCCGACAAAATTTTCAACAAAGGCACGGGAGCGCAACATGCCGCCGCCCAACAGCGTCATCCAAAGGGGTAAGTTTTTTGCACCGTACACAATGCCGCCCACCGTGCCGTTAAACAGTTTGTCTGTGTCTGCATCAGGATGATAATCATACTGATGCAGGTCAAATAGCGTTTCTTCTTCCACATGCCGTTCGGGCAGCAGCGCCACATCAACCCCCATCAACCAGCCGCCATAACGCCACAGCGCATGATACGACTCTTTTTCAAGCTCGGTCACGGTGACGTTGAGCAGTTCGAGCGCCCGAATCACGCCGTGCGAAAATAGCATGATTGCGCCACACATCGCTTCTTGGTTGATTGGTTGGTCGTAAAGCGCCACAGGAAAATTGCCGCGCACGCAAAATTGGCGCACGCGAGCATGCAGCAAACGCACCTGCAAAATAGACCGCCACCCCGATCCGCCAACGTGCAGCCCGTCTGGTTTAGTCACGTTAAGGGTGAATTGGGCCGTCTCGACCGCCCGCCGAAATGAATCCCCTTCGCCTAAGCGGTTTGATAGCACCAGCACTTTATTGTCTTTGTAGCCACCATAGGAAGAAACAAGCACGCTGATGCCTGTCAAAAACGTGAGAACGCCGTTACGACGAAACAGCACGCGCCCCGCTTCAAAGTCGCTGTGGTCAACCCAATCGGGCGTGCTGTGTACCACATCCAGAAAACGACGACAGGCTACATCCCCATCTGCTGCAAATGCTTCACAGGCGGCTAATAAATCGGGATACCCATCGGGAACGACGCCCCGTATATCGGCCGCAATCGACGCCACAACAGCGTCGGCCAGCGGATCACGCTGCTGTCGCCAGCTTGCTAAATAGGTTGGGGTGTAGGTTTGGATAGTTTGGGCGCGGAGGGCTTCTTTTTCGGCCGAATTCAAAAGCTTCATACCACCAGTATAACAACGAGTAGCGTCGAATACAGTATACTAAACAGGATCGCAAATAACCATTAGCGACAAACCTCAGAGGTTTCTTAATCGAAATATGCAGAGAGCACCATGCCTAATCTAAGCTATCTATTTGAGCGTGATCCAAATCGGTTTCAATGCCAGCCCAACCAGCCCACAATGAAAGCGGTTGTCACCACGGGCAACGGCGGCTACGATAAACTGGACTATCGGGACGTTCCCATTCC
>JBMZDF010000488.1:0-4913 GCA_049614105.1 Promineifilaceae bacterium (SeqCode)
AGTTGCTGATGTCAACAACCACGTTGATGGCACGCTGCCCTGCCAGCGCCAAACGACGCTGCATCCAGTAAGGAGATGGCTTTTGCTCGACCCCTTCAATCAAAATAGCGGTGAAGCGTGGGTTGAGGTCTGGGTGTTCTGTTGTAATCTTGATCCGATCACCCAGCGCTGCCCCTTCCATCACAACGTCATAGCTTGGATAGCGCATCGTTTGACCCGTCAGAGCGGCCACTTCGCGGGCAATGCCAACAATTGAGGCGCAACGCGCAATATTGGGAATGATGTCAATATCAAGCACGGCGTCGCCCAAAATATCTTGCAACGGTGTGCCAGCAATATAGTGTGGGGTGTTTTCGTCCTTGCGCATGATCATGATGCCCTCATGATCTTCCCCAGCCGCTAGCTCAACCTCTGAACACAGCATTGCATTATTTTCGATGCCGCGTAGTGCTTTGCCTTTGAGTTTGGTTGGCTTATTGTTTTTGTACGGGTTGAGATAGGTTCCACCCTCAAAAATGATCGCGCCATAAAGCTGTTGATCGCTCAAGTCGCCAGCGCCGATGAAGGGATGCAGGTTGGGTGCGCCCGTGACAACCACCTTTGGCTCGTCCGCACCATATCCAACCGTTGCCAACACAAGTGTGTCAGCGTTGGGATGCTGTTCGACCTGCAAAATTTGGCCGAGCAAAATCTTCTCGCGATCCCAAACAAGGGAAGCGCCTTCGATCCCAATATATTCAACCGTCTCGACTTCCATGCCCGCGTTTGTAACCAGCTCTGCCAAATCAGCAGGGGACATGGTGATGTCTACATAATCTTTTAACCAAGAAATTGGAACTTTCATGTGATGCTCCGAAAAGGAGTGAAAAGTGGCGAGTGGAAAATGAAAAGTGGCGATCTGACGCTACTTTTCACTTTGTACCTTTTGCTTTTTACCCAGTCTTAAAATTGAGAAAGGAAACGGAGATCGTTGCTCCAGAAATAGCGAATGTCTTCAATGCCGTATTTGAGCATTGTGATGCGTTCAGGCCCCATGCCGAAGGCAAATCCAGTGTAGACATCAGGGTCGTAGCCACCGTTGCGCAGCACCGTTGGGTGTACCATGCCGCAGCCGAGAATTTCGAGCCAGCCTGTCTTTTTGCACAATTTGCACCCTTTACCATCGCAAATGATGCAGGTGACGTCCATTTCGGCGCTTGGTTCGGTAAAGGGGAAGTAACTGGCGCGGAAACGAGTTTTACGGTCTGCGCCAAATAGGCGTTTGGCAAACTCGGTCAGCGTTCCTTTGAGATCGGCCAAGGTGATATTGTGGCCCACGGCTAGCCCTTCAATTTGGTGAAACTGAATTTCGCTGCGCGAGGTTATTTGTTCGTTGCGGTAGCACATGCCCGGCAGAATCACGCGGATTGGTTCAGGACAGTATTCACGCATGGCGAGAATTTGGCCGCCGCTGGTGTGCGTGCGTAGCAACACATCTGGGTCTTGCGTGTAGAAGGTGTCCTGCATATCGCGGGCAGGGTGTTCGGGCGGCATGTTGAGCCACTCGAAATTGACCTCATCAGTGACGACATCGTTGCTGCGATAGATTTGGAAGCCCATATCGCCAAAAATGCGATAGATTTCGCGCATGACGCGGGTGCTGGGGTGCAAACCACCGCGCGGCTGTGGGCGTCCGGGTAGGGTGACGTCGATGGCATCAGAGGCAATCTTGGCTTCCATTTCGGCCATCTTGATTGAGGCTTCTTTGGTGCTAAATTGCGCTTGGAGGTCGTTCTTGACCTCATTGATGCGACGGCCAAAAATGGGCTTTTCTTCGGCCGAAAGTGAGCCGAACGAGCGGCTCATGAGCTGAATGCTGCCCTTGCGGCCGAGAATGGCGCGATGCCATTCTGTGAGCTGGGTGGAGGTTTCGGCCGAATTTAGCGTGCCTAGCGCATCCTGATAGGCTTGTTCAAGTGATTCCAACATATAAATTAACCTTCTAACGAGACATAAGTACCCAATTAGGGTGCTTGCAAGAATTGTATAAGAACTGTATCTCAAACTGCCCAGACAACAAAAAAGACGCAGCCTGAGCCGCGTCTTGTGTCTTCGTTCAATAAGCTTCTTTCTTGCTTAGTCAGCACGAAGCAACGTTAGCGCAGCGAGTGCGGGGTTGCTATAGAATAAGAAGCTGCTAAATCGTTCTGCTGACATGATTCGGCAAGCATATCAGCGCAATTTCCCAATGTCAAGATTTTATTAACAATTGCGGAACGACTCAAAAAGATGTTAGGCTAGGAAAGTGAAAAGTGAAAAGTGAGTAGTGAAAAGTGAAGAACAATTTCTATATTCTCTACTCTCCACCAACCCCCTCTTAGGAATAGATCTATGGAACCAAAAGTTCTCATTGTCGAAGACGAAATCACGCTGTTAGAGACGCTTGAATATAACCTGAAACGACAAGGTTATAAAGTAGCAACCGCCAGTCACGGGCGTGTTGGGTTGCAGTTGGCGCGTGAGTTTAAGCCAGATTTGATCGTGTTGGATGTCATGTTGCCAGGGATGGACGGATTTGAAGTCTGTCGCATTTTGCGTCGGGAAATGAACGCCCCGATTTTGATGTTGACCGCAAGAGTAGATGAAGTTGACAAAATTGTTGGGCTAGAAATGGGTGCAGATGATTACATCACCAAGCCATTCAGCATGCGAGAACTGCTGGCACGTGTCAAGGCGCAGCTACGACGAATGCGCTTGATGCGTGAAGAAGCAGGCGTTTTAGAAACCCCTGATGCGGTTGTGAACCCGCTCATTGAGCATGGCAATATGGTGATTGATACCGATCGACGCGAAGTTCGGATTGAGAACACGGTGCTGCATTTGAAGCCGAAGGAGTACGATTTGTTGCTTTTCTTGGCGCGGAATCGTGGGATCGCACTCTCACGCGATCTGATTTTGGAGCGCGTTTGGGGGTGGGCAAACGACAGCAGCCGCACCGCTGATGTACATGTTCGCTGGCTGCGTGAAAAGATTGAAGTTGATCCGAGTAAAGCACGACGAATTGTGACGGTGCGTGGTGTTGGGTATCGGTTTGAAGGCTAGGTTAGACACAATGAGTTTTGATCAATAAACCTCAGAGGTTTTTATGCACAAACCAGAGTAGATGACAATAAACCTCTGAGGTTTTCGCTAACGATTCATTGTGATCTAATTAGGAAGGAGTTTAGGGTATGCAACGGCGGTTGATGAGTCCAATAGCTGTGGCGGGGGCCATGTTTCTGCTGGTGTTGTTTTTTCGAGAGAATACGGGTCTTGTCTGGCTGGGGGTTATGGGCGGGTTGGTAAGCCTTGCGTATGGTGCTTGGATCTTTCAGCATGAGTTTTTAGAGCCGATAGCGCGTTTAAAAGGGCTGCTGGAGCAACGGGCTGCTGGGGACAAGTCAGTGCGATTTGGCTTTTTGCCGAAGGGAGAAATCGGCCGAATTTTGCACAGACTCAGCGAACTAGATCGCCAAGAAAAAGAAGAACAACAGCGACTTGAACACAGCCTCGACCGACTTAATACCGTGTTTACTCAAATGGTCGATGGGGTGATTATTGTGGGACGTGCTGGCTGGGTGGAGTCTGCGAATCAGGCTGCTCTAACTTTGTTTAGCACAGCGCACGCAGATGCAATTGACGGTAGTTTTGCCCAATTGGTACGACAGCATGAAATTATTGAGATTCTACAGAGATGTGTTGACTCGCAAGAACCGCAAAACGCAGTGGTCGATATGCGGCGCAACGGGCTATTTTTACAGGTTGATGTCACGCCTTTGATCGATGATGGGGTGCAGGGCTATGTGGTTTTGCTGCACGACCTGACATCAATTCGACGGATGGAAACGGTGCGGCGTGATTTTATCAGCAACGTATCGCACGAACTGCGCACCCCCTTGGCGTCGGTGCGGGCCGTGATTGAAACGTTGCAGGACGGGGCGCTGGACGATCGGCCGATGGCGGAACGCTTTCTGGGTCGTGCGGCGCATGAAGTGGACAGCATGACTCAGATGGTGTCAGAACTGATGGAATTGTCGCGGATTGAGTCGGGGAAAGTGCCGCTGCAACTGTTGCCGAGTCCGCTTCAGGAGATTGTTGATTCAACCGTTGAGCAGCTTGGTTCGCACATCGAGCGTAAAAATTTGCAAGTGGAGATCAAAATCCCAGCAGATTTGCCTGACGTGTTGGCTGACGCGCAGCGTGTGCGACAGGTTTTGACCAATCTGCTGCACAACGCGACTAAATTTACGCCAGATAACGGCCGAATTCGCATTAACGCTTCAAAGAACGACAGCGAAATTATGGTTTCCGTGCGCGATAGCGGCGTTGGGATTCCTGAGGAAGATTTACCGCGTGTGTTTGAGCGATTCTACAAAACCGATCGGTCGCGTAATTCAGGCGGGACAGGCTTGGGGTTGGCAATCGCCAAACATATTGTGCAAGCGCATGGGGGAGATATTTGGGTCACTAGTAAAATTAATCGCGGCAGCGTTTTCTACTTTACCCTGCCTATCTCAGAAGATGTGAAAGCTCTGTAAATTTGTTAAACGCTTAATGAGGTATGTAAGCGAATTCATGTTTATTTAAGGGGATAGTTCCTTAAATGCGAGGGATAAAGAGTGGTCTGCTTAGCCGCACTCAGTCATCCTTCAACTCTCACCCTTTCTCTCTATGACAACAATGCAGTATGATATTTGGGGCATTAGTGACGTTGGGCAACAGCGTAAAGATAACGAAGACGCAATGTTTTTTGCTGGCAGCGTGACGCAGCCTGTTGCAAACGATTTGTATGAAACCAATGGGCGTTTGATAGCTGTTGCAGATGGTGTGGGCAGTTTACGCGGTGGGAAGGATGCCAGCCATAATCTGATCGACAGCTTTTATCAAACTTATTA
>JBMZDF010000489.1:0-4892 GCA_049614105.1 Promineifilaceae bacterium (SeqCode)
TCTACCCTTGCAAGAAAGGTCAACCATTGTCACCTGTATGACCCCTTTTTGTCCTATGATTTGTAAACAAATTTATGGATTTACTTAATTAAGAATGAGAGGAGGCTAGTACTAAGGCAAAGTGGCGAGACAAGTTGTGCGCAAGTACACTCTGATAGTGGATCAACCAAACATAAATTCACGATAGCGGAGTTCTCATGTTCAAATTTGTCACTATTTATCGTCAGGTAGATGACCTGTACAAGATAGATACATTCTTCTCTGAGACGCATCTACCTCTGGCAGAACAGCTTGATCGGCTGGTAAAAACAGAGGTAAGTCGTATCCACGGCAAGCCTGGCGGACAGTCGCGTTTCTACTTAATGTATGAGTTATATTTTGAATCCAGCGATGATTATCACGCTGCATTAGCAACTGAAACGGGTATTTTGCTGATGCAAGCGCTTAAACCTTGGGGAGATGCAAAAATAATTACGTGGTTTTTTGCTGAGTCTTGGGAGGAATCTTCTGAAGAACGCGCCGAATATGAGTAAATGAGATCAAAGTAACGAATTACCATTATTTAAGCAGCAAGTTCCCAACTCTAAACCTAAAAAGAAAGACAATTTGTAACTTTTTATATGTCCTAAGCGTGTTGAGGGGCCTATAACATGCAAGAAATTGATATTGGCAACTTGGTCCACGTTGGACTTAGCTGATGTTTTATATCTTTACTACAACGCGAGACATCGTTGATACGTTACACTATTGCTAATTGTTTGTTGCAGCAGGGACAAAAAATTGAAAGGGGAGCGTTTTGTAAATATAGCTTGTATTTTGCTTTACGCCGTCTCGTTCGCCACCGACAATATAAATATTAGTTTCAATTGTTGCTGTTTTTAGATGTGTGTAATTTTCGGCCGGATCTAAAGTCGGCATATTCAACAACTTCCACTCATCCCGATCGCTATCATAAATTTCGCCATGCGACACAGCCCCCGTTACGCCACCGCCCAACACGTGCAGCTCATTAAAAATGGCATTGGCGCTTGCGCCAGCACGAGGCGTCAACATATCAGCACACGGCTCCCAAACCACTTGATTGAGATCAAAACGTTCGCAGCTTCTTAGCTCACCGCTTTCATTTAACCCGCCTGCAACAACCAAACTATTCGCCAAAACGCCACCAGCCGCATAGCTACGCGCATCAGCTAGACTTGGAAGCGGACGCCATCCGTCAGCAGAAGGATCATAAACAAACACATCGCGCAACGGGCCAGCCTCTGACTCACCACCGATGTAGTAGAGCAAATCACCACTTACCAACGCCACCCCACCCCCAGCCGCAAGCGGCATCGCCGAGGCAGAGCGCCATAAATCGCCCAGTGGGCTATAAACTTCTAAATGGTTGGTGTAACTGCCATCTTCCAATTGCCCGCCAACCACGTAAATCTGCCCTTGAATCACGACGCTTGCCGCATCACGAACGGGCGTCGGCTTATCGGCCCGCGACTCCCAAACAAACTCTGTTGTCTTGTAGCGCAAGGTTTGAGCGCTGACCCCAGACTCTGTTTCACCGCTGATTAAATAGAGTTCCCCGCCAATGCTAGACAGTGTGTGCCGTGAAACAGGCACATTAACCGATTGTGCTTCAAACCACCCAGTCGCATCTAGTTCGACCGTTGGCTGTGGTTGATCCATAGCAGGAAGCCCTTCCCCTGACATCTCAGGGATGATAAACCAGCCGACAAACACAACCCCGATAAGCAACATGGAAAATAGAACGACAGATAGATATTTGGGGGAATCGGCCGATTGTAAAACTGGCGCACTAACTGCCTCAACCTCGATCGGAGGGGATACGACATCAACATTATTTGCCAAAACTGGGGCTGGCTGAACAGGGTCTGGCTTGGCGACAGGGCTTACTTCAGGTTCGGGGGGGTCAGGTTTGGGGATTGGTTCCGGCTCAATAGGGGCAACTGGCTCTACTATCCGAAATCCCTCGACTACGTTGAGTTGAATCCCCTTCGTAACTGCTTCCGTCCGCGATGTTGCACCAAGTTTTGTGCGAATGTTACGGACATGTACCTTAACCGTATTAGGGCTTATAAAAAGGGCTTCTGCAATATCTTTATTCGACGAGCCTGAGGCCAGTTCCTGCCATACATCTCGCTCGCGCTTGCTAAGAGGTTCTCCAAATTCAACAGCCATGCATTAATTATAGTGTGCGTCCGTCATTTAAGTGTAAAGTGTGATTAATTTTTGCTATGGGGAAGGTGTCACTTCCCACCATTGAGGTGTAGTTGTCGCCGTATTACACGCCCCGTTTGCTGAATTGTAGCGAGTTTGCACCTGTCCAGACGATTTTAGCTTCAACGCTTGCGAATATTGGGTTGCGGCAGGGCAGAAATCTTTACTGTTATAAAAAATGTCGCCATAGGCCACATACGCATCGTATAGTTGTGAGCAAGAGTCTTGGTAAACTGGCGCGAAGTTGCAAATTTCTCTAAAGTTTTGAATCGCAACGGGCCAGTTAATTCCATAGTAAGCCAGCGCATCTTGATACAACTTTGCGTAGCGCAACTGTCCGGCGGCCTCCTCAGAAAGCGTCCCTAACTTTTGGGCCTGTTCAAAATAGGCAATCCCAATGGCGATACTGTTGCGGTTTGTATGGAAAAATCCCGCCCGTGAGTAAGCTTCAAACAGCATCACATCTGTTGTGTAGCGTTCATAGCCCGGAAAGTCAAGCTGAAACGCAACCAACGCCGTCACGGCTTCATCCCAGCTCTCGTTCTCGATCAATTTTTCGACCTGTGCCAAACGTTTTGAAGCATTTCCAATCGGCCGTGGCGTGGCGGTTGGCTCAAGCGTAGGAAGCACCACCTCAACATCAGTTGTCGCTTCGGCAAGGGGTTCGGCCGTATGAACAATCTGTATCGTCGGCAGAACCGCATTGGGAATCGTCAACAGATACTCTTTGGCTTGCTCATTGTTCGGATTCACCTCAAGAACAAACTCCAATCGCTTTTGAGCCAATTGATAGCGCCCAGCAAGCAGGTCTTGCTGAGCCAACTCTAGCTGCTCTCTGGCTTGATCTGAAAGTTCTTGAATCGCTTGCTGTGTTCGATCATCTGTCCCGCGCTGGTAGGCGAGATATGCAACACCTGCATAAAACACAAGCAATAATGCAAAGCCGATCAATATGAAACCAAAGATCCTTATACTCGATTTGCCCAAAATGTGCCTCAATTCCGCTGAATTTATATCATCAAAACGTGTTTATCTGTTACGCCACGTGATAAATCACCCTTTGCTTTCTATTGTAACATTGCACGATAAACGTCAACCGTTTTCGCCGCAATCTGTTCTTGTGTGTAGTGTGTGATGACGCGCTGACGGCCTTTTCGGCCGAATTCCATTCTCAACGCATCCGACCGCTGGAGACGATCCAAATGCACAAACAACGCATCAGCATCTCCCTCTGGAAAAACAAACCCCGCATCACCAATGACGTTTGGGATTTCACCGCTGTCCGAGCCGATCACAGGGATCTCGCTCGCCATCGTTTCAATTAAAACTCGGCCGAACTGCTCTTTCCACGTAGGCATGGTACGCGAGGGCAGAACCATCACGTCAAGCGAGTGTAAAAATCCCCGCATCGCATCTGATCCAATTTTGCCAACAAACTCAACCCGATCTTGAATGCCTAAATCAATTGCCAACTGCTCTAACTGCGGGCGTTCGCCACCGTCGCCCGTAATGCGTAAAAACCAGTTGCCAGACAGCCGAGAAGCAGCCGTCATCAATAAATCAACCCCTTTCTCAAACTTGAGCCGACGGCTTGCAGAACCAATTACAAACCGATCGGCGGAGGTTGCGTTCTGTGGTTTTGGCTGAAAGAGATCGAGACTGACGCCAAACTGGGGCAAAATCTCAGAGGGGCCTGTGTACCCTTTTGAACGCCAAACATCTTCCGCAGCGGCGTTGCCCATGAGCGCATAATCGGCCGCGCCAAGCACATACCGTTCAATCATACGAAACGGCGCAATGTACTTCCTAGCAATATTTTGCCACGAGAAAAAGAGGGATTTCGCCCCTACCGCCTGCGCATAACGCAAGCCATGCAGCGTCACAAAGCTGTATGGCTCCTCATCAAGATGAACAATATCAGGCCGCAACGCTTCTACAATAGAGCCTAACTGCGGATAATAATGAAAATGGTAGCGCCCATTCAAACGAATTTGCTCCGCACGCAGGGTATAGTGATTGGTGTGGCTACGCTCTAGAACTAAATCGCCGCCGGGCTCTTTCCATGAAGGCGGCACAACAACCGTTAGATCCACATCGGGACTCCGACCAATCGCTTCGAGTTTTGTTTGATACGTGCCAACAACGCACGCTTTTGAAACCATCAGAACCTTCATAGACGCTCAGATAAAAATTTGGGAAGAAAACAAAATGACCTCAAAACAGCCCTTTACACATTTTTGTGCAAACATTTTGGGATTGTTCCAAACAATCGCACAGAATCGTCCTCTTTTTAGACACTTAGTACGCTTGAAAGGGTAGATTCCTGCGGTTCATTCATCATTCATTCATTCTTCGTTCTTCATTTCGTGACTACTCTGTATACTTCGCGCCTGTGAGTGAGATAGCAACCTCTGTCAAGTCAATGTGCGCGCGCCTATTTTATCAGGAATGGGTCGCTGTGCTGTTGATCGGAGGGATTGCAGCGGCGTTTCGTTTTTGGGGACTGGGCACATTGCCGCCAGGATTGTACAGCGATGAGGCATTTAACGGGTTAGATGCGTTGTCTATCCTCAATGGACAGCACGCGCTTTTTTTTGAGGCGAACAATGGGCGTGAACCGTTTTATATTTATTTAACCTCGTTCGCTGTTCGCTTTTTCG
>JBMZDF010000490.1:0-4891 GCA_049614105.1 Promineifilaceae bacterium (SeqCode)
GGCTGGGTCAAATCCCATAAGCGGACACTGCTGTCAGAGCTGCCGCTGGCCAAGGTGTTGCCGTCAGGGGAAAATGTCACAGATAGAACCCAATCCTCATGCCCAGTCAACACGACAGGGTCGGCAAGCGGTTGAGTCAGATCCCACAAGTGAACGCTGCGGTCATCACTACCGCTGGCTAAGGCGTTGCCGTCGGGGGAAAACGCCACAGATAGAACCCAATCCTCATGCCCAGTCAACACGACAGGGTCGGCAAGCGGCTGGGTCAGATCCCACACGCGGACGCTGCTGTCATCACTGCCGCTTGCTAAAGTGCTGCCATCAGGGGAAAATGCCACAGATCGCACCCAATCTTCATGCCCAGTCAGCACGACAGGGTCGGCAAGTGGCTGGGTCAAATCCCACACGCGGACGCTACTGTCAGAGCTGCCGCTGGCCAAAGTATTACCGTCAGGGGAAAGCGCCACAGATAGAACCAAAGCATTATGCCCAATTAAAATCTTATTGTTATATTCACTGGTTATGATGTCGCGTAATGCATTGTCCATTAACCATGTAGCTGACCCTGCTTGCTGCTGATTCAATCGCATTGCCTCAACTGCTAACAGTACTGCTAACTCATCATCATTTTCTATCCTTCCTGCTACATTTGGCGCAAGTGCAGCCAATGATTGCGCAAGCGAGATTTTTGCCAGCCGCTCTGCTTCTACTTGGGCTTCATTGGCTGCCACACGTTCTTTTTCGGCTTCTACACGGCGTTCTTCAGCTACAGCCTCAGCAGCTTCTGCTGCAACTTGGGCTTCATTGGCTACTGTACGTTCTCTTTCAGCTTCTGCACGGCGTTCCTCAGCTACAGCCTCAGCAGTTTTTGCTGCGTTCAAATTAATCGCGGCCCCTGTAGCCTCATTTTCAGCCCGCTGCGCTTCAACGACGGTCGTCCTTTGAGCATCAACGGCAAATTGTTTGTCAGCCTCAGACGTAGCTTTTGCATTATTGGCAACAAGCCCCAAAATTATCGCAATCGACAACAGTATAGTTGCCAACCCCAGCCAGCGACGAGTCCATGCGGCACGCGCCGTTGCCTCTTGTGCGATGTCTTTTTGTGCGGCAATTAATGCTTGTGCTTTTTCAGCAACCTCCTGATTTGCTTCTGCTAATCGTCTTGTTGCTGCCAACTCGCGCTGTTGCACTGCTTGTTGTGCGGCCTGCTGGTTGGCACGTTCTTTGGTCGCCGTTCTAACAAATTGCTGTTCACCAATTGCTGCCTCAGACGCATTGTTTTCTAGCCACGCTAGCGCACGATCGAGGGGAACGCCGCGATAGAGGAAGTCGGGGCTGCGGTTGTGATCGATCCACTCTTGCGCATCGGCCGCAATCCGTCGCTGCAAACGCAGCGCATCTCGATTGTCATCCAGCCACGCACGTAACTGTTGCCATTCACGAATCAACGCTTCGTGCGTTACTTGAGCATGTGTTTCGTCTGTTATGATCAGTCGTTTGTCAGCTAAATGGGTCAGCAAATCGTTTTTGTCGCGTAGCTCATTAAGCGGTACACGGCGGCGCGTATCTTCACGCCCTTCGCCCAGCTCAGTCAGTTGCAGAAAAATGCGTTGCGCCTGCACTTTTTCCTGTTCGCTCAGCCTATCATAGACCGCATCGGCCGTTTGGGCAATCGCACCCTGCACACGCCCCGCCGCCTCATACGCCGCCAGCGTCAGCGTCATGCTGTTGCTCTGCACCCACATTTGGTCAAGCGCGTGGGAAAGCAGCGGCAGCACCCCTTTGTCTGACGTGTCCTCTGGCTGCATCACGCCGCAGTCGCGCAAAATTGTTGTGACCAAATCATCTGAAACCATATAGCCTAGGTCTTCGGCTGGCCGGCTAATGACCTCCCTTAGCTCATCCTGCTGCATCGCCAATATCAATGCAGGCGTGTTGTCATTAATAGCGTTCCAAAGCAGCGGAAAGTCGGCGCATTGATTGAGAAAGTCAGCACGCAGCGTAATCAGAACACTTGTCATCCCGTCGGGCGCACCTTGCGCTGCCATCATGAGGTTTGCAATAAACGTTTTACGCTGTGCAAAGGCATTGTCATAACGCGCTTTTGCCACATCGTCATTGTTATCGCCGCGCTTGGGCAGGGTGGTGAACAGCTCCTCAAATTGATCAACAACCAGCAGCAACGGCTTGCCCGCATCGTGGAACGCTTGCGCCGTCATATCGAGCAGGCGCGTTTCACCCGCCGCCATGCTGTCTATAAATTTCAACTGTTCAAGCGGATTATTGCTCAACGCCTTTGCCAACGATTTGAGCGGGGCGTCTGTTGGCACAATGACGCGGATTTCCCAGCCTGCCGTCCGCAGCTTTGGCAACAAACCTGCTCGCACCAGCGATGATTTGCCGCTACCCGACGCACCGATGATGGGTAAAAAGTTTGCGTTTCCGTTAGGGTCGTTGTCGAGTGGATTTGGCAAGCGTGCCAGCAAGTTGTCTGTGAGTCGCTTGCGGCCAAAAAACCGCCCCGCATCCGTCTCATGATAGTAACGCATCCCCAAATAGGGAGATTCATTTCCCTTGGGACGATTATCTGGAATGGTTGGGGGTATCGGAGGCTGGGGATCTAATATCGCCCGTGCTTGCTCAATAACAACAATTTGCTCAACAAGGGAATCAACATTTGACAACTGATGCGCAACAAAATGGGTTGCCAGCTTGTCAAGTCGCTTCTCACGATACAGTTGATCAACCAGCCCATGCGCTTTTGCGCTGCGCGTGCTGCCGCTCAACTCCTCCAAGGTGATATTGAGATGGTAAGCGATCTGTTTTAGTTCATTCAAGTTGAACCGTCGCGCTAGGTGTCCAACAAGGACGGCGCGTGAAGCTGAGTCTGTCGTTACTTCTGATGTAGGCATATGCGTTGAAACCCTTTACCTAATTTTTACAGCAATAGGGTATTTACGCAACTCTGTGACCCTACATGATTTGGGCAGGTTCTGGATGGAATAGACGGTTTAAAAGGCCTTGTTGTCGTTGTGCGATGGTTGGGATATGGGTTGGGTCAGCCACTAAACAGGTGAGTGATTTTTTGTGATATCCTACCCGCTCAAAATATTCTATGAGCAAGTCGGCTTGTGGCGTCTGGGGGTTGACCATGCCGATCAGCATGCCCTGTGTGCCGTCGATGAGGTCGGTCACTGCGTCAAGGATGTCGGCCTCGCTTGGATTGCGACTCATGCCAAGATGGATGATGCGCTCACGTGGGTAGCCGAGAGCAACCATCATGTTCGCGACCTGATGCTCGTATGCGCCAAAGGTGATGTAATAATCAAGCTGGAGGTCTTCGGCCGCAATTTCACCAAATTTAAGCGCCCGTACCGCCCGATCAAGCCGATTGTTGAGAATGCCAATGCGCGTGCAGTCTGGGCGATGATGCTGGCGCAACGCCTCAATACTGGCAATAGTGCTCTCACGATCGTTGGCAGCGAATAAAGGTGCCCAGATTAGCTCTTTGCCGTTGATATGGGTGCGCTCAAGCGCGACTGTGCCAATATCGGGCAGCGCACGGCGCATACCGTTGAGGGCTGTTGCGCGTGGAATATCAAACATGTCGGCAATGGTCAGCCCGATGGCGATGTTTTCCTTGAAGGTCAGATAGTTAAATCCTTGAAGGTCGGCATCGCTGATTGTTTTGGTGCTGGCGTAGCAGAAGTCTGAATCGCGTTTGCGGGCATTGTTGGCAAGCTGTTCGCGCAGTTCGGGTTGTGTTTCGGCCGAAATCAACACCCCATTGACAGGAATCGTCCTCAACAATGCATCCGCAATCGCCGTTAACGTGTGCCCCATCACGTCCTGATGGTCATCACGCACATTGGTGATGACCGTAATATCGCCCTTGACGATTTGGGGCGGTTTGGCCCGTTGATTCAACCGATTAACCGCCATACATTCGAGTACCAACGCCTCTGTCTGTGGCGTGACGTGCTGTTTGATTAGGTCGATTTGTTTTCTGATAGTTGGCGTGTCGTGTTGAGCCATTAGCTGCTCATCGCCATTTTCAGAAATGATGTGAGTCGTGTATCCCGTCGTTTTGGCAACCGTTCGATAGCCACCTTCGCGCAGCACGGCGGCGATGAGGCGTGTCACGGTTGATTTGCCGCGTATGCCGTTAACATGAATGCGAATCGGCAACTGCTCTAAACGTGTGTCGTGCGTCCGTGTCTTTCTGCGCCAATGAGCAAACAAGGTTGCTGAAATTAGGCTTACGATAATAAAACCAATCATGATGTGCTCCGACCAAACAATGAAGATTTAAGCGAGTGGCGTTTGGTCATGACACGTCTTGTGTGGTGGTGCATAAGGGCAGAACGGTCAAGTTCATCTTGAAGGCACAGGCCTACGAGGCTGCGTTCGATAGGTTCTGTCGCGTGATTTTCGGACCAGATAATTTTATTTAAGTGTTGGAGGTGAGATAAAGTAGTTAGTGTAAAGGTTATCATTCCCATAATTAAAGTCATCCATAGCCAAGATTGTTGTGTTAAAAAGATTATTTTGTGTACGTCTGTCTCATTTTTTTGAAACATATCGGGTTACCTACGAAATTTTTTACTAAAACGCGGTTGTTGCACTTACAAAGAAGACGCAATTTTGCCGCAATAGATACGGGCAATTTTGAGTAATTTTAATTTTCGGCCGAAATCAGCCAAATTAAGCCCATTTCTGCCTAAATTCAAAGGCGCTGCACATGGCTTTACTCATAAACAGCACCTTCAATATCTCTGCGAAAGAACAACAGCTACCTAGCCGCCTTCCTCAAACGCCTCATCGTCCGCTCCATCCTCACCAAATTCTTCCCCCTCTTCTTCAGGCATCATATTTTCAGCTTCTTCCCAAT
>JBMZDF010000491.1:0-4889 GCA_049614105.1 Promineifilaceae bacterium (SeqCode)
GGGGCGTCTGATTATTGATCAATTTTTTTCTGTACCCTACTTATTCCAGTCGGAAACCTTGGTTTGAAATGAGATGAATGAGGTTGACATAGATTTTCTGGTTAAGACGATGCACATGATGCAGGATTGTTCGGGTTGCATAAGTGGCATCTGGGTGATTGTTGGGCAACGATGCGATAATGTCAGAATAGGGGACGACGTGACCACGCTTTTGGTAGAGGTTCACAAGGATACAATATTCGATTTGTTCCAGATTTGTGATGGTGTTGCCATTGAACGTAACGCGCTGCGCTGCCTCGTTGATGTGCAAGACATATTCTCGCCCGCGCAAACTATCAATATACCCCTCTAATAACCTCGAAAAGATAGTTAGGTTGCGTCTGTTTGGACGTGTTAAGACGCCTTTTTCGAGTAGATAGCGTAATCCAACGCTTTGACTGGTTGCTGTTTGAAACCTACCCGATAACAATAGCTCTTGTTCATCAAGCGCTAGACTGATCCAAATTTTTTCACATTCTGACTCAATGTTTTCATGTTTAAGCAGTCGGGTAACATTTTGGGCAACGTCCACATGTGCCAAAACGGGAACCGCATCTTTGTAAGAGGCAATTAATAGCGCACGCAGAAGTCCTGCATGTCCGCCAGATAGCTGACTGTAATAGTCAAATAACTGTCCATCAAATATCCACTTGTTGCGTGTGCAAATGCGGTCAATGGTTCGCCGTGCGTCCTCAGCGTTATACGGTTTGAGTCCAATGATATTTGCGGCAACTAACTCATAGAATTCATCACGGTGGCGATCCATTTCGCCCATACCGATCAGCGCCCCACGTGTAAACAAGAAATAACAAAGACGGTACTTGTACGTTTCGCGCAGCCCGCGAAGATTTGAGAACAACGTTTGAGTTGCTTCCCGATACAACTCGTCGAACTGGTCAAAAACAAGGACAAGCTTGCGCTCTGAGCGGCCGAGTAAGGCGCGAACGGCAAGTTTGAACTGGCGCTGGACTTTCAATAGATCGTTTTGGGCTTCGATTAGGGTGTCATGGTAGGTCTGGATCTTTGTAAAAGTCTCTTTCTCAAATCGGTCTGCGGTGGGACCATCTTCCAACAGTTCAAACTGTTCGAGGATCAAGCTGTAGATGCTACGGTCGCTATAATCGGCCGCATAGTGGAAATTGACCTTGACGAAAATGTAGTCGTTTGGGTCATCTGCCTGGTTGTAATGTTGCTGCACGGCTGGATCAGATAGGTGGTGGAACAAGTTTGATTTTCCAACGCCGCTGAGTCCAATGAGAGAGGCTGATTCGGCCGAAACTGCCAACCGTAAAAGCCGAGTAACATCCTTTTCTCGAAAAGCCAATGCCTGCCTTGCACGTTTATTCTGGCTCATGATAGTTGCTTCCTTCGACCTGACTAAAATACGCACTAAGTTTTGCCGCTGAATATAGCGCATGCGTTTGCCGTACACGCATACCAACTTCATCCTCATAACGCTTTTGCTTCAGCGTGAGCGTTTTCAATGCATTGAAATAGAGTCCTGCAAAATACTCGTCGATGTCACTGGGGTCTTCTAATATTTTTGCCGCTTGCAAACGAATTGTCTCAATGCCGTCTTTTGCACGTACAAAAATCGGGTCATTCGCAATCGATTCGGGTAGGTCGATTGTCGAATCTAAGCATGTTTGGCCTAGCAAGACATCTTCAAACCAAATGCGGTGGATGATGCTGCGCGAGCGGAGCAGGGTAAATTTGATGACGCTTTCAAATTGCACCACATCGCGCAGGGCGTGGCTTTCGTCAGTTCGGCCGAAATCAATCAGCCAAGTCGCCTGATCATTGTCCACAAAAATATTGTCCTCGTGCAAGTCGCCGTGCGTAATACAAAAATAGGACGCATCAGGTAAGGTGTAACGCAACGCACGGAAGAACGTGACGGGGTGGGGTAGGGTGACAATTCTACCCCGTCCGTAGTGGAACAAAAGCGACCCGCCAGGCTGGATCGCAATTTTTGTTCGGCGAAACATCGTCTTTTGACATAAGCTTTCAATCGTTGTGGCGATTTCCTCCGATAAAAAGCCGAGCCGCTGATCTGACTCCAGATTGAGGCTGTCTAGGTAACATTTGATCAGACTGCGGCCGATAAGCCCCCCGCTAAACGAATCGGTTTTGCTCTCATACCACAGTTTACACGTCGTGATAAAAATATTTTCTATCACGCGGATCAGGTTTTGATTACCCTGATCGGGCGTGTGATAAAATTTCAAGAAATCATCCTTGACCTGCCGATCTGACCCGATAAACAGAAATTTCAACGCGACATAATCATGATGATAGGCAACGCCAGACAAGGTAGTTGAGCGCAACGCTGCATAAGGCTCCACATATTGGTGATAATTGTGGGACTCTTTGTACAACATCTCTTGCGAACCTAGCTTGACAATGTACTGTGTGCCCCGATTTGGGGAGATTGGCGTCGCTAGCACAACGCTGCTGCCGCCTCGCCCAAGCGTGAGCATTTTTAACTCAACCTTGCGTGCATGAGGGAAAAGTAAGCGCAATATCGAGTGCAACGTGTGCTTAAATCGTTTGTTCCCCAAGTTGGTTAAATCATTCTCTCGTGCATGTTTTGCTAGCTCTTTGACAGCGCTCGCAGGCAGTAGCTTGAACGTTTTGAGCGTCTCTTTGACTTTATTGAGAAACTTTTTGGGGTCAAGCTCTGATCGTGTAAATCGCTGCATGTAAGGCAGGGTCAGCGCCTGCTCCCGATTATGCGTAATGAGCAGCTTTAATTGATTGGAAGGCAGTTTATACAAAAACTCGATACCTGATTGATCGCTGGGGAGGTTAGAAAGTGAGCTGTTTGCAATCACTAAATCAAACACGCCATCGCGCAGTTCAATCAGTGCGTTGTCCTGACGCCCAACACAGGTGACGGTTGTAGACAGATTTGCTTCAAGAAACGCTTTAATCGCTTTCTGGACGTTCTTATTTGGGTCAACCAGCAGAATTCTGGAGCGTGTCATTGATAATACTTTCGTGAATCTGATTGAATGGGTAATTTGACGCGAACTGTGGTTCCTTCGCCGACCGAACTACGGATTAAAAGCGCATCTCCTCGCAAAAGTCTAAAGATGTGCCTTGCCATTAAGACGCCCGTGCCTGATCCGTTTTCAGGATCTTTATCAAACGGTATTTGAAAGAAGCGTACACGGGCTTTTGCATCTAACCCTTTGCCTGTATCGGTAATGTCAATCCACACCTGATTGCGCTTTTTCTGTGTCGTGACAGTCAGCTTTTTCTCCTCACTGTCTTGCATCGCCTTAATTGCATTCTCAAGTAAAATGCGAATAGCAGATTCAAACAACTCTAACGATTGATTGATTTCGATTTCCTGACTGCTGGGCATCAATGGTTCGCAGGTGACATCTTTGTCCTGAATAGCCTCTTGTATAATTCGGCGTAGATTTTCATGAAGTGCGAAAATGTCGATTGGCTGCTGGCTAATTGTTGGAAATAACTGCAAAGGGTCTGTTTTATCAAGTGCCTGAATAATCCGAAATGATTCTTCAATTTGTTTTTGAACCATATAGACTGCTTTATATTCGGCCGTCGCGGCATTAAATAGGTCAGGGTCCAATGAGCTTTTCGCCATATCAAGACGCAATTGCAACGCCCAAATATTGTCCAAGACATCTTTCCACCATGCAGATCGAATGAGACTGACCCAAGCGTTGACGAGAACAGCGTTGTTTTGCTTGTGATTATTGCGGTAAAGATACGGAACCAGTGATGCAACCTCGGTCAGTGAAATCAAGTTCTTCAAGCGAAGTTTGTCATCATGCTCCTGATTATTGTTGCTGTGCCTGACGAACAAAACGCCCATTGAATCGTAGGACTCGTTGCGTAGAATCGCTACCATTGCCGTGCGTGGCGTCATCATTTCGTCTTGGGAGCCTAGTAGAAATAGGTCAGAAGGTTCCGCAACCTGCTGATAACGACGTTTTCCTGCGTCGATTGCCTTGCCAACCATCGAATTCGCATCAATGACAACTTGATCATATTGTTTGATCCATTGTTGTTCATAGGCTGCGCCCTGAGTCGATATCACCGCCTTGATAGTTAACTCGTACCCGTTGCACTGTGCGATAAACCCAAACTCGGCCTGCGTAATAGACAGCGCCTCAGCCAAAAGTGTGCTCCATGCGTCTGTGCGGCTTGTATGCTGTTGCAGTAGCTGTTCAAGCGTTCTTTTGACCGTTTGCGCCCGAATACCATCTTCTTTTAATCGTCGCAGACGGCGACGATTTTGGATAGCTGCGGCGGCGTGGTTTGCAAACAGGCGAACGGTGAACTTTAAGCCTTCCGTCCACGGAATAGGTGTTCGATGGCCTACAAACAAGATGCCCAGCACCTCACTTGGTCCGCCTTCTTGAATTTCGTTGTTGTTACTTTTCAGAACAACATACCCCATGCTTTTTATTTGCTCTCGTTCTGCAAAACTGCCGTTGAGAATTGAGTCTGGCGGGATTTGGTCGAAGAAATCTTCCCCGTTGGGATTGTTGATCACGGCATTATTGATCGGGCCAACTAAATCGTTTCCTGACTTAGGCCAGCGAGACAAATCATAATTCGGCCGATAAAGTTCCCCCGCCGTGTCGGGAATACTCCACATGTTCGACTCCGCCCGATGGACATGCAAGCGCACAATATCAAAGTTCAGACTTTGCTGAAGCTGCTCAACAATGCGCGAAAAAATGTAAGATTTTTCGATTAACGCGCTAATTTTTTTGCGAGTTTGATGAATCTCCTGATTGTTTTCGGCGCTGAGCGTGCGCGGCTCAAAATTGATGAGCGAGAGCAAGGCGAACGGGCGCTGTTTACTGTCC
>JBMZDF010000492.1:0-4830 GCA_049614105.1 Promineifilaceae bacterium (SeqCode)
CGCGTGTCGCTCAGGCTTCGACTGGCTTAGCCACCGCTCTTTGCTCAAATGAAACACATCTGGCTCAGGCTTCGACTGGCTCGGCCACCGTTCTTTACTCAAATGAAATGCACTTATGATTAAATCAAGCCATGACCATTTCGGTCTTTGTGGCAATCAAACACTCCATCATAGAAACTAGCTCGTCAAGATGAAATGGTTTGCTGAGATAGTCGTCAGCACCTGCGGCCAAGCAGCGTTCACGGTCGCCAGTCATTGCTAGCCCTGTCAGCGCGATAATCGGTGTTTCGACTGTCGCTGGATTGGTTCGTAGATGACGCATCGCTTCCAAGCCATCCATGCGCGGCATTTGAATATCCATCAGAATTAAGTCAGGCACGACCTCTTCTACCGCTTCCAGCGCCTCAATACCGTCGTGGGCCACGGTGATTTGGAATCCCTTAAATTCTAGGAAGTCATAGAGCGTCGCAATGTTAATCTCGTTGTCTTCAGTCAACAAAACGTGTGGCTGATAACCAGATTCCTCAACGCTGTCGGTTAAAAATCCATCGACATGTGGGAAGTGGTCCACCGTGTCCGTTTGGGCAAACTGGTCTTCTGCTTCCCAAGGTAGCGCCACCGTAAATGTGGTCCCTTTGCCGAGGATGCTGTTTACTTTGACCGTGCCACCATGCATTTCGGTTAGTCGTTCAACAAGCGTGAGTCCTAACCCTGAACCAGTGTAAGAGCGTGATAAGCTGTTGTCGATTTGAACAAAAGGCTTGAATAGCTGATCTAAATCGCTGTCGCTAATGCCTATGCCTGTATCTGTGACAGAGAAATAGGCTATTTTATTCACAAGGTCAGCTTCTACGCTTAGTTTGACCTCACCATTTTCTGGCGTGAACTTGACGGCGTTGCTCAGCAGGTTAACTAAAATTTGCTTTAGGCGACGATTATCCGCCTGAATGATACCTACTTGTGGATCGTACTCACGCCGCAGCATGATTGATTTCTTTTGTGCAGCGACACGTACAAATTGTAGGCTTGACTCGCAGGTCGCGCTGACGTCAACGCGATCGGTGACGAGTTCCATGTTGCCCGCCTCAATTTTTGAGACATCAAGAATATCGTTAATGAGGTCGAGTAGATGTTTACCGCTTGCTTCGATTAGGTGGAGCGGTTTGCGTTGTGCATCGTTCAGCATGCCGTAGGTGTCATGCACAAGCGCTTCAGATAGACCGAGGATGGCGTTGAGTGGTGTGCGCAATTCATGGCTCATCGAAGCCAAAAACTCATCCTTCATTTTAGAGGCACGCGCCAGCTCTTCATTTGCCTGCTGGAGTTCGGCCGTGCGCGTTTCCACGCTGCGAGTCAACATGGCTCGTTCGTTGTTCAGCTCTGTCTCCATCCGCTTCCGCTCGGTAATGTCGGTTGCGGCAACGGTGAACAGCAGTTGATCATCGATTTCAGTTTTTGTGAAGCTCATTTCCACAGGAAAATGTGAGCGGTTCTTGCGAACGCCTGTCATTTCAAAGCGTTGCCCAAGAACTTGAGAGGCACTGTTGCCAGCCATCCTCTGAAGATTCATATGGTGGATTGGCTGTAGTTTCCCCTTCACAATATTTTGGAAAGGTTGGCCTGCCATCTCGCTAGGGTCAAACCCCCACATGATGCCCGCCTCACGATTTGCCATCACGATTCGGCCGTTTGTGTCGGTTGTCAGAATGCCTTCTGCAACCGTGTTTAACACAACGGTCAGCCGTTTTTCGGCCGATTCTCGTTCGCTCATACCGCGTTCAAGACGCATGTTGACCGCTGTGAGCGCCGCCGTACGTTCATAGACCCGCGTCTCTAATAGCGCTTGCGTTTGCTGTGCCTGTCGCATTACTAGCCACTGTGTGCCTAAAATGACAAGCCCAAACAGCGCGATTAGAATCCGGCCTTGGCCATATGCGACCACGCCAGCCAAAGCGACAACCTCAATCACAATGATCACGATTGCGTACTTGTGTAATAAATCTTGAATACCTGCAGCTGATAGCAGGTTAGAAGGAGAATCTGTTGTTTCCGACATACTAAAGCGTTCCAAACCGATCTATTTCTATAAATCTAAGGATAGTTTAGAACGCCAACCTTACGAGTTAGAACACAATTCTCAATTATTTGAAGTTTTCACGCATTCTTCACGGAATAGTGATTGTTTCGGGCAGGGTGAAAATAGAATCTTGGAGAGGTGAGCCTGATGCGTCGGTTGCAGACAGTCGGGGAAACTGGTCACCTAAATTTTGATACAGACCGACGCGAATTTCGTAAACGCCCGACGGGACATCATGCAAAAACAGAACAGCGAGGTCGTCAACGAGTTTGCCGCGTTGCCAGCGATCGGTTGGATAGGTTCCGAAGCGGGGTTCTGTATCGTGTTGGGTCACAACATCGCCGCTGTCTGTGTTGACGAGATGCACAAAGTGGCGATAGGCGGCTAAATCATCAGTTTGAGCCTCCCAGTACAGCGTGACAACCGCCTCTGCCTCAGAGGTCGTCAACTGATACCCATTGAGCGTGATTTGATCGGCGAAGTTAATCGCTGTGGTAGCGGCGTTTGGGGGAAGGGCTGTGCTTGAGTGTAGGGCTGTATCAAGCAACTCGTTCTCACCTAAACGAACTTGGGCAACGCGCTGCTGATAAACTGTTTCGCCATCTGCATCACGCAACGCGGCGACAATCGTAAAAATGCCCTCGCCATCATCCGCGAGCCAGTGTAATTGAACCCAGTCATTGACCCACTGGTTGACAGGCCAAGCGGTTGTTGGCAGATAGCCGTAGCCGGGCTGTGTGTCTAATTCGGCAAAAAATCGGCCGAAACGATCATACACTCGCCATGACGCCTGATAATTTTCACTTAACGGAGCGTCTGTTGCCCAGCGTGCTTTGAGTAATAAATCACCCTGTTCAAGCCATTGCACCGCCATCACCTGCGCCTCGATTTGATCTGGATCTGCCGCTGTTAACGTGCTGGGCAGAATTTGAACAGGCTGTAGATACAGTTCGCTACGTCTGAGTTCTGAGCCAGTCTGTGCGTAGCCATCGTCAAACGTTAGCCGTGGCATAATTAACCCTGTTGGCATGTCGCTGGGGATCGTAAGCTCAAAATTGGCAACGCCATTTTGGATGGTGGCTGATTGCTGGCTAAGGGGGAATATCGGCCGATTCTCTGTCTCACGCGGCTTGGCTGGCGTTGTCAATATAAGCGTCACAACGCCTGTACTTTCCTGCGACCAGCGCGTTTTGAGCCGCAGAACGTCGCCTGTTGTGACGTCGGTTGTGTCAAATGCAGCTTCTAAGAGCGTTGCCCCATTTGTGAAAGAGATCGCCTCGTCACGATGCAAATAGCCTAATTGGGCAAAATCCCAGCTTTGGATTGCGGGGGTGGGGGGAGGATTCGGCCGAAATTGCAAAATAGCACCCGTACCCAAAATAAGCACACCCACCCCCAACCAAACGCGCCAGCGCTGCAACAACAGTTGCCAGCCAAAAAGTAGCGCAACCACAGCGCCGACCGCGCTTAATGCCTCCGCCCAAAAGCGAACAGGGGTTAGTCGAAAGGCAAGCGCAACAGAATGACTGCCCGCTGGCAGGCTAAGCTGTGCCAACCCCGCGCCATCTGAGGCGCTTAGGCTCAGAGCCGTGCCAGATGGCTCTAGCGAAGCTTGCCACCCATCAAAAAATAGTAGTGGGAACACAACGGTTGCTTGTTCTGTCGCAACATCGATCTGCCATAGCTGGCGATGCGTGCGCGTTTGTACCGCTTTGGCCTGTGCTTCGCCGTCGATGACTGTGACCGCGTGGCGAGTGCCTGTGTGGAGCCAGTTGCTTGTCCAAGGGCGCGGCTGAACTGCCAACGGTAGATATTCTGCGCTGATGGTTGTGCCGATATTGCCTGTGAACCATTCGTATTGTGCGAGCGATTCGGCCGAAATATCTTCATCCGCCAAACCAAGGAAATCAACCCGCAACCCTGCGAACGCAGACCAAACCATCAGCAGCGCCAGCCCCGACGAGATGACAAGTTCTGCCCGTGCTTCGGATGGCACTAATCGGCCGATTAATAGAGCGCCAAACAAGGCTTGGACAGACAAAAACCGCCACGGAAACTGTGTAAATGCCAGCAGCGGCAAATGTTCCCAAAGCCACGTCGATTGGGGCAGCAGCATAAATGTGGCAAGCCCCAGAAGCAATAACGTGATAAGCAGGATAGACGGCCCTGTGTCGGCTTTAGAGGCAGATAATGTTTGTTGCTTGGCTTTGCTTGTCGCCCCTTGCTGTATTAACGTTAGCAGCACGGAAGCGCCGATTAGCAGCGATTGTACAAGCCCCATACGAAACGGGTTCTGCGCCTGTGTGACGTCATAGTTGAAGCGCCACTGGGGCTGGATAAGCATGTCGCTCAAAAAATGACCCGCATAATGGAAATATCCTTCTGTGACTGGCCCAAGCTGTACAAAGTCCTGTTCGGCCAAGGCCGGCATCCAAAACCACGCGGCCAGTATCAGCCCCAGAATGCCCGCTATGAGCGCATTGCGCAGCCGCAGCAGTCGGTCGTTGTTTGACCACGATCGGTTAAAAAATGCGCGATAGAGGATGTAACCCCCAAGGAAGGGGGTAAAGATGAGGGCCGAAATGTTGTGGCTTAGAACGAGGGCGGCATAGGAGAGAGCGAGGGGGAGAACTTTTTCGGCCGAAAACGACGCATGCCGTAATAAACGCTCCGCAGTCAACAGAACAATTGGATAAAACGCCATCGCCCAGAATTCGGCAAGCGAATCGCCCCGAACATAGACATTGGCTAAA
>JBMZDF010000493.1:0-4822 GCA_049614105.1 Promineifilaceae bacterium (SeqCode)
CGGTGTCCGCACACCGTTGGCAAAAACGTGCTGCCTAGAGGGGCAGGCACTTGGCGAGGGTGTTCCAGCTAAATGAGCGGTCATCTGTAACGTGGGGTTACAGGTGACCGTTCTGTTTTATCGTGATTTGGAGGGTAGCAGCGGGCGCGACATCAATCTAACGATGATTCTGTCGTCAGGCAGGATGACTCAGCTTGTAGATCGCGTTTGAGTTGGATCGAGCGAACGAGGTCGATGTACAGGGCTATGTATTGTGATTCAGACCAGTAATTGCGCCATGCTTGCTGACCACGTAGGCCCATGCGCTTGGCGATTTGAGACTTTCTCAGGAGCAGTTGCATTTTGTCGAGCAATTCGGCCGAATTGTCAAACAACATGCCGCCCCCGCTGCGTGCAATCAAATCAGGCAGCGTCCCAAGATTACGCACAAGCGCAGGTGTCGCCTGTGAAAACGCCTCTAACACGCTTTCCCCAATTGGCTCTTGCTGGAGCGTTGGCGTGATTAAGGCGGTCGCGTTCCGGATTAAATGGGCGCGTTGAACCGTTGTTAACGCCCCAAGAAAGACCACGTTGTTCAGGTCACTTGCCTGCGCATGTAGTTCGCTCGCATATGCTCCCGTGCCCTCAATATATAGATTGGCTGTTGGCAAATGCTTCATCAGCGAAATCACGGTTTGCACCCCATGCGCTTTGATCAGTTCACCCGTTATTGCGAAATAAGGTTCATCAATCTTTAATTCGGCAATGCTGTTTCCTGCCCAATTTTCAGGGATGAAGGAAGGCAGCACAGTCGCCTGTTTTAGATCGATGCCGCGTGCGTGGTGCAGCGCGTGAATATGGTCGCTTGGAAAAACGAGCGCATCGAGTAGGTTGAGTGATTCTTGTAAACGGGTTCCCGTGCGCCACAGTTGCGGCAGTTTCCCAGCCGAGAGCGTGCAGCGTGTGCAGTCTGGCATTTCACAAGGGCGCGAGTTGAATTGCCACAGGCGCGATAGGGGGCAAAGCAGCCAATGGTCGCGCACGCTCATGATTTGCACGGCGCTGGTTTGCTCATGAATGCGCTCAATCAGTTCTACCCCGCCCAGACTTGAAATGTCGTGCAGATGGATGACATCAAATTGCTCTTGTTTGAGAATGCTAAGGAGTTCGTTGCGATAATTGCCGGTGCGGCCCGTTTGGCGCGTAAAAAGTAGCGCCCATCGGCCGATGCCCGAATTGAGACGGTGAATGGTTAGCCCTTCTGCAAACGAGTTGCCCCAAGTTGGCTGTCCTTCTGTAGGGCCTACATCATCCCCACTGCAAATAACGTGAACCTCATGTCCGCGCCGCAACAAAGCATCTGAAACGCGATTGAGATGAAGTGCTTCGTTGTTATGCAACTCAAAAAAACTGGTTATTATGCAAAATTTCATTGATTGATACTCACCCGAAGAGGAGGTCAACCATCGAAGGCAAACAGAGCGTGAACAGGCTCACATAGCTGACGAAAACACCTAATCAGCAAGAGCAGATACATCAATCAATTCTGTTTAACAGCCGTTCGATAATCGAAACGTCCCCTTTTCTCACAAAGGTACTGCCAGTTAATTGTCGCTTGTGGGAATGAATTACTGCTCCCTAAATCCATCACCCTAATATAGAGTGAAATAGGAATGTAAAGTATTATACATGAAAACTGTGAATTGCTACATTAAAAAGGATAAATATCTAGATTGATCTGAAAGTATTTTTGTAAGCAGGGGTGACGCTGCTCGCTTTCTTGCTGGGAAAGCGCCTAAAGTGTATTCTTGCTTACGCAACCGAACATTCACGCAATTTGCTTATTATCGGCCGATTTTGACAGTATCTATTGCAAGGTATTCGTGCTATTGTGTTTCTGAGAAATGGAAATCATCTCCTCGTATGCCGTCATATAAACTTGACAAAATGCTGTTTTCAGCGGCACACTTGAAGTTGTGTTACGTTCGCCAGATTGTGTACAGTCGCTTTACCCACGGCACAATACTAATAAATTTAATCCTATAATCACATCGTAGTGCGCAAGATGTCTAGCCTGACAACATGCTTACATTTGCCTTAAATGGTCGTTTCGGCCGAACCTGTTGCATTATCCTGTTACTATTCTTTAGCGTATCGTGCCGTAGTGAGTCGCAAGAGGAGGAAGCTACAAAAGTATCTTCTCTGATTTTGTTGCTGACACAGACCGCAACGCCAAAACCTGTCCCGACATTCACGCCAACCATTCTGCGCTTACAAACAAATACGCCAGAGGTTGCCACAATTGCGCCACCTGAGACGTTGCCGCCTGCAACGCAGGCACCGCCGACCTTAACCGCTACCGCCACAGAAACTGCAACCGCTGTGCCAACGTTGGTTCCGCCGACATTGACGCCGAGTTTGACACCCGTGCCGCTTCCAACGGTTGTGCCGGCCGATGAAGTTGCGCTGCGGCTTTTAGCCGGACGCAATACAGAGGTCAGGCGGGTCAATCATCAGCAGATGCTAGCGCAGGTGCGGATAGTGCAGCCAGAGATACGATCGATGGTATTTCAGGTAAATTCATCTGGAACGTCAGGGTCAATTGACTGCAAAATTTTCCATAAAACGTATCAAAAATTGCTAAACACGGGCATCCATTTTGACGTTCGGCCGGAACTCCAACTGCCAAACTTTTACTACAATCGTGCTGTTGAGCGGGGGATTATCGAGTTGAATGTGATCGAGGCGAGTTGCCAAGCGGATGAACGCTGGAAATTCGGCCGAATTCCAACCGAAGAGTTTGATCCAATTGTGTATCAACAGCTATTCACAGACGCCAATGCGGTAATGGAAATGATGAACGAATCGATAGCGTGGCTTGTTGGGGATGTGGGGCGTACCCGTGATCTCTATCAGGGTGTGCGCAGCCAAATACGCCAGTATGGGGTGCTGTTGCAAGGTGAACTCATTACCGATTGTGCCGAATTGAGCAAGCTGTACGAATCATTTTCCAGCGCACAGCGCTTGCTCCCACCCGTTGAGTACAGACGGCCTTATCAGCTTTATGTTGGTGCGGTCGATTCGATCCTTGAGACTAGCTCTATCTTGAATGAGCAATGCCGTCCTTTTGTTTCCTCTGGATCGGGCGGACAAATGCCGATTTCGGCCGAAGCGCTTATCGAAGCAAAAAATGGTCAAATCGTTTCAAGCTTTTTGATCGACGAGTCGATTCGATTGCTGCCTGTGCCGACGCCTGCGGCGACGCTCAGCCCTATATCGGCCCAAACGTTAAGGGTAAGCCCGTCGGAAACAGAAGGTTTCTACGAGATTACGTTGCGTATCGATCTGCATAATTGGGTCAGAGCGCAGCAGATTCGCATTGGCGGCTTTGTCGCGTTGCCCAGCCGTGTGGTCACGGTTCAACATACTTGCACCAGAGACTTTTACGACCACGTTGAGGTCACCGATGCAGATGGCGAAACCTATCGATCGCCTAAATATTTGATTAAACGTGGCAGCAATTGTTGATTTTGGGTCAATTGGCACGAATCGTCTATTGTTTTTCAAATTACAGGTTGTTATAATTTCGGTCGCTTACTCGCCACTATAGCTCAGATGGTAGAGCGGTGCTTTCGTAAAGCACAGGTCATGGGTTCGAGTCCCATTGGTGGCTCTAAGCTAGGAATGCCAAGTCTATATGACTTGGCATTTCTTTTTTGTGAGGATCGGCTAAACCAATGAATAAACCAATTGTATTTGGTGTCGCTGGCGGCACTGCTTCTGGGAAGACGACCGCAGCCGACGAAATTCTGCGCGTAATCGGCGCAGAACATATTTCGTTTTTGCCGCATGATGCCTACTATCGCCACAATATCCACCTCAATTTAGAGCAGCGCACACAGGTAAATTACGATCACCCTGACTCGCTAGAAACAGAGTTATTGGTTCAACATGTCGTGCAGCTTCTAAACGGTGAGGTGATTGAACGGCCTGTTTATGATTTTGTGAATCATCTGCGTTCGGCCGAAACGGTCACCGTGCAACCGCAGTCGATCATCCTCGTTGAAGGCATCCTCATTTTTGCCGAACCCGCGCTGCGTGCCCTCATGAACATCAAACTGTTTGTTGACACCGATGCAGACGTGCGTTTTATCCGCCGCATGTCGCGTGATGTGAACGAGCGCGGGCGTTCGCTCGACTCGGTAATCGACCAATATTTGACAACGGTTCGGCCGATGCATCTCGAATTTGTAGAGCCAAGCAAACGCTATGCAGACGTCATTGTTCCCGAAGGCGGACTAAATAAAGTGGCGATCGACATGGTTGTCTCACGCCTTTTAGCCCTGCTGTAGCAATCTGATGCAAATTTATTGGCAACGAGAGTGGCAACGGATCAGACGAGTCAGCAGCAATTTGATCCGCCATCAGTGGGTGCGTTTGCGCCATCGTGACGGGACAACGCCTCCCATTTTTGCCAACAGCTTCCCCAAATCTGGCACGTACATGCTGTCCCGCTGTTTGGAATTAATGCCCAGTATTGTTGCCTATCATCGCGGTGTTTGGCTCGCACATGCGGGAAAAATGCGTCCCTCTGCGCGGCGTGCGCAGCTACAACAATTGCCCTTGGGCAGCTATGTGTCGGGGCATTTGGCCTATTTACCAGAGCAGGTGACCGTCCTGCGCGAGCTAGGATTGCGTTCCGTTATGATTTTGCGCGATCCACGTGATGTGGCAACATCTTACTATTCATTTGAAATGAAATACCGTTGGCTCCCACACTATCGTTATTTTAATTCCTTAGACAGCAACGAACAGCGGTTGATGGCGATGATTCAGGGAGATG
>JBMZDF010000494.1:0-4813 GCA_049614105.1 Promineifilaceae bacterium (SeqCode)
GCCGGGGTGGTTTAGATGATAAAGGTCAAAAATTTAACGTATACATATGCTGGCGCTTCGGCCGAAACGCTGCACGGTCTTGAGTTTGAAGTGGCTGAAAAAGAAATCTTTGGGTTCCTTGGCCCCTCTGGTGCAGGAAAATCAACCACCCAAAAAATCTTGATTGGCCTGCTCAAAAATTATGGCGGCTCCATTCAGATTATGGGGCGTGAGGTCAGCGAGTGGGGCCAATCGCTGTACGAACAGGTCGGCGTTTCGTTTGAACTGCCCAACCATTATCTCAAGCTAACGGGGCGCGAAAATCTATCCTACTTTCAATCGCTGTACAACGGTGAAACGCATGACCCAATGACGGTCTTGCAGTGGGTGGGGCTGGCTGACGACGCAGATAAATCGGTGTCAGACTACAGTAAAGGCATGAAGATTCGTCTCAACGTGGCGCGTAGTTTGCTGCACAAGCCGAAACTGTTGTTTTTAGACGAGCCGACCAGTGGGTTAGATCCTGTCAACGCACGCAAGGTGAAAGAGCTAGTTTTATCGCTGCGTGACAGCGGGACAACCGTGTTTGTGACGACGCATGACATGATGGTGGCGGATGAACTTTGTGATCGGGTGGCCTTTGTGACAAACGGTGAGATTAATGAGATTGATGCGCCGTCCGTGTTGAAAAAGCGGTATGGGAAGCGGGGTGTGCAGGTGCGTTATGCGGTGGGTGATTCGGCCGAAATTCATTCCCAAGCGTTCCCGCTTGACAACCTCGGCCGAAACGCTGACTTTCTCAACCTGCTTAACTCAGGCAAACATATCGAAACGATCCACAGCCAAGAAAGCACCCTCGAAAACATCTTTATTGAGGTCACAGGACAGGAGCTAAGCACATGAACCGCTTGATTTCAACGATGCGCAACGACATCATTGTGCAGTTTCGCAACAACCTGTACGCAATCGGCATTGGCCTGTCGGTCATCATCGCGATTGCGCTGTCACAGCTTGCTAAGCCGAATCAGCTTGAATTTGCCGTGCCAACGCTCATGATTTTGGCGATTGGCGGCACGACGCTGATGTATGTCTCAGGCATGATTATTTTTGAACGAGACGAAGGGACAATCAACGCCGTGATTGTCTCACCATTGACTGTTTCAGAATATCTGTGGTCAAAAATCTTGTCATTGACCTTGCTGGCAACGCTGGAGGCCACAATTGTGATTGGCGGCGCATTTTTGATAATGAGCTTCCGCGAACGGGTGCCCATGCCAAACGTGCCAATTTTGCTGCTAGGTATCTTTAGCATCGGCATCATTTACACGCTCATCGGCATTATTTTGATTGTCCGTTATGACAAAATCACCGACTTCTTGATCCCGATGGGTGGCTGTGCTGCCGTTTTGCAACTGCCGTTTCTGCACTTTTTGGGCGTTTATGAGCACAGCGCTTTTCTCGCGGTTCCAACCAGCCCGTCTGCGATGCTCATGCGCGGCGCTTACGTGTCGCTTTCGACGGGCGAATGGGTGTACGCGACCGTTTACACCGCACTGATAATTGTTGGGCTGACTTATTGGGCGCTGCACGCTTTCGAGAAGCATGTGGTTGCCAAGGTAGGGTAAGTGATGGAAATGACGCAATTAGTTCGCAAACTGGGACGCAATGATTTGAAGTTAATCGGCCGAGATAGCTTCCTCATGATGATGTTTATCTTTGTCATCATCATCGCAATCGCCTGCCGTTTTGCGCTGCCTGCGCTGAACGACTACTTTATCGCCAACGAAATTTTGCCCAACGCGGCCGTCAACCAGAGCTTGGCTGACTTTTACCCGCTGATTATTGCCTTTATGGTCATTTTTAATGGCGCGACCATCACGGGCGCAATCTTTGGCTTTTCGCTGCTGGATGAAAAGGACGACAACACGATCAAGGCGATGCTGGTTACGCCTGTGCCGATGAGTCACTATTTGATGTATCGGGTGGCGGTTCCAACGATTTTGGCGGGTTTTATCGTGGTGCTAGAGGTGCTTTTCGTGAATCAGGCGTTGATTCCGTTGTGGCAGTTGATTTTGATTTCGGCCGGCGCGGCGCTGGCGTCACCGATTGCGGTGTTGTTTTATGGCATTTCGGCCGAAAATAAAGTCCAAGGGTTCGCCTATGCTAAATTTGTCAGCATCGCAGGCTGGATTATCCTGGGCGGCTGGTTTGTGCCTGAACCGATGCAATGGTTGTTTGGCCTGTTCCCACCGTTCTGGATCAGCAAAGCGTACTGGATGGCGTATGATGGCGCGACTTTCTGGTGGGTTGCCCTTCTCGTCGGAATCATTTATCAACTGGTTGTGCTTAAATGGCTGATGGGTTGGTTTACAAAAGTGGCGCACCGTTAGCGAGCAAATTTCTGGTTGAAGCGATTGATTGCTGATTCCCCTGTCTATACTAAATCTAAACGAGTTGATCCGTTTTCAGGGTAGACTTCTATGGGCTTATTCGTCACGCGCTTTGCGGTCGGATTATGAAATAGGATTCACCTATGAAAACGATTTTGGTTGTCGATGATAAACAATCAGTGCGCCAGCTATTGCACGATTATTTGACGGAACAGGGGTATCGTGTTGTGGAGGCAGACAATGGTCGCACCGCACTTGCTCGCGTTGCGGAATCGTTGCCCGATCTGATTCTGCTCGACGTGATGATGCCTCAAATGGATGGCTTTCAGTTTATCAGCCGTTTTCGGCGGCAGAGCAGCGTGCCTATTTTGATAGTGACAGCGAAGCAGAAAGAGGCGGATGTGGTGCGGGGGTTTGAACTGGGGGCGGATGATTATATTATCAAGCCGTTCCGTCTGCGCGAACTGTTGATGCGGATGCGGGCGGTGCTGCGGCGTTCGGGGTCTGGGGAATCGGCCGAATCGGTCATCACCGTTGGCGATCTGACCCTTGATAAGCAAAAACGACAGGCCGCCGTTGCAGGGCAGCCAGTTGAATTAACGCCAATTGAGCTGTGTTTGTTTGAATGTTTGATGGTTTCGGCCGAACACACCCTCACACGCGCAGAAATTTGCACTCACCTGATCGAACATGGCTATACCGGCTCAGAAAACACGCTAAAAATACATGTGCGCAACCTACGCCAAAAAATCGAACGGGATCGTGCCAATCCACGCTACATCGAAACGGCGTTTGGCGTTGGCTATCGTCTGCGTGAAGTCCAAACATGAACCGCTCCATTCGCAACAAACTGATTCTGACCTACTTGGGCATTGCGCTGTTGACCGCTTTGCTTATTTTTGCGCTGATCCGCACAACGTCTTCACGTCGATTGCGAACGCTGGTGCTAGAGCAAACGGTTGAATCGCTGCGTGCAGATGCCACCATTTGGTATGTTGCCAGGGGGAACTGGGCTGGTTTTGATCGCGCAATGGGTAGGAACCAACCACCCCCGCCACTGCCACCGCCGTTGCCTGCTCGGAGCGGTTCAAGCTGGCCACCGCCAAAATTAGACAATGTTAGACGCCCGCCGCCCAACGGGCGATCGGCAAACGATCCCCAAACACACCCAATTGCGCTTCTTGATGCAGAGTACCGTGCCGTTTTGCCTATGATGGACAGTCCAGTTGGTGCTGTTGTCCCTGTTGAAGTGCGCGAAACCTTAATACCGCTTGAAATCGATCAGCAGGTCGTGGGCTATATGATGGTTCCAGACGATCCACGTTTAGTCGATTTGTCGTTGTCCGAGCAGGTTTATTTGCGGCGGACCAATGAAGTGGTGCTCTTGGCCAGTGCTGGGGCAGTTGTAGTGTCTTTGTTGATGGGCTGGGGGTTGGCTGGGGTATTAATTCGGCCGATTCAAGATCTCACCGATGCATCACGTGCCTTGGCAAAAGGCGATCCCGCGCCGTTGGTGCCAATCCGTTCGCAAGACGAACTGGGCGAATTAACGACAACATTTAACCAGATGAGCGCCGATTTGGCGGAGGCAAGACGCCAGCGTCGTCAAATGACGGCCGATATTGCACACGATCTCGGCACGCCGATACAGGTTATCTCAGGGTACATTGAAGCGATGCAGGATGGATCGCTCTCCCTAACACCGTCGCGGCTCGACATAATTAATACCGAGATTGACCACCTGCGCCGCCTCGTCCACGATCTTGATACGTTGTCACAGGCTGACAATCGCAACATCCGTCTAGACATGGAGAAAATTGATACGGTTGACTTTTTGCAACATGTCGAACAATCGTTTGCGCCGTTGGTCAGTGCCGAATCGATTCAGTTAGAGGCAGTGTTTCCCACAACATTGCCTCCGATTTATGCAGATAGACGGCGTTTGTTGCAGGTGATGGGCAATTTGCTGAGCAATGCGCTGCGTTATACGTCGGCAGGCGGCAACATTACGATTGCGGCGCGTGTTGAGCAGACGCAAGTGTTTGTTCAGGTGCAGGATACGGGCAGCGGTATCAGCGCGGCCGATCTGCCGCATATTTTCAAGCGTTTTTATCAGGCAGACGCATCGCGGACGGATAGCGGCAAGATGGGATTGGGTCTTGCCATTTCAAAGGCATTGGTTGAGGCGATGGGGGGTGAAATTTCGGCCGAAGCAGATCCAGCACAAGGCGCAACATTCCGCATTGCCCTCAAACGCGCATAAACAAAGGGCGTGTTTCAAATGAGTTGGTGACGATAACGTAGACTGAGCTTGTCGAAGTCGTAACGGTGTGTCGCTCTGGCTTCGACACGCTCAGCCACCGCTCTTTAAACCTGCGGGATAACTCGTTCTCGTTCCACTGCTCCGCGGTGGAACGCCCCTCTTGCCGCTCCGCGGCCTCTTC
>JBMZDF010000495.1:0-4808 GCA_049614105.1 Promineifilaceae bacterium (SeqCode)
CGTGTTGATCAAAACAGACGGGATTGCGCCGCTGTACATCGAAGCGGCATAAATGCCCAACAGCAGCGTCAAGCCAACAAGTGGCTCCATCGAAAAGGTGATCGGTAGCAAAATGGCGATGCCCACGGCGGGGCCGACCCCCGGGATTGCGCCCAGCAGGATGCCGCCAATCGATCCAATGATAAGTGCCGTGAGAACCGGCACTTGCATAAGTTGTGCTAAACCCAGTAGGAGATTTTCCATGGTGAAGGATAAAGGATGAAAGGATGAAGGATGGAGGAAATGCGTTTCCTTACTTCTTGCGCCTTACCCCTTACTGCTAAAAGTTACGAATGAAGAAGATGCGAAGCCCGCTTGGGAGCTGTTCAAATAGCCACGGGGCTGGAAACCAGATGCTCAAACCCCAACGGAACATTGCGGTCAGCGCAAGCGCAAAGAAGATGCCAGTATAGATCCAGCGTCGGCTGCGTAAACCAACGCGCATCCCAACGCCAACGGCAAAGATAGCGCTGGATAGGAAATAGCCGATCATGCCGAGCAGCCAGATATAGAGAAAATAGTAGATGAAGAATTCGAGCGGTTTCGCCCATTCGATCAATTCGGCCGAAACGGTCGCTCGATCATTTTGCACACCATGCTTTTGCGCAGTTCGATTGTGTTGTACAAACAACCAAACTGATGTCGCGGCAAAAAAGACAAGGCTAAACGTCGGCATTAACGCTGGATGCGTCCACCATCCCTGATTAGGCGGCGATGCTGATGTCTGAACAGGCACTAGCAGCAAAAGCCCAACGCTAACAAACGTGATAAAACCAAGAAATATGCCCATGCCAGGGAGTACTTTTTCGGGTGTGGTATCCATAAAAAGAAGTCAAAGTGAAAAGTACTAGGCAAAAAGCTCGTCGCTTTCCGCTCACCACTTTCCACTTTCTACTCATTGTTCTTAGCCACCCATGCGCTCAAGCATGTCGGCAATAATGTCCCAATGTTCGTTGATCAGCTTTTCTGAATCTTCGGCGTTCATCCAGTAAACTAAGCCGCCTGTCGTTTTAGCAACATCTTGTGCAGCGTCACTCATAACGGCCGCTTCGGCATACTCAGCAATCTGATCTTTGATTGCCTGTGGTGTGCCTTTCTTCACGAACAGGCCATTCCACAGCGCAATGTCAAGACCACCCTGCTCAGCCAACGTTTCCGTATCAGGGCTAACCGACATGCGATCAGTTCCAATGCTGGCAATCAGCTTGACATCATCAAGACAGGGCAACAACAATTGCACCGATGTGTTGATCACGTCAACATCACCTGATGACAGCGTTGTACAGTCAAGATTGTCAAAGGCTGTTTCTGATGCAAACTTACCGCCAAGGTCTTCCATACTGAGAAGCGTGGCGCGAGTTGGAACGAGGCCAAAACCAAAGTGACCCAATGACACATCGTTACCTTGCGAGTATTCAGCCAGCTCTTGCATTGTCGAGTAAGGGGCGTCGCCAGCCGCAGCAATCACGAATGGATAGGTGACGAAAATGCCAATTGGCTCAAAATCGTCACGTTCGTATGGCGCATTGCCGTTCATGACGTGAACGGTAGGGATACCAATGACGAATGAGCCGATGGTGTGACCATCTGCGTCCGCTTGGAAAACCTCGGTTGCACCCACAACACCACCGCCGCCAGGCTTGTTAACAACGCCCGCTGGAACGCCCGTCTTTTCCTGCATTTCTTCTGCAATCATGCGCGTCAGCACATCTTCAAGATCTCCAGGAGGCCATGGTACAACAAATTCAACGGGGCGCTCTGGATAAGACACCTCCTCTTCACCGCAAGCTGCGATAACAAACATCATGAGTAGTGCGGACACCACCATTAATAACGTTCTTTTACTCATTTCCGTTCTCCTAACTAGTACACAGAAGCGTCAATCACAAATACATTCTGTTTAGCCTTGCGCCTCTGTATTTGAAACTTCTTCTCCACATCCTATTGAATTTGCCTCTCCAGCGGATGCGATTAACTGGGAGGTGCGTTTTCTGATTCAGAGAGAATCAGTTAAACAACTTAGCTTTCTAACTACTTTAGCAAAATCACATCATGCAATGATGATAGCTAAAAATTAGTAGAAGCAGTTTTTCGACTTTTTATATGACGAAATAGCTTTTGCTGATGGGGATTTCTCCCGCTCCTTCTTCTATCAGGTAAGCTGATCGGCTCAAGATTACCAAGATTCAATCTATTCTAACCGATCTAACACAAAGTTTACCAACAAACGGGGCGCTTCATTAGCGACAAAAGGGCAAGATCCGTGTATTTTTGCACGTCCTCTCTAATGGGAACAATCATCTGTAGAGACGCCCCGCTGGGGCGTCTCCGATTGGGTTATCATTTATTTAAATTGACCTTACAAATTATTTTGTATATTTCGAGTACGCTGACGTGCGTTCAATCTCAACCGCCTCATCATCAAAACGGAAATAGGTGCGCGGCGGCAAAATGCCCCAAGTGCTGGATGAATACGCATTATCAGGGTGTACAACAGGTTGATGGTCAACCGCTAACACCTGCATGTCGCAATAAATTTCGATGAAATACTTTTCTTCCCACATGCGCCAATAGGTTGCAATGTTCTGCGCCATGCCGTGACGAATTGGCCCCCACGTTGAAAATCGGCCGTGCTTCGCAATATTATCAAGCATCACGCGCATATCACCCCAATCGGGCAACTCAAACGCGATGTGATGGATGCAAGCAGGCTCTTTGTTGAGGAAAGCGATCACGTGATGACGCGCATCAATATGCATCCATACAGCGGCATCATCTTCGATCCAATCGGTAAATCGGAAACCCAGCACGTCCGCATACCATTTGCCAGCACGTGGCACATCGCTTGTCAGGTAATTGACATGTCCCAATCTGCGAGGATGATAGCCGCGCAGGGTTGTCGTCTCGATCATCATGGGGGAACGCGGATCAGCAGGTGGAACCCGCTCCAACACGACAACCCCGTTGTCATCTGGGTCGCGCAACAGCAACCCTTGACCGCGCACGGGAACGGCAATTCGTTCGGCCGATTCCCCCCGCTCCTCAATCAACGCCTGCGCCGCATCAAGCGACAAGCCCGGGCGCAGTTCGTACGCCACATAATTCAGCCCAGCTTCTTTACCATCAGGAACAGGTTGCAACCACAGACAATAATCTTCGTGCATACAACGCAACAAAGCTGTCCCGTCGTCCTGTTGCTCGCCGTGCATCCCCAAAAGCATCTCATAACGATGAGCCGCTTCACGCACGTCTGCGACCCAAACAGCAACATGATGTAAGTCTATGACCAATTGGTTTTCGTCTAAAATCATAGTTTGAAAGAGTGAAGGTCGACCCAAGGTCGACGGAAGGATAAAGAATGAAAAGAATTAACTATCTACTTTATCCTTCCACCTTCATCCTTATTGATAATCTTTATATCGTTCGGCCGCCTCATCTTCAGGCATCGTCAGCGCAACATGCAGCGTGGAGGCCGACACTTGCGGCTGGTAGCCAATGTTGAATGGTTCAACTTCCATTTCGACAATATGGTTGCGTAATCGGCCGATGCCCGACACCTCAACCTCGACCACATCCCCAGGCTGCACGGGGCGCGAGTTGGCAGGTGTGCCGGTCAACACCAAATCACCGGGCAGCAGCGTAATGTGCCGCGCCAAGTCGGCCACCTGATACGCAATCGAGTAAATTAAATCTTCACCCGTCAGCGCCTCCTGCACCATCTCGCCGTTGACATACGTTCGCAGCGTCAAATTGTTTTGATCGATGTCCGCCGTATCGACTAAAAACGGCCCAATTGGACAATATCCATCAATTCCCTTGACTCGCGTCATCGCGCCACGATCAAGGTGGCGTAAGTCGTGCAGCCCAAAGTCATTGGCAATCGTAAAGCCGCACACGTAGTCAAGTGCCTCATCAACCGTGACGTGCTTACACTTTTTGCCGATCACAACTGCAATTTCGCCCTCGTAGTTGAGAAAATGCGTGCCTTTCGGCCGCTCAACGTTCGCACCATGATGCGAAATCGCCGTCGATGGCATCATGAAAAAGTGCGGCTCCGTCGGAATATTCGTCATCTTGTACTCAACGCAGCGGCTCATGTATGACAAATGCGGTGCGAGAATTTTACTTGGGTTGGTGACAGGCAAATAGCTCGCGTCATCAACGCTAACGGACGATCCGTCTTCAAAACGAATTTCATCCCCTTCAACAACGCCCCAAGTCGGCGTTCCATTATGCAAAATGTGTGCGTGTTTCATAGTTTAAATTTCTGTTCCCATATCAGAGTATGGCGACTTTCGGCTTATTTGGCTCTTTGAGATCTCAAGGAGTCAATTATTTCTTATGTTGCGCAATCACGGGGCCACCGTTGACTGAGTAAGCAAACGAGAAGCGGTATCCTTTGATCATTTCAATTGGCGCAATCGCCTGTAAATCTTCGAGCGTGTCGGGATAGTATTTGAGTTCAGCGTCCCCTTCCCAAATTTCAGTTGCGGAACGGTCATAGCTTTGCGCTTTGACTAATTCGTAGACATCTGGAATGATGCCATCGTAGGCAGGGAAGTGGCGACTGTTGTACATCGGCGGGTCGTTGACGGTGGGGCCAGTAGGTGACGGCTGTTTGAGCGTCACAACGGCGCGTGCAATCGCTCGTCCGTTGGCCGAACACGTCGCGCCAAATTTGGAGCCTGCCTGCATTGGCACGGCACACTTGCCCACCGCAAAACTGCGCGTCATGTGAATTTCGCCCAGCTTTTTCGGAAAGCCCTGAA
>JBMZDF010000496.1:0-4783 GCA_049614105.1 Promineifilaceae bacterium (SeqCode)
GCCGTCTGCAAAGCGAACCTTGTCAAAACGGTCTATAATTGCGTCTACAACACTTTTTAGAGACTCAACCTTACTAGGAATACCGGCTTGAACATTTTCCGCCACTGTAATAGCGGCAGCTCTGCCAAACACTATTAAATCAAGCAAAGAATTAGACCCCAGCCTATTTGCACCATGCACAGAAACGCAAGCACATTCACCCGCTGCATACAGCCCCGGCAACACTGTCTTGTGTTCGTCTAACAACACACGCCCGTCAATATCGGTTGGAATGCCGCCCATGCCGTAGTGCGCGGTTGGCTGCACAGGCATTGGCTCGATGATTGGGTCAACCCCTAGATAAGTACGTGTAAAGTCAGCAATATCGGGCAGTTTCTTTTCGACGTAAGCGCGGTCAATGCGTCGCGATTCGCCATCTTCTGCATAATATTTGTTGACCGTTTCAGGCGTCACGTCCAAATGGACATAATTTTGCCCGTTGATCCCGCGCCCTGCTTTCATTTCAAGGAACATCGCACGACTAACTACATCGCGGCTGGCAAGATCCTTAATCGTAGGTGCGTAACGCTTCATAAAGCGTTCGCCTTCACTGTTGATCAAGACACCACCTTCGCCACGTACCCCTTCCGTAATCAGAACACCCAGCTTGTAGATGCCCGTCGGATGGAATTGGAAGAACTCCATGTCCTGTAACGGAATGCCGTTACGCAAGCAAATCGCTGCGCCGTCGCCCGTTAGTGAATGGGCATTTGATGTAACAGCCCAGCAGCGACCCCAGCCACCCGTCGCGAACAACGTCGCTTTGGTGTGGAAAATGTGGAATTCGCTGTCCTGCATGTTGACAGCCACAATGCCGCGCACCGTGTCACCCACGCGGATGATGTCAACAACCTGATACTCGTCAAAGAAGTTGACGTTGTTCTTGAGACACTGTTGATAAAGTGTCTGCAAAATCATGTGGCCTGTACGATCGGCCGCATGGCAAGCACGTTCAACAGGTTTGTTTGTGTTGTTGTCGGTGTGACCGCCAAAACGACGCTGCGAAATGCGCCCGTTTTCAAGCCGATCAAAAGGCAAGCCCATGTGTTCAAGCTCTACCACAACCTCAACCGCGTCTTTACAAAGCACGTCAACTGCATCCTGGTCGGCCAAATAGTCCGATCCTTTTACAGTGTCATAGGCGTGCCATTCCCAGTGGTCTTCGTTGATGTTACCAAGCGAAGCACCGATCCCACCCTGCGCCGCACCTGTGTGCGAGCGAGTTGGGTACAGTTTTGAAATAACGGCGACGTTTGCGCCTTTGCTGGCATAGAGTGCGGCCATGAGACCAGATCCACCTGCGCCAACAATGATTGCATCAAATTGATGTGTATGTACTTTTGCCATCTGTTAACCTCTCAGCGCCTTGATTGCCTCGGCATCGAATGCAAAGATGGCGTAACCCGCCCACAAAACCGTAGCGACGAGGAAGACAGCCAGCGCCATGTTGATTACGCGGACCGTTGCTTTACTGTGAATATAATCTTCGAGAATGTTGCGGAGACCGTTGAGACCGTGTGCCAGTGCAAAAAACAGCAGCAACATGTCGTAAGCCTTCCAACCCCAATCATCCCACTGGTCCGCTACAAATTGGAGGTTCAAGCTATGAACATCGTTGAGCAGCAGTTGAATGGTGACATGACCGACGGCCAAGAAAATAAGGCCGATACCAGACAAGCGCATGAACAGATACGCTGTGCGTTCAAAATTCGCCTTAACCCGTACAGCACGGGAAGTGACGCGGTTATTATTGATTGTTGTAGCCATGGATCGCCTTCCTTATGGGATTGGGGTGTAGTGGCTCAGCGGCGGGAATGACCAGCAGCTATTGCCCGTCATCGTATTGCCCAACCATGTCCATTCAGGTGCATGTCCGCAGGATGCGATAATGCCCGAGAATAGATAAATTGACGCAGGGATGATGATGACCAAAGCGATGCCCCACACGATGCGGGCGCTGTAATCTTGATAGTGCCACCACTCTGGCTTGAAGTCGAGGATGGTAATGCGGATGCCGTTGAAGGCATGGAAGATAACGGCAGCGAAAATTGCGATTTCGCCAACGCCAAAGAAGGGGTGTTTAAAAATGTCTACAAGCCAAGCCCATAGGTGGGGAGCGTAGTACAAATTTGCGCCGTCCCAAGTGTGGATGAGCAAGAAAAACAAAATTGCCAATCCAGAGACACGGTGCAGGAGCCATGAATAATGGCCCGACCGTCCTTTGTACCGAAGGCTTTCGGTTACGGTCATTCTCAAGTTTGCTAACATAACGATTCCTTTACTTTCCTCGTGAGTTCCAGAGCCTCAAGCACGCAAATCAAAGCGCCCTTTGCAGCCGATGTTGAGTATCTTTCAGTTGGAAATTGCTGTCACAATGCACTTAGGAGTATAGCACAGCCCTATTTTTTGGGTATGGGTTGCCCGCAAAACAACCTGTCTTTACGAAGCCCTCCTGTATCAACCCTATTATATTTGTTCACTTATTCGGCCGAAATTCCCTCAATCAATACGCACTTCTACCTCCAAACAAGCCCCATTCACATCCGCCAAATCATCCATACGAAGTATCGGATCAAAAAAGCGGGCATTGAGAGGAACCCGACGTCCCAACCCAACCCGCTTACATTCAAAGTCAAAATCACTTCACCGAGCATAAGTGCGCCACAAAAAGCGCTTGTGCGTAGCTTTGCACACCCCCATCAATTATCTGATAGGGGTGTATAACTTAAGCGGTCAACGTTACAGTTTCCCCACTTGCATTCAGGATATAACCGCCCTTCTGTCCAAAGTCTACAGAACCCCCTACATTAGCGACGGCTGAAGGTTCTCCATTGATGTTGATCGAAACCATATAGTTATGATTACTACCTTCGATCTGAACAACACCAACTGTCTTATCAATGGCAACTTCTTCATCATTGATTACCTGTAACGTTTTACCAGCTGACAATGTGATTGGACCGATTTGCTTAGTTTCACTCATAATGATTCTCCTATCGCCTATGGTGTGATTCAAAACCACGTTTACTTTAATTATTAGAGTTCATTTGAACCTTATTATAAGTGTACCAGCATTTGGCTGACATTGTCTGTCGCACAAAATGCTACATTTGTATCTTTGCTCACGTATCAAACTGATCTAAAGTCCAGCTTCCTCCTCACGATGGTGTTTCTACTGGTTGCTCTGCTTTTCAAAACGATTTAGCGATAGAAAACAAAAAGCCGCTGTTTAAGCGGCTTTTTGTTAAATGATTAGTTGACAGGCTTAGACATGGCGCGTCTTCTTGTCGTCTGTTTCGCTGCTGCGTTCGATGTAACGAACAACACGGGTGAGCGAGATTGTAAGCAACAAATAGAGGAACGTTAGGATACTGTAGGTGAGGAAAAATTGGAAGGAGCTTGCTGAATGCAAACGTGCGGCTTGGGTCATTTCGCGGACGCCAAGCACGGAAACAAGTGCTGAGTCCTTGATCATGGCAACGAAGTCATTGCCATAGGCGGGCAACATGCGGCGCAACGCTTGGGGCAGCACAACATGGCGCATTGTCTGGCGGCGACTCATGCCGAGGGCGAAGGAAGCTTCCCACTGGCCTGTTTCGACTGACTCGATGCCTGCGCGGACAATTTCGGCCGAAAATGCCCCATACCCAACCGACAACCCGATAATCCCACGCCAAACCTCAGGCACATCACGTGTCGTAAACTCAGTCAACGCCACGCCAAAGCCCAACGTGCTAACCATCCACTCGCCCAACGTGTTAACACCTGTCACACCCAGTGGCAACAAGGCAAACGCGATATATGCCAACAGCACCAGCATTGGAATACCACGCACAATCTCAACATAGAAAGTCGAGAGATTGTAAATAACTTTGTTTTTGGAGACTCGCCCCAACCCAACAAAAATGCCGATGAAAAAGGCCATGATATACGCAACGAAACAAACCGTAACCGTAATCGTGATCCCTTTGAACGCAATACCTGCGAGTCCGCTTTCTTGAATGTCAGACGGGCGTGTACCGATCAAAAACCAAAATGCGTTGGTGGCATCTTCATTAAAGATGATGAAATAGACGACGTACAAACCGAGCGCAATCGCCGCGATCATCCACCAAGGGAGATTGGCTAAACGATCGGATCCTGGAGCTAGACGTGATTCGCCTGAGTGTTGAGGTGCTTCTTGAGATGCCATGAGAGGGGGAAAGGGCGAATATTGAATGAAGAATGAAGAAAACAGGTCAGCTGCGCTTCATTTTCATTTTCTATTCGCCGTTCATTGTTGAAGTTGAACACAAAATATCAGTGATATCTTGTGTTCAGCTTAAGCCAGTTTGGCTAGCAATATCTTTTTACTCTTCGTCAGTTGAAAACCATTTTCCGAACAGTTCGTCAAGCGTGCCGTCAGCTTCCATTGCGTCGAGAACAGCGGTGACGCTAGCGGTCAGTTCGCTACCCTTTGGCAAAATGAAGCCAAGGTCTTCTGCGGTCAATGGTTGGTCGAACATCATCACTTTGTCAGGATTTTGACCGACATAGCCGACACCAGCCACGTTGTCGATGGTAACCGCATCAACATCACCCTGAATCAGAGCGGCAACTGCGAGTGCAAATTGGTCGTAAGCAACGATGCGATCTTCGCCAACGAGTTCAACTGACAGGTCGTAGTTGGTCGTTCCTGGCTGTGACCCGATGAGCAGGTCTGCATCGGCCGCCAAGCCGTCTGAGTCGGTGAAGCGATCTTCGC
>JBMZDF010000497.1:0-4780 GCA_049614105.1 Promineifilaceae bacterium (SeqCode)
CCCTTGAAGCGATGCGAAGTATATCCTGTCCTTTCTCCTTGTCAACACCTTTTTGTGATGAATTTCACGATCCCTTGCGATTCTTTCACAAAATTGATGTTTGGGCATGATGAGCATCGAGATTGAACGGTTAATTAGGGAACTTCGGCCGAAATCAAACCCCTCCCCCAACGCCATCTTGCTATAATGCCCACATGTCATCTTACAATTTTGAAGCGCAAAGTTGGTTTGAACAACTATATCTTGATGCAGACAACAACATGGCACGTGTGCCATGGTCAACTCCTGCCACAAATCCACATCTACAAACATGGTTAACACGTGAGGCCATCGATGGAACAGGCAAAACGGCGCTGGTGATCGGCTGCGGGCTTGGCGATGATGCGGAGGCGCTGGCGGATTATGGCTTCGCCGTAACAGCATTTGACATTTCGGAGACAGCAATCCAGTGGGCCAAGCAACGTTTCCCACAATCATCGGTTCAATATCAAGCGGCCGATATGTTTGCACCGCTGGCTGAGTGGGTTGGCGCGTTTGATTTTGTATTGGAGATTAACATTGTCCAAGCACTGCCGCTCAGCTTGCGCGATCGGGCAATTTCGGCCGAAAGTAAATTCGTCGCCCCGCACGGTCATCTTCTGATTATCTGTTTCCGCCGCGATTCACACGACATCGCCCCATCGGGACCACCGTGGGCACTTTCACGTGTGGAGCTAAATCAATTTGAGCAGCACGGGCTTACGCCTATACAGATAGAAGCATACGGTCACAATCCACCGTTCTTTCGAGCGCACTATTCTCGTAGCCAGTTACTATGATTAAAATTACCCCCACACTTGCCATCCATGAGGATGAGCTACAGTTTGAATTTATACGTTCGTCTGGGCCAGGAGGACAGCACGTCAATAAAAGCTCAACCGCCGCCCAATTACGCTTTGACATTGCGAACTCGCCTTCCTTACCAGAGGATGTTCGCGCCCGTTTACGCAAGCTTGGTGGTAACCGCGTTTCTGATTCAGGTGTCCTAATCATTGTTGCCAAAGAGCAACGTTCACAAACGCAAAATCGTGAGGCGGCCCAGGGTCGGTTGATTGCGCTCATTCAGGAGGCAGCTAAGAAGCCAAAGAAACGCAAGAAAACACGCCCATCGTATGCAGCCAAGCAGAAACGACTTGATCAGAAGAAACAACGTAGCACAACTAAACGTAACCGTGGAGCAGTAAACCGCAATGAGTATTGACCAATTTATCGACCCAGCCATACAAACTATTATCCAAGCCGAGCTTGATCAGATTGAACAGCAAGAGCAAGTAAAAATTCTGTACGCTTGTGAATCAGGCAGTCGTGCGTGGGGCTTTCCTTCGGCCGATTCTGATTATGATGTGCGCTTTTTCTATGTTCGCACACACGATTGGTATTTATCTATCAATGTCGAGCGCAAGCGCGATGTGATCGAGCGTCCAATTAATGATGACCTCGACATCAGCGGTTGGGATTTACGCAAGGCGCTTGGCTTGTTCCGCAAGTCAAATCCACCGTTACTAGAGTGGCTTGGCTCTCCTATTATCTATCGAGAAGTCGGCAATGTGGCGACACAGCTACGTGAACTCTCTAGAACGTTCTATAATCGGCGGGCTTGCAGCTATCACTATCGTCATATGGCTCAGGGAAATTTCCGTGACCATTTACGTGGTGAGCAAGTTTGGGTTAAAAAGTATTTTTACGTGTTGCGTCCAATCTTAGCCATTCGCTGGCTTGAACAAGATTTAGGTGTTGTCCCGACCAAGTTTCAGGATATTTTGGAACAAACTGTTCAGGAACCAACGCTCAAGTCAGCCATTATGCAGTTGATAGATGAGAAGAAGCGTGGGAAAGAGCTAGCACGTGGCCCAAGAATTCCAGTTATCAGCGATTTTGTTGATGTCGAGATTAAGCGGCTTAGCGCAATGAATTTTGAATATGATGTCGAAAAACAGCCTATCGAGACGCTCAACGCACTTTTTAGAGCTGCAATCAAAGAGATAGAAGATGCCTAAACAGAAGTTAGCCTTTACACACGGTGGCGATCCCCGTCTTGAGTTAGAGTGGGGATCTTACATGCGCGATTTTTCTGTGCGCTTGGATGGTGAGGAAATCGGCCGAATTGACGGCGGCCAACGTGTCCTCAAAACCCCACACAATTTCTCGCTCCCCGATGGAAGCGAGTTGACTATTCAACTCAATCAATCGATGTTAATTGACGAGCTAGAGGTGCTGCATGATGGACAGCCCTTGCCCGGGTCAGCGTCCAACCCGCGTGTCAAGCTCTCCGCTGGCATCCGTACCGCATTTTTCTGGGGAATCGCGTGCATTATCATAGGGGCGCTGATTTTTTTCACCGACCTCAATATTTTAAGAGTGCTAAGCTTTAGTCAATACTCTTTCGTAGCGGGTCTATTGCTCATGCCAATCGCGATCGGCATGAGCAAACGCTCGCTCCCCTTAGCTTTATTTGCCATCGTCGTATATCTGGCTGACTGGGCAGGTAGTGCGGTCGTCACCTCACGCCTCGGTGTGCCGTTTGGCTTTTTAGGCACAATTGGCATGCTAGCACGCGGGTTGTCGTTGGTTCCTCTCGTTTATGCGCTGGGCGCAACACGTCTATTGCAACAAAAAAAGGGATGATTGCCATTTAGCAATCACCCCTTTTCTAAATCAGTTTAAGCCCTGATTCGATTAACGCCCCATCGCGGCCTTAATCGTTCCACAGGCTGGGCAACCACCGCCAGGGCGGATCATTGCATAGCCAGCTTGCGGGTCTCCATTTGGATCATAGAAATCAAAATCAACGTTGAAAACAATCAACATTTTGATTTTCGGACTAGCCGCAGACAGGCTAACTGCCTCGCCTAACCATGCCGCATGTTCATCAACTGATGTATCACGCGCCCATGAGAAGCCCGATGGCAAGCCGCTAAATCCATCGCCAGAAAGATACCCTAACTCTGTATAACAAAGCGGCAGCGCACCGTTAAATGCGTTGTAATAGGTATCAGTCATGCCCCAGAAGTAGCGGGTATAGTGACTACTGTTGCCACGTGGGTCGCCACTGCGTTGTGATGGTGGAATAATCCCCTCGTTGTAGTGGATACCGATACAGTCGGCCGCGCTAGCCGCACCAGCCGCCGCCATTTCCTGCATATAGAAGCTGTCATCACAGCCAGCACCGCTACAGCCGCCAAAGAAGCCCGTTGGCGCAGGCGCACCGGTAATCACCATAATGTTTGGATTACCAGCTTTAATCGCTGCATAGGCAGGTTTGAGCATGCTGTTGACATAGGTTGTCGCGCTAATCTGTCCCGCAGGCCACTCACGATCGATGTTCATCTCGTTCCAGATTTCAATCGCGTCTGGTGGATCGCTCAACTTTGACACACCGCTTAGGAAGTTGACATAGGCATTGAAGTCAATGTTTGAATGGTCGCCACCAGGGATACTCATCAAAACCTTGAAGCCTTTAGAGTGTGCATCCGTGACACGTGCTTGAACATCGCTAGGGATGTTGCCAACGCTCCATTTGTGCTGGAACTTCACCCAAGTCATGCCAACTTCGTCCATCAAAGCTGGATTGCTAAACGAGTGTGTTTGACCACCCAACCCGAAGGAGCCACGATCGGCCGATGGTTGAGGTGCGGGAGCCGCAGGTGCGGGTGTTTCGGCAGGCGCAGGTGCAGGTGCAGCGGGCGCTGAGGAGGCTGAATCGCCACCCGTACTGGCGACAGCATTTGCTGGCACCCAACCCGTTCCAAAGGAGCCACGAATCTGTGCCCAACGTCGAGACGGATCAAAACTAATGCCCTCGACAAGCGTACAACCCCTTGCAATGGTGCGCCATTTGGCGATTGATAAACGTTTGTCCAGCGTGTGATGCGGACATCACCGCTACCAGTTGGTGCCGAAGCCTGACCGCCACCGCCGCCGCTGTTGCCACCGCTGGCCGCTGTTGCAGGAATCCAACCGTTGCCCTGAGCAGACGTTACCTGAACCCAATTGCCAGCCGCTGTTCGATTGACAATATTGATTGAGGTGTTAGGAGCAAGTACGCCAATGGCATTGCCTGCTGGCGCGTCGTAGAGATTGGTCCAGCGGGTTGTTGATGCGTTCCCTGAATTGGCGGGCGCAGGTGCAGGTGCTGGCTCTGCGGGTGCTGGCGCTGGCTCTGAAATCTGTTCTGGCTCAGGTTCAGGCGTTGGGACAGCTCCCACAGCAACCAGTTGAGCCGCATCGATGTAAATGTCATTATGTTTAACAGCATATTGTGGATTTGTTTTGACATAAACAGTAATCGTACTGCTTTGTGCTGTCGCCTCCACCGTCACAACGCCCCACTTGTCAATGATGCTTGTCATTGAAGCAACACCTGACCACTCTACAGATGATGGCGCACTAGACACCCATCCAGGTCGTGCTGCGCCAGTTGGATCGATCCCGATCTCAAAACGTGGATCGCCAGCATCCACAGACGTATTCGCATCATCTTGTGAGGATGACCACACTTGAGCAACTAGCGAAAAGCGATAACGCTGCCCGGGTGTGACCCCTGTTACCTGTTGGTAAATGCCGCCATAGTGGGACTTATAAAATGTGAACCACTGTTGCGCATGCTCCCCTTCAAAAACTCGGTTTGAGAAGTGTCGACGTTCAGCAGGTTTATACTCTGGCTGTGCCCAAATAGGGTCATGGGCTGGATCCTCAATCCACCAAGGGGTCCAATTAGCAGCCATTTGGGCTGTCCCATATT
>JBMZDF010000498.1:0-4759 GCA_049614105.1 Promineifilaceae bacterium (SeqCode)
GAAAGAACAGGGCTTTCACGGGCTAAAGCCCAAGAGCCGTAAATTTTCCCATAAAAAAATCGCCCTTTCAACTATCACAAATCCCCTATGCTATACTGTAATGTAGGGCAATTTATAAGGGTGTGAGCCTCAGCTTTTGATTTAGCTGACTTAATCAGGCCCAAATAATCCAACTAATTTACTATTGATAATTATTCCAAAGCCGTGCTACGCTGCTCCAATGTAGTAGTTGGAACATGCAGTAGAGGATCCGTGTGCCAAAATTAAACGCTTACTCATCTCAAACCAAAACCCAAACCGTTAATGTCCTCTGTGTTGAGGACGAACTTCCAATTCGGGAAGCGATCACAGATTTACTCCAAATGAGCATCGACCAATTTGAGGTCAATGTTGTTCCCGCCGGCAATGGCGTTGAGGGGTTAAGCTGCTTGCGCGAACTTATTCCCGATTTGATTATTTCTGATGTCTCGATGCCTAAAATGAACGGCTTCACGTTTCTCAGCGAGCTACGCAAAGAGCAGCAGTGGGCGCAGATTCCGTTCATTTTCTTGACCGCCCACGGCAGCCCCGATGCTGTTCGTCAGGGTCGTGAGCAGGGGATCGAGCAGTTTATCACGAAACCTTTTGACCCAGCAGATTTTGTGTCACGGATTGAGACGCAGCTTTTGCGTGCGCTTGTTGAACGTGATGTCTCCGAAGAAGCCTTCCAAACGATCCAGCGTGAAGTTGCACATATCCTGCAACATGAATTTCGCACGCCGCTCACGTTTGTCATGGCTTATTTTGACTTCCTGCTGACAAGTGCATCCGAAGGGCCAGAGCCAGAGCCAGAGGAAGTAACAGAAAATCTCGACGGCATCATGACGGGCGATCGGCGCTTAACAAAGCTGGTCGAGAATCTGATCCGCACCGTTGACCTACGCGCAGGGGTCGTTACGCGACAAATCGAACGGGAAGCCGCTCCGATTTACAATTTGTCTCCTCTGTTAAAACAGCTTGGGGAGCAATTCAAAACGCAGGCGGAGGCGGTCAACGCAACGCTGCATCTAAGCGTGCCAGACAATTTGCCACAGGTTTATGGTGTCGAGCAGACGATTTGTGAGATGCTTGAGCGTTTGGTGGACAACGCGCTTAAACTGTTCGCCTATAAGCGTGTCGGGGCGCGTCATGTTTGGGTTTCGGCCGAAACAACAAGCAACAAAACAGTTCGCTTCACAGTCCGCGACAACGGCATCGGCTTCCCGCATCATCTTCGCGAAACAATTTTCGAGGCTTTCTATCAATACAACCGTAAATCGCTGGAGCAACAAGGGCCAGGGGTTGGGCTGACGATTGTGAAGGGGCTGGTCGAAGCGCACGGGGGCTATATCGAAGCACGTTCGCAGTCTAGCAAAGGCGCGTCTTTCATTATTGATCTGCCTATCTATAATGGAGATCCTGCAACGGCATTGCGGCCACTTTCGGCCGATATTGACCGCAAAGTCACCATTTTAGTTGTTGAGGATGAACCTGCCGTCCTTTCCAATATCGAAATTCTGCTAACCGTCGCCAGCGCCCCTTATGAATATGACGTCATCACCGCAACAAACGGGAAAGAAGCCCTTGCGGTCATGCAAAAGACCGTCCCCGATATTATTTTGTCTGACGTCCTCATGCCAAAACTGGATGGGTATGGGTTTCTGAAGCGCGTGCGTGCCAACCCCGCTTGGTTGCATCTGCCCGTCATTTTCCTAACCGCGAAAGGTGCAGCGACTGATGAGTCATTGGGGCGCAAACTCGGTGTTGATGATTACGTCACGAAGCCGTACAACGCCGACTATCTGCTCAATATTGTCGAGACACGTTTGTTGCGCCACTTTCAAAAGAAGCAGGCTGAGCTGCATAAATTTGATGCGCTTCGCGAACGGGTGCTACGTTCAATCAATCGCTCTATTTTGCAGTCGCTTATCTCTATTCGTAATCACACGAACAGCGTTCGCCAAATGCTTACCGTTCCCGACATCGCGGAGCACACGACTGATATTCGTCACATTCTGTCGCAGATGAAAGCGGACACTGACAAGCTTGCTCAAATCATTGACAGCATTATGGCGCTAACAGACTTGCGGTCTGGCGTTGCGGCAAAATCGTTCAAAAAACGCGCACAGATGATTGAGAGTATGGGCAGCATTGTCAACAGCGCGACGGAAACGGTGCTGGCGTCGGATAAGTATCATTTTTCGGCCGAAACCGCAAAAATCTCGCTGTCGCCGACCCCGCACATGCCCCCCATTCGCGGTGAAAAACGAACGCTAGAACTGGCATTCGCAAATCTGCTTGAGTTTAATCTGCTCTACTCAAGCGATGCCTGTCTAAAACTGTCGGTCAAAGAAAACGGAGAGACGATCCAAGTTTGCATTGTTGTGGGTGAATCGCTTTTTTCGGCCGAAGAAAATGAAAGCCTCCAAACGCTGCTGAGCTTGCCAGACCTGACCACTGCCCAAGTTGACGATAGCTGGATACCGTTCATTATCGCCAAAGAGTACATTAGCATCCATCAAGCAACTATCCGTTTTATCTTTGATGAAGCGAACGAAACGCATAAGTTCTTGATCGACATGCCAACTTTTGACCCCTTTGCGTAGAGCGTTAGAAGAAATGAAGAACAAAAAAGACGAGACATCACGCTTAATCCTGCTGTTTCGTCATTCGTCCTTCTTCATTTCTCACTTCCCTCTCCCCTCTTGAACTCTGGACAATACTGGTATAATCCACTCATATTGTGAACAGAGAATGTGCCTGCGAAATGTATATCCATCTAATCATGCAATTTCGCACTGCTATTATCAAAGGGTGTATTTCAAATGGGTTGGTGATGATAACGTAGACTGAGCTTGTCAAAGTCACATCGGCTATCGCTCAGGCTTCGACTGGCTCAGGCTTCGACTGGCTCAGCCGCCGCTCTTTACTCAAATGAAACACACCCATTCAAATTAGGTATCATGTCACAACATGTGCTTGATTGTCATCATCAATTTTGAAACACAAACGACTCAGGGAAATGTCGCAATTGGCGTATAACACACGAACTTGCTCATGTAGCTTGAACGTCATAAACGTGCGTCAAAGCTAGTTTTAGCGTATTAATTTCCAACCCGACTCAACAGGAAAACACAAATGGCCTCCATCATCCAAAAAACGAAAACGCTCATCTCTGCTAATTTACATGAAATGGTTGACAGGGCATTACAGTCTAGTTCCCCCGCTGTAATGAAGCAGTACATTCGCGATGCCCAGAAAAATTTGCGCGAGCTGGAAGATGCAACCGCAACAGTTGGTGGCGAGGTACGTACCCTCAAACGCAAATACGAGCAGTATAAAAAGGAAGCGGACAAATATGACCGCAGCGTTGACCTGCTGCTGATGCAGGGCAAAGCTGAAATGGCACGCGCCGCACAGAAGAAAGTCAATCGCTCACGCGAGCTACAAGAGCAGTATCATGCACAATGGGTTAGCCAAGAGCGCGAGTATAAAACGTTGCGTGCGGCACGCCTAAAGTTGATCGCAAAGCTTGATGATGTCAAAGCGGAACAACGCGAGTTGGAAGCGCTTCTGAAACTGGCAAAATCGAAAGAAAAGACGGTCAAAACGATTAGAAGCATTGATGACCTGTTGGGCGTTGGCGATGCGGATATTGAACGCCTTGGCAACTCGATTCGGGCGCGTATCGACAAAGCGGACGCACAGGCTGAAATGTACTCCAGCCGTCTCGACAACCAAATGGATGAGGTGCTTGGCACGGCCGAGCTCGATCTTCAGCTTGAAGAGCGTAAGCGTCGTCTAGGCTTAGGTGCGCCTGAAAAATCGGCCGATGATATTACAGACGAAGAACTGCTGGCTGAACTCGACAGCCTTGACCTCTAACATACGCCTTTTGTCAATGTAAGTTGTTACGATTTACGGGCAACAAAACGTGCCGTAAATCGTAACTTGTTCCTCGGAATTCTTTCGTCAGCATCGTCATGGCGAAAGTGGCAGGTGCTATGTCAGAAGCCCGTGAAGCCTTAGAAAAACGCGCACAGCGTGCGATGATACAGCATGCTCTGATGCGTTGGGAAAGTGCGTTAGCACTTTCTGGCGCTGTATTGACACCATTCCTTCTAAGCATTTTTGATACCAATATCGCTGGCCTCCCCAACGCAACTTGGTTTGGTCTTGGAATGGGCGTCTACGCGGCGCTTGCGTGGAGCAGTTATTCAGACCCGAAAACAGGGCATGATGTCATTGAGGCACTGCTGCGTGATGATTTTGATCCGGCCGAAATCAAAAGCCCCCTCCTCCAGTCTAAAATTGAAGAAGCGTTAAACTACCGCAGCCGCATCACAGAGCTAATCAAAGAGCGTAACGACACGGCGATGGGCGTCCAGCTACAAAGCATGGCCAGTCAGTTCGACGATTGGATCGAAGAAATCTATGACCTAGCAAAGCGTGTCGACGATTACGAAGATGAGCGCACCAAGCTGCAAAAAAGCTACTTTGACGCTGAAAAACGAATCAATCAGCTTGAAGCACGTCGCTGGCGAATTAAAGATGAGAAAGTTAAAGGGGATATTGATAAAAATATCGCCAGCATGAAGCGCCAGCGAGAAATAATCGAATCGTTGGAAAATACAATGGAGCGTGCCCGGCTGCGCTTAGAAAATACCATCACGGCGATGGCAACAATTTACTCCCAAACGCTACTGCTCAGTGCAAAAGATATTGACTCGTCCCGTTACCA
>JBMZDF010000499.1:0-4754 GCA_049614105.1 Promineifilaceae bacterium (SeqCode)
ATAAACCCTGCTAATACTTCTGGTACACTTGTGTAACTGTTTCCTATTTCATAACTCAATTTTGCGTAGTTTAAATACGCATCTTCTTGTATAGCGGCACTAAAATCCATTTCAGATGCATTTTTAAAAATGTGACACACTTTAGCTCCCTCAACATAAAATTGTCAGCGTTGCAGTTCTAAAATTCCTGTTGTTTTAGCACAGAGGGAATATCAAATATAGGAACAACCCTTGACACCTGTTTTGCCCATCTCACAAACTATAGCCTCACTAGGCATCGTCCAAGTAGGTCACTCACCTTGGCAGTTTTGGCGATCTAGAAAGAGACAAACCCTGCCGCAACGCCTCGCCATTGCAATAGTAGAAGATCAGCCGCGTGACGAAGAGCAAGAAATTAATCGTCATCTCATCGTATCTGGCGTTTCCTGCACAGCAGCGATCGTTGGCTCATTGATTGCCCCCCCACTTGGGTATCTCTGTGTACCTGGCATCTTATACACCTCATCCAATATTTGGCGTGCCGCTTACCAAGCGCTTGTCAAAGAGCGCAAATTTACAATGGTGTGCGCCGATGCGGTCATGATTCCGATGATTATCTTTTCAGGGTATGTCATCAGCATCTCGTTTGCGCACACGCTTTACTACATTTCAAGAAAACTAATTCTCAATGCGCAGGATAATTCTAAAACACAATTAGTCAACATTCTTGGCGATCAGCCGCGCTCCGTTTGGATAAGGACGGCCAATGGTGCGGAGGTCGAAATTGCGTTCGAGATGCTTGCAGTTGGGGATACTCTCATTGTGGACGCGGGGCAAACAATCGCGATTGACGGCGTGATTATTCAAGGGCTAGCAACAATTGATGAACGCATGTTAACGGGCGAGTCGCAACCAGTCGAAAAACAGGCTGGTGAACATGTATTTGCATCAACCATTGTGTTGCAGGGTAGCATCGATGTACAGGTTGAAACGGCTGGCGACCAAACGATTGCGGCGCAAATTGGCACGGTATTGCAACAAACGGCCGATTACAAAAGCTCTGTGCAAATACAAGGTGAGGTGCTGGGTAATCGAGTCGCCTTACCATTGATTATGACTGGTGTATTGGGGTACATGATGGTTAGTACATCGGCCGCGCTAGCCATTCTTCAGGCTCCGATTGTAAATACATTGCGCCTCGCCTCCCCGCTCGCGCTTTTGGGTTACCTGCAACAGGGCGTCACTCAAGGCATTTTGATCAAAGATGGACGCGCCCTAGAGTTGCTGAATGAAGTTGACACAGTTGTTTTTGATAAAACGGGAACGTTGACCGAAGAACAGCCCAACGTTGGTGCGATTCATTTATCTGCGCAGTTCGATCAAACGACTGTCTTGCGCTTGGCTGCTGCTGCCGAGCAAAAACAAACGCACCCAATTGCTAAATCTATTTTAGCGGAAGCTGAAAAACAGGGTTTAACGCTACCCTCAGTTGAGTCGACCGCCTACAAAATGGGCTATGGCCTCACGGTTATGGTTGAACAACAATCGGTGCAGGTGGGCAGCCAACGCTTTATGGAATTGTCGGACGTGACAATCCCACAAACGATTCAGCAAGCCCAGCGGAGCTGTCATCAAGAAGGCTATGCGTTAATTTATGTGGCAATTGATGGTGTGCTAGCAGGTGCAATCGAATTACACCCAACGATTCGCCAAGAGGTTCCCAAAACGGTTGATAGACTCCGACAACGCGGGCTGGCAACCTACATCATTTCAGGCGACCGTGAGGAACCTACGCGACGTATGGCAGAGCGTTTGGGGATTGATCATTATTTTGCCGAAACCTTGCCCGAAGACAAAGCGGATTTAATCGCCCAACTACAGGCGCAAGGTAAAAAGGTGTGTTTTATTGGTGATGGGATCAATGATTCGATTGCGCTCAAAAAAGCGAATGTACCCATTTCGTTAAGCGGGGCAACCAACGTAGCAACCGATACGGCGCAGGTCGTTTTACTGGACGGGAGTTTGAAGCAACTAGTTCCGCTGTTTGATTTAGCTGCAAAATTAGACAAGACGACACAACGTACCGTCTTGGCGAGTGCGGTTCCGAGCACGGTTATTATCGGTGGTGCGTTCTTCTTTGGGCTGGGTATTTATAGTGCAATCGTTTTGTACAACCTGAGCCTTATCATGGGGGTCGCCAATGCGCTTACCCCCATGCTGAATGCACAAACAGGCGAGCAGCAAGGGCAGGGAATCATTACGGACGATTTAGACGGCTGATAAACGCAACGGGTTTTATATTCGGCAAACAATAAGAATAGCGTCACGATGATTTTTTAGGTCTAGGTGCGCCACAAATAGGGTGGGGAGTATGTCACCAAGTTGATAACTGCGAATCAATTGTTTCTAAATCAACAGCCATCCCCCCTGTCGCTTGCCAATTGCTGCCAGATAAGGTTGCTGCTTCCGCCCGACACCATGCTCGTGCTGCCTCTGACCATCCACCGCGTGCTAGACCCACATAATAAACTTGCCAGCGTCCTTGCTTTGGCACAACCGCATCCGTTTTTGCAGCTAATGTTCTGAGTATATCGACGCCGCTTTGTTTTGGTGACCATTTGCATTCGCCAAGAATAAGCGTTTTTTGCATTTGATTGATGCCAACGACATCGATTTGCGCCTGTTTGTTCCAAAAACTACCGACCTGATCGGGCAAATACGGCAGAATGCCAGCCGCACCAGCACGTAAGACCCACTCGCGCCCCAGTTCTTCCCAAGTGTGTGTGCCAATAAAGTCGAGGAGATGCCGCTGGATTTCGGCCAGCGCAGGTTCCTGAATGCCTAAAGCGAGTTGTGACTGTCGTTGCGCTAAAAAGCGATAGTAAAAGCGCAGATAGGGATCGCAAATGTGATAACGACCTTTGCGCGAGCGCATGCCTGCTGTGACTGGCACGCGGCGTTCGATGAAGCCAGCTGCTTCCAGTACGCTCAAATATTTGGCGACATGCCCTTGCGCCAACCCGCTAAATGTTTTGATCTCCTTTTGAGTACGATATCCATTGGCGATGGCGTTGAACAACGCAATATAGTTGTCGGGTTGGCGGACAAAATCTTGTAGCAACAAGCGAGGTTCAGCCTGCATCAAATTGTTCGGCGTGAGAAGTTGTTGGCGAATATTGTGCGAGATTGACTGTGCTTGATCGATGCGTTCCCAGTAGGCGGGAATGCCTCCAAACATGGCATAGAGGGCAACACGTTCGGCCGAATCATACCCCGCAAAGTAGCGGCCCGTTGCCCCAAACGGCAGCGGACGCACATGCAGTTGAGCCGATGCGCGACCATAGAGGGGTGCTTGGTAGGATAAAATGTGACGCTGCATCATGCCGAGATGTGAGCCACACAAGACAAGCAGCAAATTATGTTGTTTGAGCTGATGGTCCCACAGGTTTTGAAACAGCCCCGCTAATTCGGGGGCATTGTTTAGCAAATAGGTGAATTCATCGATGATGAGGGCAAACCGCTGCTGCTTGGTGAGAATGCCAACTTGCTCTAACGCTTGCTCCCATGACGCATAGCTAAAAGCTTGCGGTATGCTGTGTCCGGGGTTGGCGAAGCGATAGAGCGCCTGTGAAAAATGACGTAGCTGCTCGCTTGTAGAAGATGGTTGGGCGACCCAGTACAGTCCGTTGACGCCCATTGTTTGGAGCCAGTGGGTGAGCAGTCGCGTTTTACCAACACGGCGGCGACCGTAAACGATAAGGAGTTCGGCGCGGTCGCGCTGCCAAAGGGTGTTGAGGGTGGATAGCTCTTGATTTCGGCCGATAAACTGAAATACCATACGCATATTATACAATAAAAGTATTATACCAAAGGTGTATAATTTTTTTAAGGAACTCATCTGTGAAAAAGGGGGGCTAATTCGGCCGAAAAACACGCTAAAATCCCACTATGAACTACATTGCCTATGGCTCCAACATGTCCACCGCATACATCCGCGATTATTGTCCAAGTGCCACGTTTATTATGCGTATCTTCTTGCCGAATTATCGGCTAGAGTTCCGTCGTTTCTCGACCGACCTGCAAGGCGGCATCAGTAGTATCATCGAAGCACCTGGCGAGATGGTTCACGGCGTTTTGTACGATATTGATTCGGCCGAAATCGAAACGCTCGACATTTTAGAAAACGTGCCCGAAGGACTCTATCTGCGCGAAACGTTTCTGATATTGGGCGAGGATGGCAACTGGCACAAGGGCGATCTCTACCGCGTCGCCAACCCGACTGGTCCATACACACCCGCCAAGCAATACATTGATTGGATAATTTCTGGCGCACAAGAGCACCAGCTTGATGCTGATTACATCGCCAAATTGGTTGCCCTCCGTCAATCGCTTGATTGAGTCCATTTGTTTGCATTACGCCTGCCGCAACCGCCCTTGCTAAGCGTGTTTTGCCGATGCCGCCTTCGCCGTGCAGGGTGATAAGATGGGCGTTGCCGCCAGCTAGAAGTTTAGGTCACTTGCTCCCTGATCCCGATAACACTATTTGTGTTTTGGGCTGATCGCCTAAACCCATGATTTTGGTCATTGGTTACTTGCTCTCAGATCCTGATAATGCTATTTGTGTTTTGGGCCGATCGCCCAGATCCATAATTCTGGTTATGGGTTGCTTGATCCCCGATCCTGATAACGCTATTTGTGTTTTGGGTTGACCGCCTAGATCCATGATCTTGGCTATGGGTTGCTTGATCCCCGATCCTGATAACGCAACCCATGTT
>JBMZDF010000500.1:0-4704 GCA_049614105.1 Promineifilaceae bacterium (SeqCode)
CTTCCGTGTGGTCTGTTAAACCGTCTGTCACATACATCCGAAACCACAGCGGGGCGGTTCCCCCAGGAATTGAAAACGTGTGTCGTCGTGAACTACGGTTGTTGCCTTCGATGGTGACGACTGATTCCCAAGTTCCATTTTTGCCGTTGGTTGAATCGGCCGAAATTTCCAACTGATAATCACGCGGGACGCTGTGCAAATATGACGACTCGACTGAACGCACATACCACGTGTTGTCCGTCATAAACTGAAACACGTAGTCGCCAGCCAGCGGCTCGTTAAATTGATAGGCGATTGCGGCCGTTTGGTTACGGCTCGAATCGGCCGCAAGCACAACCAGCCCCGAACGCACAATCCCTTTGTACCCGCAACGATAATTAGATAAAAATAGCTCTGGCTTCGTTTCGGTGTTGTCGGGCTGTGCTTGGCAATAGCTCCACTCAAACCCATCAATAATCGCTTGGCGACCGGCCAGCACGTTTTGATACGTTTGGGTTGGGGGAAGCAGAAAAGAGGGGTCGATACTGTAAACGGTAAAAGGCGAGCTGACCGTTTGACCGTTTGTTGTGTTGATGACTAACTCCCCAATGTCGTCTGCGACGGTTGGGACGATCGCTTGAATAGCGGTGGGGGTCCAATAGTTAATTTCGGCCGAACTGCCAAGAATTAACAGCTCCCCCTGCGCCTCACCAAACCCAGATCCAAAGACTGAAATTTGATAGCCGCTCACACCGCTTTCATTGGCAACCTCAATCGAAATTGGCTCTTGAGCAGAGGCGGATAAACTAAACAGCACGAACAAAATTAACAAGCTACCTGTAACAATTAGTTGACGCATATGACCTATTTAGTACCTATTTAAGATAAGTAAAGACCCGCCTCATTATTAAAGCAGTGCTGAGAGGCTAACACGGTAAATATCTCAACCAACTATATAGGCTATGGCTAACTACACCGCTTACAATATCTTTTATCTTAGGACTTACGCAGAACCTCTGGCTAACGCCCCATCAACTGTGGACAACACGGCGCGACAGTGGATTCAACCGCTATACTATTTCTATGAAACAACTCCGACTCGTTCTGTCTATTTTAGCCCTCCTGCTGTTTGTGCTGATTCTGCCGCCCGTGCAGTCAACCCTTGTGCGCGGCGCGAAGCTGTTCTGGTCGGTGGTGCAACAGCAGCAAAACCCACCGCAAGAAGTTGTTTTTGTGCCTTCCGCGCCTACTGTAACAACGGCGGTATCCGCCCTGCCAACAAACACGCTGGCCCCTGTCGCGGTTGCCACACAATTGATCGAGCCAACTGTGGAAGCGACAGCAGCGCCAACAACTATCCCAACGCCCACCGCCATCCCCTTGCCCAGCAGCGCCGCCATTGATGGGGTGCAATATCAGGATCAGCACGGGCTGTGGAACTATTGCGGCCCGTCTAATTTGGCGATGCTGTTGACCTATTGGGGGGATGAGACAGATCGGCTAGAAGCAGGCGGGTTTATGCGCGGTACGCCTGAACGCTATGACGATAAAAATGTGTCGCCGTCGGAGATGGGTCATTTTGTTGCCAATCATAGCGAGCTAACGATTATTGTGCGGCATGGCGGTACGTTTGCGCTGTTGAAACGGCTGATTTCGGCCGAAATCCCCGTCATCATCGAGGCAGGCTATCTGCCGGAAGGTGAAGCATGGATGGGCCACTATCTCCTGCTGACGGGCTACGATGACGCCGCACAGCAGTTTATTTCTCAGGATACCTACATCGGTGTCGACACACCCTATAGTTATGCCTATGTCGATGAACATTGGCGAGCGTTCAATAATCAGTTCATTGTGGCGGTTGATCAGGACAATCAGGCTATTTTGATGGAAGCGTTGGGTGATTGGGCTGATGAGGATTGGGCGCTGGCACAGGCGAAGGCGGTTGCGGAGGAGGAGATTGGGTTATTTTCGGCCGAAACCCCCGCCCATTTCTACGCCCTGTTTAACCTCGGCACAACCCTCACCGCACAAGAAAAGTACGCAGAAGCGGCCACTGCATTTGATCGCGCATTTGCCGCCTATGCACAACTTCCCACCGAAAGCCGCCCTTGGCGCATGCTTTGGTATCAGTTTAAGCCATACACTGCCTATTACGAAACAGGTCGTTATCAAGACGTGATCAACTTGGCAAACACCACGCTCAGCACGCTGTCCGAACCGATGCTAGAGGAAAGCCTCTACTGGCGCGGACTCGCCCGCAAGGCGCTGGGGGATGCCGCTGGCGCACAAGCCGATCTTGATCAGGTGCAGCGTCTCAATCCAAATTTTGTTGGGTTTCAGTAGGGGTGAAAACTTGGGGGGGCGCAACCCCGTAAACGGGGTCGCTGCCAACAGAAGGACGCTTAAGCGCCCTTCCTAATCTGCCAACCACTAGCCGCCGATGACCATCTGCGCCAATTGATCGGGGTGATCGGCCACTTGAACGCCTGCATCACGCAACGCTGCGATTTTGCCAGCCGCCGTGCCGACGTTGCCTTCAACAATTGCGCCTGCATGACCCATTGTGCGTCCCGGAGGCGCTGTGCGCCCTGCAATAAAGGCATACACAGGTTTGGTGATGTGCTCTTTGATATAAGCCGCCGCTTGTTCTTCCGCAGCACCGCCAATCTCGCCCATTAGGACGATACGTTCTGTTTGCTCATCCGCTTGGAACAATTTCAGCACGTCGATAAAGTCGGTTCCGTTAATCGGATCGCCGCCAATCCCAACGCAGGTTGATTGTCCGATGCCCGCATGGGTCAACGCATAAACAACTTCGTAGGTGAGCGTCCCGCTCTTGCTCACAACGCCGACGTTCCCCGGAGAAACGATGTCGCCAGAGATGAAGCCGACTTTGGCCTCGCCTGGGGTGATTAGTCCTGGGCAGTTAGGGCCAAGGAAACGCACGCCTAAGCTGTCGGTGATCGAACGCACGCGCATCATGTCGCGCACGGGGATGTATTCTGTCAGGCAAACGATGAAGGGAATGCCCGCTTCGGCCGATTCGATAATTGCGTCTGCCGCAAAGCGTGGTGGCACAATAACCATCGCCACGTTTGGCTCAACCGCCGCAACTGATTCAGCGACGCTGTTGAAAATCGGCACGCTGTCGTTAAACATCTGACCGCCACGTTTTGGAACCATGCCCGCAACGACGTTCGTTCCGTATTCCATCATCAGGTTTGTGTGGAAAGAGCCTTCGCGCCCTGTAATCCCCTGAACGACAATTCGTGAATCTTTATTAAGTAAAATACTCATTAGCCTGCATACTCCTTTGCGGCAGCAACCGCTTTTTCTGCCGCCTCAGCAAGCGTAACCGCTGTTGGCAAATTCGCCTCTGCCAAAATTGCGCGTCCTTCTTCTGCGTTTGTGCCTTCTAGGCGCACAACAAATGGGACGTCTGTATCGATATTGTCCAGCGCTTCCAAAATGCCGCGTGCAACTTCGTCACAGCGCGTGATGCCGCCAAAGATGTTGATCAGAACGGCCTGTACACTAGCGTCGCCCAAAATGATGCGCAGCGCAGCGGTGACAGCATCAGCCTTTGCCCCACCGCCAATGTCGAGGAAGTTGGCAGGTTCACCACCAAAGTAGTTGATGACATCCATTGAGGTCATTGCCAAGCCGGCACCGTTGACCAAACAGCCGATATTGCCGTCGAGCTGGATGTAGTTGATGTGTGCTTCTTCGGCTCGCTGCTCGTTTTCGGTAAGCGCATCCGCTTCACGCATGGCGGCCAAATCAGGATGGCGGCTAAGCGCGTTGCCGTCGAGGGTCATCTTGCCGTCGATCGCCTCAAAGTCACCAGACCCTGTGATGATAAGTGGGTTGATCTCGGTCAGCACGGCGTCTGTGTCGGTGAAACAAGCGTAGAGGCCAGCTAACACTTTGTGGAAGGCGCTGAACTTGGCGGGGTCGATGCCCATGCGCGATGCCACTTCAATTGAGTGGTACATCTTGATGCCAATTTGTGGATCGATGTGGACTTTGACAATTTTCTCGGGCATCGTTTCGGCAACGTGCTCGATGTCTACGCCGCCTTCGGCCGAAGCCATAATCATTGGCTTGCGAGCCGAGCGATCAACCAAAATAGCCAAGTAAAGCTCTTTTGCAATGTCTGCACCGGGGTCGATCAACACTTTGTTGACGGTTAACCCTTTGATGTCCATGCCTAAAATTTGTTCGGCATACATCTCGGCTTCATCTGCACTCTTTGCAAGCTTGACACCGCCCGCTTTACCACGCCCGCCAATTAAGACTTGCGCCTTGACAACAACGACGCCACCAATCTGTTCTGCAATTGCGCGCGCTTCGGCCGGTGTCGTCGCAACATCCCCTTCTGGAACAGGGACGCCGTACTTACCAAACAGCCGCTTCGCCTGGTATTCATTTAGATTCACAGGAAAACTCCTTGGGCATCCCACGGAACGGCGTGTTCCGACAGTTCATCAGGATGCCTTCATCTGGATTTATTCATCCCCAGCGTGCTTTTGAGCCATTGCCAACACAATAATAAAATCACAACATGAAAATAAGAGGTGGCTGATCAGCGTCACATTGGCTGGGGAAGCTTAGGAATGAGGATTATTTAGCATCTGGCAGCTAGCTTATGTAAACACAGCATAACTGTCGCATTCTATTCAGTCCTAATTTCTTAGTTAACTTTTGAATGATGGACGGGGGCGC
>JBMZDF010000501.1:0-4704 GCA_049614105.1 Promineifilaceae bacterium (SeqCode)
TTGTTTTGACGGTTGATCGCATCGCTTCCGCCAGCGTATCTTCTAAATAAATTGTGACTTGTGCCATATTATGTCTCCAAAAAAGTATATGTGCCATTATAAGTGTTTTAGCGACGCCGTTGCAAGTCGTGACCGTAACAGGGTTGCGTAAGTCCTAAGCAATTCTCAACATGTTGCAGTAGTTGCAACACGCCCATCCGAAGATAAGGGCATGTTCGGAAATAAACAAAACAAACTTAATCGACTAAAAGAGTTGGCTACGCTCATCTTCAGCGCACCCAACGGCAAACGTCCCGCACAACTTGCCCGCGACTTAGGTGTCTCGCGCAAAACCATCGCCCAAGATCTCGGCATTGTCGAGAAACTTACAGGCGAGTTCTTTTACGAAGAAGATGAATTTATCTTTTACTACAATGCGGAGGATGACCATGCTTAATCTAAGCGCACACGCCCATCAGCGAATGGCACAGCGCAATGTGTCAATAAGCGATGTTCAGTTTATACTTGGCTTGGGTTTCATAACACACGGTTCTGGTGCAATTCACATCCATCTGCGGGAAAAGGATGTTCCCCACCACTTACGCCACAACGATCGCCTGACACGCTTAATCGGCGTCACACTTGTTCTCAGCCAGCAGGCCGATATGTTGATCACAGTTTGGCGCAATCGTAAGCAGGGATTACGACACATTCGGTGTAAATAAACAGTTATGGGCTGTCAATCAAAACGAAAATCAACCAATTTGCGGATCTGTTTCCATTTTCGAGAAACGGGTCTGTTATCCTGAATTGTATGAGCAAAAGTGATGTTAAATCAGAACGGTTACGCGAAATGGAACGCCTTTATATTCAACAGGCATGGAGCGACATTGAGTTAGCAAAACGCTTTGACGTAGATCGCGGGACGATTCGACGCGACCGCTTACGTCTTGAGAGCAAGGTTCAGTTTGAGAAAGATGCAACTGGGCGACGGTACATCAATCGCACCGCTTACATTTCTGAAATTCGTGTTGATTTATTTGAAGCACTCGCCCTCTATTTAGCGGCACGTCGTTTTTCACGCCAATCGCAAGGCGGGCAAACGCATTTGGTTAGGGGGCTTGAAAAATTAGCGCATGCGCTGCACAACCCAATGACACAGCGTTTGGTTAATACGGCGGCGGGTATCGAGCAATCACAGCTAGATCCACAGCGTATCAAGGTCGTCGAGACAGTTGCCAAGGCGTGGGCTGAAAATCACAACTTATCAATTATGTATCGTGCGCTGGGGGCGCATCAGGTGAAAAACCATAAGGTAAAGCCCTTCTTGATTGAGCCGTCACAGTGGAGTGACAGCGTTTATCTGATCGGTTACAGCAGTTTGAACAGGGCGATCGTGTCGTTCAAGTTGGATCGCATCGAGAGGGCGATCTTGAGTTCGGCCGAAATTGACAACATCCCAGACTTCGATGAACAAACACTGCTCCAGCAGGCATGGGGAATTTGGCTATCTGATGACAAGCCACAGCCTGTGCGCTTGCGCTTTACAGCAGGCATTGCAACCAAGCGCATCCAAGAATCTGTTTGGCATCCTAAACAAACTATCACGCCAGATCCCGACAGCGGCGGCTGTCTGTGGGAAGCGCCAATTGCCGATTGGCGCGAAATGCTGCCATGGATTCGCGGCTGGGGGGCAGATTGTGAGGTGTTGGGGCCAGATGATTTGCGCGAAACGTTGATGGGCGAGGCAAAAGCGATGGCCGAGCAGTATGGTTGGTTTGTGTCGTCAACAAAAAATAATGAATCATCAACGCTAGATGATTTCTGGGAGGATTAAACATGGCTCTTTACCCTTATCAACAGCAGGTCAAAGCGCAAATTTTGGCGGGTCAATCAGTTATTCTGCAAGCCCCCACGGGCGCTGGCAAAACTCGTGCTGCGTTAGCACCCTTTATCGAAAGCTTTTTTGAGGCAACTTCGGCCGAATTTCCCCGCAAATGCCTGTACTCAGTTCCGATGAAAGTACTTGCAAACCAATTTATTGCAGAGTATGAAAAACGCGCCCAGAAGTATAGTCGCAAGCACCGCCGTCAATTGACAACCGCGATTCAAACGGGCGACCGTCAGGACGACCCCGAACTGGCAAGCAATCTGATTTTCACAACGATTGACCAAACGCTAAGCAGCTTTCTCAATATCCCTTATGCACTTGGCAAACGTTCCGCCAATCTGAACGCAGGCGCAATTGTGTCAAGCTATCTTGTGTTTGATGAGTTTCACCTGTACGACCCCGACATTATGCTGCCAACGGTGCTGGCGATGCTGCAAATGTTGCAGGGCGTAACGCCGTTCATCGTGATGACCGCCACGTTTTCATCAAAGATGTTGCAGCGTTTGGGTGACTTATTGGATGCAGTTGTTGTGCCGAACGATGAGCAGGCGCGGCTTGAGATGGAACAAATCGGGGCGCAGGTGGGCAAAGATCGGCGATTTTATGCGGTTGAGGGGGATATTTCGGCCGAAATCATCCTACAGCACAACGCCAAACGCACCATCTGCATCTGCAACACCGTCAACGCCGCCCAAGACCTCTACCGTGACGTCAAGCAAATGTTGTCAGAGCAAGCTGACACAGAGACACACGTTGAACTGTTGCACGCCCGTTTTTACAAAAACGACCGCGACAAAAAAGAGGATTGGATTCGTGAGCAGTTTGGCATCGCCCAAAACGAGTATGACGGTAACCCTCTGATTCTGATTGCAACACAGGTGATCGAAGTGGGCGTTGACGCAACTTGTGATGTGATGCACACGCAGATTGCTCCCGCCAACGCCCTGCTCCAACGGGCGGGACGCTGTGCGCGGCGTGCCAATGAAACAGGCCGCGTCTATGTTTATTTGCCACGTGATGAGGACGGCGCACCAAATTACACGCCCTATGTGATGAAGGGCAAAGCGGACAAAACACCGCGCATGTTGCATCTATGCGATGAGACGTGGGCGGCGCTGCAAGATCCACAGTTTGGCGGGCAGCATATGAACTTTTGTCTAGAACAAGCGTTGATTGATAGGGTGCATACGCCCATTGATGAGCAAATTTTGGACGAAATCGCTTCGTTCTCGGTCAAACGGCGACAAGAGATGTTGAAAACGATGCAGACACAGAATCGTGGTTATGCGTCTCAACTCATTCGACACATCCAAAATCAGTATGTGATTATTCACCCGACCCCCGCAACAGACGAAAAGCTGGTGACGAACCCGTGGTATTACGATGGGTTTGGGCTGTACGATAGTACGATTGGTGGGGCGATTAAGCGTTTTGAGGAGGCGGGCGAAGATTGGCAGATTGTTGCCGCGACGCCTGTGGAGAATGCTGAGGGGGCGTGGGAAGATGAGGAGGGGCCAGAATTTCGGCCGAAAACAGTCTACAAATGGCGTTATCAATTCTCGGAGTCGAAAGACGCTTACGCATGGTATCCCACTATTGCCGTTCATCCTTCATCTGCCCGTTACGACACCGAGTTGGGGTTTCGTTTTGAAATCTCCGATCAAGAAGATGCCGTCTTATACAAACGCCCGCGCAAAAAAGGGCGACCCCCTTTCAGCTACCAGCGCGAAACGTATACAGAACACATCCAAGGCCTGTATCGGGCGTATACCAGTAAAGTTCGTGACGATGACAGACGTAATCAGTACTTTTTGCCGCTGCGTGCTGAAATTGCATTTGTGGCACAGCGCCTAGAGCAACGCCACCAGCTCGCAAACGGCACGCTTGATCAACTGATTCGCATCCTGTTCGCGACCCATGACTTAGGCAAATTGAGTGAGGGCTGGCAAGGGTGGGCGCATCGTTGGCAAGCAACAGCGAATCAGTTTTTCACACGCGACATCCGTATCCCTCCAACCTACATGGCGGCCCACACGGACTATGAACCGACTGATGAGCGCCAAAAACAGGCGCAGTACAAATCGGGCAAACGGCCCCATCATGCGGGTGAAAGCGCAATTGTCACCTATGATTTGCTCGATGAGCTAACGAATAGCAATGATCTGTTGATACGGGCAGCACTCACTGCCATTGCTCGTCATCATAGCCCCAGCACAAGTGGCTATACCGCTTTTACATTTCATGCTGAGGCGCGGCGAGCGTTTGGGGAAGCGTTGCAGGCGGTTGGCTTAAATGCCAAATGGACAGATGCTATTTGGTGGGAGGTTGAAGCAGGAGAGGTGCTAAGTGACGATCTCGTGCAGTTTGATAAGGACAACACGGATGCCGTGATTTTATATTTTCTGCTTGTGCGCGTGCTGCGGCTGGCCGATCAGCGTTCGCAAATAGATTCCGCAACCCCGTGAACGGGGTCGCTACAAAAAAGCAAGGACGCTTAAGCGTCCTTCAACTATCCGTCATGCCGTTCACGGCATGGCACGTTGGAAATTAATTTATGGAGAAAAACTATCTAAAGCAGGTGATGTTACCTTGATAAGATAAAATATGATAAGATTATTGAGAAAAATAGGAGTGATGTTTTTAATGAGCCTAAGCCTAATGGGTTATTCTCAAGATCCTCAGTTTTCTCAATTTTATGCGTCACCTTTATATTTGAACCCAGCTTTTACTGGTAATGTAGACCTTGGTCAATTTGCCTTTAGTTATAGAAATCAATGGCCTGGAATTCCAGGAAAATTCATCTCATATTCTGCTTCTTATGAGCATTACTTCAA
>JBMZDF010000502.1:0-4700 GCA_049614105.1 Promineifilaceae bacterium (SeqCode)
TGGACGCACAACCTTTGGCCTTCCTGATTTGCGTGGCAAAGCATCAAACAAGAATATGCGTTACTGCATCTGTGTTGAGGGTGTATACCCAGCAAAATCCTGAGCTATTCGGCAAGACGTGTGCAGTTCCCCTCTAAACTGTACACGCTTTTTATGGAAAATGATGTGATTGTCTACTTAAGCTGAACTCAGAATGAGATGCACCTAAGATTCATCATGACTCTACCGTTGATTGCTTTCTGGTTTGTAAATGAATTACAACAGCAATGCCAACAAATGCCAGTAGGATAGACATAAGCAGGGCCATTTTTAGATAAGCTGGAACCAACTCATTATTTTCCTCTTCAATATTTTCAATAAGCAACGGAGAGGCCTCCCCATCGACTTCGCCAATAGAACGGGCTTCTACGGCCGTTTGGTCTAACGTGTTTAACACAGCAATCTCAGTTGTATCCTCTTTTAATTCAACAGTTGAGGGGGAAGCGGTCGTGTTGCTTGCATTTGCTTCAATGCTTGTATTTGCTTCGACGGCTGGGCATTGGATCGTTGCTGACTCCGCTTGATGTGCTATTGCGAGGCCGCTGCTACTGGCAAGCAGGTGATCTCCAAAGTGTAATTGCGCCTCAATTGTGTTATCAGTTTGAGCACATTGCACTGAAAACGTAGCGACAGTTCCACTATCGCATGGGGTTGTTGTGAGTTGTGTGGCGGCGTAGGAGATAGTTCCGTTTGAATTATCGGCCGAATTCACCACAATAAACTCACCCGACGGACAATCACCCGACACAAGCTCATCCTCGATAACTGTTAGCTGCGTGGGATCAAATTCAATGGTGAACTCAATTGCCAGCAAGTCAACAGCATTGGCAACTTCTACAGAAAACGTTTCCTCTAATTGAACCAGACGCAGCGTTGTTTCAGATTGTGCAGACAAGGTGTTTGAGTAAGGCAACATGAACAAGAGTACCAAACTGAATAATATCCATAAGAGTTGTTTATGCATGCTGTTTTCTCCAGATAAAAAAAGCTGTCAAAATCAATAGCAGGCTTGCCAGCACATAAATATGCTGTGTTGAAGTGCGTGCAGCTTGATTGGAAGAGAGCGCGACGTTGCTGACTGCACTGCAACGAATGAGTCCCTCTTCAACTGTATGGTCAATGCTCAGGCCATCGCCATCAGCAACAAGGTGGGTTGTAAACGCCACAGTTGATAGGTGGCTATTTACGACATCATCTTCTAAAAGGGTGCTTTTATTGTCGCGACATTTAACTTTGAACGTGCCAACGACTCCCCCGCTGCATGGGGCGGTGGCGAGATGTGAGACGGCATAAGAGAGTGTGCCGAGGGAATTATCGGCCGAATTAAGCAACCGAAAATCGGCCGTTGGACAACCTCCCTCAATCAATTGCTTCTCGGCAAATTGTCCAACGGTTGGATCGATCTGTATTTCTAACTCAATCGCCAACACATCTGCGAACTCATTCAATACAATTTCATATGTTTTACTGTGCTCATCCCTCTCTATTTCAACTAGCTGCAAAACAGGGTCATCGTCTGCAAGCACGCTTTGATGCGAGGTCAAGGCAAGCAACCCGCACAAAATAATAGCTTGTATAATTTGTTTAATCATGATGGGACCTTCAAAAAAAGTGGGTGCATCATCTGATTACAGACAATCAGATGATGCATTTCAAAACTAGCGAGGCAGGTCGCAAACAGCAAAAGCTATTTACGAATTACTCGGTATTTGCCTCCTATGTTTATGGCCACGGAATTGGCTCGCACGTATCATAGTTGCTTGCAGCCAACGCAACATCAAGAATGTTAATAACACCATCTGCGTTAAGGTCTAAGTTGGCAGGTACAGGCGGAACCGATTGCCCAAATTGACCTGCAATTGCCGCAAGGTCAAAGATGTCCACACAACCATTGATAATGACATCACCAGCCAACAACGTTACGGTGTTAACCGTTGTCGTGTTGCCTGCAATGGTGACTATCCCTAATTTCTCGCCATCAAGATAGCTTGTGTGTTCAGCACGAATCACGTATGTCCCAGCGGGGGCGATCAATGTGTAGTTGCCTGCGGAATCAGTTGTGTCTGTTGCAACAGCGGTTGCACCATCCCACAAAGTCACTGTTGCGCCCGCATGGTCTGTACGCCCTTGCAGTTCAACTCTACCCGTTACGTTACCTGACGTAAGAACCTCAACAGACCCATCCGTTTCGGCTAATGCAATTGGGTTCCCTAACCCGTCTGAAATGTCCCATGCGGTAAACGCCACAGGGCTAATACCACCTGAGACACCTTGCACGGTAATCTTTGCAGCATCGCCAGCGGTACATCCTGCGCCTGTTGAAACGGCTGCAAACTCGATTGTGCCAGCCGCATTATTGACATTGTTTGTAATCGACACGTCAAGGCAACTGCCCAAAGCAACATTAGAGACTGATACAAGCGACGGGTCGAACGCCAAATCAATGTCAACCCCTTTCACAATGGTACTGCCTGCATCAAATGCAACTTCGACCACAACCGAATCACCTATCGTTGTATGTACGGTAGCTGGATCAATATAAAGCTGTCCACTTGCTGACGCAGTTATTGGCAGGCCACGCGAACAGGTTGCCATAAATGTAGCATGAGTTGGGTGCAAGATTGGGCCATTTTCAACCAATGCCCCCATACCGTTCCCTTTATGGAATGAATAACGCCAGCTGTTGTTTGAGATAATTCTACCGATAATGTCAACATGACTATCTAGATCAACATCACACCATTCTCCAGACGCGGTCCGTACGTCTGGATCTGGTCCATTGACCGTTGGCGCAAAGTCGAAAGATGGTTCAATTGTTGTAAACACACCATCGCCATCATTAATCGCCATATAAGACAAGCCGCTAATAGACGTGTCATCATCGGGTGAAAGCCAGACGTCCATATCGCCATCTTCGTCGTAATCAGCCACAACAGGTGTGAGCGAGCTGACATTTGTCGGAGCTGTAATAATCAGCGTGTCCGTAGCCGCAAAGCCGCCTAAACCATTCCCAAAACGAGCATAGACTTGTGTTGTGAACGTTCCACCATGTGGCTGTGGGATAAAGACGATGTCAAGCTTATTATCACCGTTAATATCACCCAAAGTGATCGTAGACCACTTCCAATTGTGGCGGTAAGTTATAGACGTTCCAGTAAAATCGAAGTCGCCATTTGTGGGTAGCCCAGATGCAATTTTGTACTTTTGGTCAGAAGCTTTACTGCGATCCATCCATATTAAAAGCAAATCACTAAGCCCATCACCGTCTAAGTCAGCGGCTGAGTGACGGCTACTGACGCGCCAGAGAGGATCGGGATCCCAATTGCCGAGGTCTATTTCTACAAACCCAGCGACACCAAGATTCTTAAAACGTGAGTAGCAGCCGTCGTCGTACCAGATTGCTAAAAAGTCACCATCGGGCAGAGTCACTAAGTCTGGACGGCTTGTTGGTGTACAGCTAGTAGGTGCAGCTACCAAGTGAAGATCATAATCAACATTTAAATCAGGGATGCTTCCATCACGATACCAAACATAGATATTGGTTGGATCCTCACCATACACGATATAGGGTTGACTGTCTTGCTTACATTTACCTGCCTGGCCCGCTTCATACAGCGCCTCAACCTCTTCAGCTTCCAACGCACGGTCAAATAGTTCAACCTCGTCCATAGCGCCTTGGTAATATATATCACCAGCGAATGATGCACTATTACTGTGCCGGCGGCCGATATACAGGTCAGCAGTATTGCTTAAGCTTCCAGCATGACTCGTTGGGTCAAACTGGTGAACCTGCACACCATCTACATATAACTTGCCACCGTCTGGTTGGTCACGATCAACTGTTGCAGCAACAAAATGCCATTCACCATCATTGATTTTTGCAGAGGAGGTAGAATAATAATTGGCCCAGCCATTAACCGTGTCCGCCATTTCAAGCGTCAATCGGCCATTATATAACAGCATCTCATACCCAACAGACGTATTGCCCCGTTTGTCAATAAATGAATTGTATGGATCCATATCATCGGTGCGAATCCATGCGTCAATTGAGAAATCGCCTGTGTCGAAATCGATCTCAGGTGCGTGTGGAATTCCTACATAATCATCGACACCATCAAATTCGCGCCCGTTGGCAACCCACTCATTAATGCTGGTTGTTCCATAGTAGGTTCCGTTGTTAGGGCCGATCAGATCGTCAACAGTGGGTGAACTAGCATCATCAAATGTATACCATGCCACCATATTTGCGGGTGGCGTGATGCAGCTATCGGCTGATAACGAGTCGTTTGCCTCGCTACTTTGTGCATAAGCACGCTGGTTAGATACCAACGATGTAGCTAGCAATGCTAGTAAAATTGCTAAATGTATCAGTTGTGTTGTTTTTCTTTTCAATGTTAACATCATTATTCATCTCCAAACATAGTTTATTAGATCGTACAAAGGTAATTTTTTACTTTGATAATTATAGACTACTTGCTAAAAAATGACCCAGCTTGCAGCCAAATTCGTACGCCTATTTGTATGTTTCGGCCGATGCCAATCATCTATTTCTACAATTTGTTTTGTATGGCCCTCTATCTTATAGAACGCATCTCAACCGCTTTTGACGAAAAATTGATAGAGGTATTTTTGACCAACGTGCCCACAAAAAAAGACCGCCA
>JBMZDF010000503.1:0-4698 GCA_049614105.1 Promineifilaceae bacterium (SeqCode)
TGTAAATAGCTTGTCTGCGACTGCACCCATCTTGAATACCATCGTGACGCCAACTGGCCGATCCCCATCCATTGCAATCAAATAACATTGGTTGAGGCGATCGGGCTGATTGCAAAAGCGTTTAACCCATGACTCATAGGGTTGGCGTTGAATAGGTTCATGCCACGGCACATCTTGGTCAACTGCCATCACCACATCATAGACAAGCTGCACCCATTTATCGGGGTAACGGGCTTTCAACTGCTGTATATCAAATATCTCGATGCCGTTAGCCGACACACGATCAACATATTTCTGGAAGGGGGTTGGGTCAAACGTGGCGAGTTCAAGCTTTGACGAATACTCACGTACCTTCATGACATACCCCTGCTTTTCGTAGAAGTCAATGATGTGTTGCTGGCTACTGTTGCAAGAGACAGATAGTTGAATCGGGTCAAACTGTGCCGCGTGGTCGGTTAAATAGGTATGAAACGTTTCACGCAGCGGCGGCGCATCACGGGCGGGATCAATGAACATGTCCAGCACAAATTTCTGGGGATGATAGGTGTCTACGGTGTGGTGAACATCGCCTACCGCCACAATGTCATCTTGTAAGCCGTCAACAACGATCGCCCGATACTTATAACGGTCGGCGGCACGTTGCGCGTCACGTCCTTTCAAGCTGGCAATGCTCGTTGGATAGTTTGGGTAAACGGCCGCTTCGAGGGCAACAAGCGCCTCATAATGTCCGTCGTTCGTTTTATCGAATGGTTTAATCGTGTAATTCATCTTTTTGGTCGTTTAGCAGCTTCGTGTGTCAGTAATTCAGTCCACAACGGGGCGAACTGACACACGGGCAGGCTAACTAAATACTTTGATGTAATCGCTCCAAGACGGCAGCGGCTTGAAACCGAGTTGCATATTAAGGGCGTACATCGGGTTATTTTCTTCATTGTCAGTTTGAATCGTGTGTACGCCCATGCGATGGGCATACTCAATGGCACGAACTTTCAGCGCCGTGGCAACGCCCTTGCGTCGCCAGTTGCGCTTGACGCCTGTGAACCCTGTATAAAAGACGTTTTCCGCCCCCCGTTTCAGGTATGAGACGCCGACAAACTCACCTTCATTATTAACGGCAATGAAATAGCCATCGTGTGGGCGTCGGGGATCGTTGTTGCCTTCCATCCATTCGGCCACCGTGCCGCGTGTAAACGCTTCCTCTTGCGGCACGTCCTGTAATATTTCCCATTCGGCCGATTCCAACCGCACCACCCACCCGTCATCAGACGACTGTTCAAGCTCGCTCATCGTCACAATCCGCACGCCCTGCGATTCAAGGTACGCAGGCAAATCACCATATGCATCAAAGTTGAAATCACCGACCATCAGCGCCGAATAAGCATCTACCAAACTTTGCTCAAAGCCTAATTTGGTCAAATGGTGGATGCGCCGCAGTTGGTCCTCGCGAATATAGGCCAGCACTTTCTCTGGGCTGCGCGTGAGCAGTCGTTCATAGAGATCGGTGAAGAACGCTATATCGGCCGATTCCTCCCAATCAGGATGACAAACCCAATCGATGATGAATTTTTTCGGCCGATATGACCAAGGCGTATGCCCAATCGTCCCCATCGCCACCACCTGCCCGTCCATTTCAGCCACATAACGCTCAAAGAAAAACTTCGGCTTGCGCCGCGCGTCAGCTTGCCGCATCAGCGCAACATCGACAGGCTGCGTCGGACAAGCGGCGTTATGCACAGCCACAATCGCGTCGTACTCTGTATCGGTTGGGTCAAACAATCGAACGTTCATTTAAGCTCCTTTGTCCTGCGGAAACGTTTTGATGTAGTTGCACCATGTCGTTCGAGGCTCAAACCCTAGTCGCACGTTGAGTTGATACATCGGATTGCTCTCCTCGTTGTCCGTCTGGATCGTTGTCGCACCATAGTCGTGTGCAAACGCAACGGCACGCATTTTCAGCGCGGTCGCAATCCCTTTACGACGCCAGCCGCGCTTCACGCCAGTGAAACCTGTCTGCACGATTTTGCCAACGCCCGTTTTGAGGTTGCTAATCCCAACATAGTCACCGGCGTCCGTAACCGCGATGAAATACGCATCGTGCGGCTGGTCTGGGACAGAGGTTTCCTTCCACCATTCTTCGACGGTTGATTTTGTAAACGGTTCATCATGCGGCATGTCTTGGAGCATGTCCCATGCCGCCTCCTTGAGTTTGGGCATCCATTCTTTGGTCGGCTGGCTACACAATTCGCCCAAGGTCAGTATGCGTACTCCAGAAGCCGCCAGCTTGGCGGTCAGTCCAGCGTGTGCGGTGACGTCAAACGATGCAACTGGCAGTTCAGAGTAAATATCGCGCATTCCTAATTCAAACCCCAATTGCTTGAGATGGCGGATGCTGTGCAAGTTGTCTTCCCGAATGTACACCTGAATGCGCGAGGGAGTACGCTCTAGCAGGCGTTGATACAGGTTGTCGAGGAAGGGAATTTCGGCCGAATTACACCAATCAGGGTGACAATCCCAAGTGATTCGGTATTTATTCGGCCGATAAGACCACTCTGTATGCCCAATCTCACCATGCGCCACAATCTGCTCGTCAACAATCGCCACATAACGCTCAAAAAAGAAAAAGGCGCTCCGCTGTTGATCAGTATGTTGCAATCCCGCCGCACTTAACAATTGGTCTGGATGGGCCGCATTTTGTACCGCAGTAATCGCAGCATACTCACTTTCTGAGTTGTCAAAAGGTCGAATTCTCATAACGTTTTCTTGAACTCAAGGCCCGCAGGCAGCGGCTTGAACCCTAATTGCAGATTGAGTTGATACATTGGATTTTTTTCCTCGTTGTCAGTGTTGATTGTTTGTCCGCCAACCAATTTGGCAAAGCGCAACGTAGCCAGTTTCAGCGCCCGCGCAATGCCGCGCCGCCGATACCCACGCCGCACGCCTGTTGCGCCCACTTTCACTTTTTCAGGGCTGTCAGGGTCAAAGTTGATCGTGCTGACGCCAACCAGTTCGTCAAGCGTCTTATCAACCGCGTAAAACCATGCGTTGTCGTTGTTGTGTGGATGCGCCATCCATTGTTTGAAGTCACGTAAGGGAATCGGCCGAAATTCTTCTGAACGCGGCACATCAACACCAATCGCGTTGCTAATATCCAGTGCGCGTGCAGTCCAATCAAAATACATTCCTTTCAACTGGCGCAAAGAACAGATTACAACCCGTTCCGACGCCAGCTTTTCCGTTGGATCGTACAGCGTATCAAAGTCTGTTTCGGTTAAATCAATCCGCGATCGGGCGTTGCGCATCACCTGCACAAAGCCACGGTTGGTCATCATGCGGATCGCGTTGTCCGTCGTTTCAAGCGTTTCGGCCATGATGTGCTTAGCACCCAACGCTCGCAAACGTGGTTCAGCATCCGCAAACCAAAACGCGGCGGCCCCCTGCCCCTCATGCTCAGGATAGACACAGATTTCCATCCAAAAATAGCCCCCGTCTGTGCCAAACCAAAACGCCTCGCCAAACTCCCCATAGCCAATCGGCACGCCGTCTTTCATGATAAAGTCGCGTCTACGCTGGTACATCGCATCTAGTTCTTCGTCATCGTGGCGGCGCGTCGCGACCTTAATCGGCATCTCAGCATAAATTGTGTTGTGGATCGCAACATAAGCCGCATAGGCATCGTCCGTTGGTTCAAATTTTTGAATTGTAAACATAAGTAAGCCTCGTCAAACCTTAGAACGAGTGTGTTTCAAATGGGTTGGTGACAATAACGTAGACTGAGCTTGCCGAAGTCGTAGCAGCTTGTCACTCAGGCTTCGACTGGCTCAGGCTTCGACACGCTCAGGCTTCGACACGCTCAGGCTTCGACACGCTCAGCCGCCGCTCTTTACTCAAATGAAACACACCCCTTAAAACTTACACTCGAAATCCCAACCTCAAATTGAGTTCTAGCAAGTCGTTATCCGCAGATGTTTCGATCAGCTTAGCGCCTGTCAACATAGCCACGCGCAGTGCATGGACTTTGAGTACCGTCGCCATGTTTTGCCGACGATACGCGGACACAACGCCTGTCAGCCGTGCGCAGTAGCCGTTTGTAATCAGCGGATGCTGGCTCAAAACGGTCATGCCCACATAATCGCCGCAGGGATTTACCGCGACAAACCACAGTTCATTTGCCCATGTGGCGCGGTCAATTTGGGCGAGTACGTTCTGCGCGGTCAAATCAGACATCACGCAGGTATGAATCAGCGCCGCCAATTTCAGCCGCCATGTTTGTGGATCGCGCCGTATAAGCGCCTTCACGCTACAAATTCGGATGTCGAGCGCCTCCCAAGCATCTTCAATCCATTCAAATTCCTTATCGTTAAACCCCGCCAGCGACAAAACAAGCGGGCGTTGTTGCCAGCTTTTGTCGTTTTCGTTATCAATATCGTGCTTTAACATGATGTGTAGAAAAATTACGGAGTCGTGAGGTCAGTAATAGTCACTCACATCGCCCGTAACTGTTTTTCATAAATTAGAAACCCTGGTTTCGGCCGAAAACCAAACCGCAGGTTCAACTGGTACATCGGGTTATTCTCTTCGTTGTCTGTACGGATCAGACTCGCGCCATTTATTTAATGGTGACGGGTTGCTTGATCTTTTTGCCTCTAATGGATGCAGCGGCCAAGGTGATGGGTGAAACCATTGCTTCGACAATCATTG
>JBMZDF010000504.1:0-4690 GCA_049614105.1 Promineifilaceae bacterium (SeqCode)
TGAATCGGCCGAAATCGGCCGAAAACTCAAGCCCGTTTTATCCCAGATTGGGACAAACGAGCATATTATTCGTTACCTAGCAGGTGTCGAAAAACGACGTTTTTGGGATGAGGGGGTTCAGCCCAGCGAAGTTGCCACGATGGCTGGTGCAGAAGCAATCCGCAAAGCTGGCATTGATAAAGATCGCATCGGCGTTCTGATCAACTCATCCGTGTGCAAAGATTTTATCGAGCCATCTGTCGCCGCACTGGTTCACGGCAATTTGGGACTCAGCCCCCACTGCATGAACTTTGATGTCGGCAGCGCCTGCCTCGGCTTCCTCGATGCGATGTTGCTGGCTGGCAATATGATCGAATCGGGCATGATCGAATACGCGCTGATTGTTGACGGCGAAAGCAGCCGCGACATCGTGGACACCACGGTCGATCGCCTGCTGAATGCGAACGGAACGGCCGTATCGCAGTTCCGCGACAATTTTGCCACGCTCACGCTTGGCTCAGGCGCGGCGGCAGCAATTCTCTGTCGTAAAGACCTCGCACCCAACGGGCATTCGTACAACGGCGGTTTCACCTACGCCGCAACGGAACACAACCGTCTGTGTCTTGGTCAACGTGACGGCATGATTACCGACTCAAACGGTTTGCTCAACGCAGGTCTGGACACCGCCCTCAAATGTTACAACATGGTGATGGACAAACATGGGTGGCGGGATAAGGAAGTTGACGAATATGTGATCCATCAGATCAGCAGCGTTAACACCTCAAAACTTATTAACGTCCTCGGGCTAGATGAAAAGAAGCTCTATCTCACTTATCCTGAATATGGCAACATTGGCCCAGCCGCCATTCCAATTACGCTGCACAAAGCAGACGAAGCGGGACGCCTCAAAAAAGGGGATCGTATTTTCCTCATGGGTATGGCGAGCGGTATTAACTGTTGTGTCATGGAAATGATTTGGTAAGCCATGGTCAGTCGCGAACTTTACCCCTTTAAAAGCAACTTCCTAACGATTGGCGGTCATCAGTACCACTATGTCGATGAGGGCCAAGGCGAAACGCTCGTGATGGTTCACGGCAACCCCACTTGGTCATTTTACTATCGTGAGTTGATCAAGCGCCTTTCGCCCAGCTTCCGCTGTATCGCGCCCGATCACATCGGCTGTGGCTACTCTGACAAACCTGATGATGCCCGCTATCGCTATACATTAAAACAGCGCGTCGATGACCTCGAAGCGTGTCTCGATCAGTTGGGTCTAACTGAGAATATCACGCTGATTGTGCATGATTGGGGTGGCATGATCGGGATGGCCTATGCCCATCGCCACCCAGAAGCTATCAAGCGGCTTGTTGTTATGAACACTGCCGCGTTTCACTTGCCGCCCAGCAAACGCTTCCCGCCTGCGCTTTGGTCGGTACGCGATACAGCGCTGGGCGCGTTTATGGTGCGTCGTTTCAATGCGTTTAGCGCGATTGGCGCACGGGTGGCGGCCAAAAAGCCAATTTCGGCCGATATTCGACAAGGCTACACCGCCCCCTACAACTCTTGGGACAACCGCATCGCCACCCTACGGTTTGTGCAAGACATCCCGCTCCAGCCCAGCGACAATGGTTATGACATCGTCAGCGACGTGCAGAACAACCTGAGCCAATTCGCCAACACTCCGCTGATGATTGCGTGGGGTATGAAAGATTTCGTCTTTGACCACCACTTTCTAAAGGAGTGGGAAACCCACCTCCCTCACGCACAGGTATATCGTTTTGAAGATTGCGGCCACTACATCCTAGAAGACGCACAAAACGAGGTCGGGGTACTCATTGAACAGTTCCTCCAAGCAACATAACTGACACAACAGGTTTTGTGTCGCTTCTTCATTCTCTATTCTTCATTTCCCCATGCCTTCCTCCAACATCGCCTCTACATTATTTGAGATCGCCGCCTCGCAGCCAGATGTCTTGGCAATTGCGTATCCTGAGAAAAAGCACCTGCTGCGGCGCGGCGATGTGCATTATGTGCGCGTCACGTTTGGAGAACTCACGCAGCGGGTGCGGCATGTTGCCAATGGATTGCAGTCGGCAGGGTTTGTGCGTGGCGACCGTATTATTTTGCTTGTGCCGCCGGGTATCGAGTTTTTTGTTCTATGTTATGCGCTGCTGCGGGCGGGTGTTGTGCCTGTCATCATCGATCCAGGTATCGGCACGCGCAATCTTAAAAAGTGCGTGGGCGATGTAGGTGCGGTCGGTTTTATTGGGGTGACCAAGGCGCATGCGGCAAGGGCGACTTTAGGCTGGGGGCGCGGATCGATTCGTAAGCATGTGACGGTTGGGCCAAAGTTGTTTTGGGGCGGACACACGCTGACGGAGATTGAAGCGTTGGGGAGGATGAATTCGGCCGAAATCGCCCCCACTAACCCCGAAGACACCGCCGCCATCGTATTTACCAGCGGCTCCACAGGCGCACCCAAAGGGGTCGTCTACTCCCAAGAAAATTTTTACGCCCAGCTAGAAATGTTGAAAACGAGCTTCAACGTACAGCGCGGCGCGGTTGATTTGCCAACCTTCCCACCTTTTGCCCTGTTTAACCCCGCGCTCGGCGTCACCAGCATTATTCCCGACATGGACGCGACCAAACCGGGATCGGTCGACCCTACTAAATTGTTTAGCGCCATCAACCAGTTTGGCGTCACCACTTTTTTCGGCTCCCCAGCCCTGATGCGGCGTGTCGCTGAGTACGGCGTGCGGCACAATATCAAATTACCAACCATCACACGCGCCCTGTCCGCTGGTGCGCCAATGCCCGCCGCCACATTGTGCATGATGGCGCAAATGTTGCCCGCAGAAACGCAGCTATACACGCCCTATGGCGCAACAGAAAGCATGCCCGTGACAACGATTGGCAGCGCCACCATTTTGCAGGAAACGCAGGCGTTGACCGATGAGGGCGCAGGAATCTGCGTTGGGTCACCTGTTGAGGGAATGACGGTTGAGGTGATTGCGATTGATAATCGGCCGATTTTGCGCTGGTCACCCGACCTCGCTCTGGAAGCAGGCGAAATCGGTGAATTTGTTGTCAAAGGGCGCAACGTCACCCGCACCTACTTCGACAAGCCAAAAGCAACCGCCCTCGCCAAAATCGCAGAAGGCCGCACGCTGTGGCATCGCATGGGAGATGTCGGCTATAAAGATTCACGGGGTCGCCTGTGGTATTGCGGACGCAAATCGCATATTGTGCAAACAAACGGGCAAACGCTTTACTCGGTGCAATGCGAGGCGATTTTTAACAAACACCCTGACGTCTATCGAACTGCGCTGGTTGAGGCAGATGGGCAGGCCGTTTTGTGTGTCGAGATGGAAAAGGGCGCAACAAATACATCGGCCGTTTTGAACACGCTTGCCACATGGGCGCAACAGAACACGCTCACGACTGCCATCACAGCGTTTTTTGAGCATCCGAGCTTTCCCGTTGATATTCGCCACAATGCTAAAATTTTTCGTGAGAAGTTGCGTCCTTGGGCGGCCGAACAGTTAAAACAGGTGCGAACATGAAGGTATTTGTAACAGGCGGCGGCGGCTTTCTAGGGTTTTCGATTGTGCAGCAGTTGGTCGAACGTGATTATGAAGTGACAACTTTTTCACGCGGGCGCTATCCCGCGCTTGACCGCTTGAACGTGACCCACGTACAGGGCAATTTAGGGCGTTTTGAAGAAGTACGCGACGCGATGGCGGGGTGTGAGGTTGTTTTCCACGTGGCGGCAAAGGCTGGCGTGTGGGGTTCCTACGACTCGTATCATCAAGCAAATGTCGTTGGGACTGAGAATGTTATCCGCGCCTGCCGTGCAAACGGGATCGCAAACCTGATTTTTACTAGCTCCCCCAGCGTCGTTTATGCGGGGGTTGACTCAGTTGGTGGGGATGAACGTTTGCCCTATCCAGACCGTTATGACGGGTTTTATCCGCAGACAAAGGCGCTGGCTGAACGGCGAATCATGGCGACGAGCGGGGCCGCATTGCGAACGGTGTCATTGCGTCCGCATTTAATCTGGGGGCCAGGGGATACGCACTTTTTGCCGAGATTTTTCGAGCGAGCGAAGCAGGGGCGCTTGGCGGTGTTGGGAAATCGGCCGAATTATGTCGACTGCATCTACATTGACAACGCAGCCCAGGCCCATCTACAGGCAATGGACACCCTGCTCAGCAATCCACAGCGCGTTGCTGGCAAAACCTACTTCATTTCGCAGGGCGAGCCAATCGCTGTGGAAACATTGATTAATCGCCTCATCGCAACAGGCGGCTACCCACCCGTCCAGCGCCGTCTGCCTGTTGCGCTGGCGCGGTCCGCTGGGTGGCTGCTAGAAACGGTGTATCGTCAGTTCAATATCAAACGCGAGCCACCCCTAACGTTGTTTACTGCCAAACAGCTTTCGACGTCCCATCATTACGACATCAGCGCCGCACAGCGCGATTTCGGCTACACGCCCACCGTCTCAATGGATGAAGGGATGGCAAGACTCACCAAATGGGTTCAAACACGCACCTAAAAGCTACTGCCAATCGGGCAAGGTCGCGTGTAGTTTCTCTAATGCATCCCAGTCGCCAGCCGCAGCCAGCGCGGCTTGTTTAGGCCACGACTCAAGCAGCGCCACGTTACGATTCGCATCCTCCATACTCAACATTTCCGCAAAATCAGATGGATA
>JBMZDF010000505.1:0-4641 GCA_049614105.1 Promineifilaceae bacterium (SeqCode)
GAACGCGATCTCGGCGACGGTCTGCCGCCCACTGTTGAACTGGTCAAAGCAGGTGCAAAATTAACAGTGGGCGTTGATAGCCACTGTTGCGAAAATGCTTTTGAGGAGATTCGCGCCATTGAACTAGATGCTCGTTCGCAGCACGAAGCACGAACCGTTGTTGGCAACGCCGACTTGCTGCTCGATGCTGGCACACGGCTGGGTTACGCCGCTTGCGGCCTTGAATCCGTTTGGCAGCAGGACAAGGTGCTGCTCGATGCCAACGACCTGTCGCTGATTGGCCTACCCGACTCGCATCTTGTCGATGGGGTTATTTTTAACGCAACGCCACGTGCCGTGCACGAAGTTTCTATCAACGGACACGTCATTATCCAAGATGGTCAGCACCCGCAGGCCGCAGACATTACCCGCGACTATGTTCAAACTGTGAAAAAACTGCTGCGGGACGAATAAGATACTGACAAACCTGTTGAAAAATAAGTGCCAATCAGTGCGCAATTTGCCCGTCTTTTAGATGAACGGTGCGATGGGCATAGCTGGTGACAATATCGTCATGGGTGGCAAGCAAGATGGTTGTCCCATCCCGTTTGGTGATTGTGCGGAACAGGGTCAAAATGGTTTGCGAGGTGGCGGTGTCGAGTTCGCCTGTTGCTTCGTCGGCTAGGATGATTTTCGGCCGAATTGCAATCGCCCGCGCAATCGCCACCCGCTGCGCCTGACCGCCTGATAGCTCATACGGCCGATGATCGACCAAATCAGCCAGCCCAACCAGTTCTAAACTTTCTAATGCCCGCTGTCGTCGCTCGCGCCACTTGATCCCACTAATTCGCAGCATCAACTCAACGTTTTCATAGGCTGACAACGATGGTAACAGTCCATGCGCCTGAAAAATAAAGCTAACCTCTGTCTTGCGCCACTTTGTCAGCCGCCGCTCGCTCATCACCGTGACATTTTTATCACCCACGATGATTGTGCCGCCCGTTGGTTTATCTAGCCCGCCAATGCAGTTCAACAGCGTCGTCTTGCCACTACCCGAGCGCCCTTTGAGCGCAATCAGACGTGCCCCCTCAATTTGCAGCGATACATCTTTCAACGCCCGCACCTGCCGATCGCCTGTCCCATAGGTCCGTTCCACATTTTGAATATTAATGGCAAAACTCATTGGCCTTTTCTCCCTTTCTCTCCCTCGCCCCGAATCAAAACCCCCTCATCCGTCATCTCCAACGTGACCCGCTCCGCTAGCCCAAACGCCTCACGATAATCTGGCGGGATCTGGATTCGGCCTTGTCCATCCATAATCGCCCACTCTGCCACCACATCCTCACCTGCTGCGTTGCGTTCAACCTGTCGGATTTCAGACGCCAAGCGCCCATCACGCAGCAACACCACTCGATCAACATGACGGGCAATGGTTGGGTCATGACTCACGATCAAGATGGTCAGGCCCAGCGTTTCGTTCAATTCGCGCAGCATCGCGTAAATTTTGAGCGAGGTCGCTGTATCTAACTCACCTGTTGGCTCATCCGCCAGCAAAATCAGCGGCTCATTGGCCAACGCGACCCCAATGGCGATGCGTTGCTGTTCGCCGCCCGACAACGTTGGGATATGATGGTTTGCCCGTCCGCTCAAGCCAACCATTTCTAACAGTTGGGCCGCGCGGGCTTGGCGCTCTCGTTTAGAACGCCCTGCCAGCGTCATTGGGTACACGATATTTTCAACGGCCGATAAATACGGAATCAGGTTCCGCGCCCCTTGTTGCCAAACGAAGCCGATTTCCTCACGTCGATAGCGATCAAGCGCCCGCCCTTTCAAGTTGAGCAGGTCATATTCGCCAACCCGCGCCCGTCCTGCCGTTGGTTGTATCAACCCGCCCAGCACGTTCATCAAAGTTGACTTGCCGCTGCCGCTGACGCCAACGATGCCGATCATTTCGCCTGCTTGCACCGTTAAATCCAGCCCTTGCAACGCAATGACTTCGGTGTCTCCAAGCGAAAATTGCTTGATGAGTCCTTCGCAACTGATTAGTGGTTTCTGCATGTATTTGTGCCTACGCCTTGCGTGGCGTCTAATTTTTTTAGCTGGCCAAGTGGGGCGCAAAAGTTTCGAGCAATAACCCTCAGAGGTTTGTCGTCATCGGTTCTAGCATGTGCATAAAACCTTTGAGGGTTTCGTCAACGCTCAAATCTCACCTTATAATGCTTTCAGTGCCTCATCAACCTGCGCTAAGATCTCGCTGGTCAAGCGACCTTCTGAAAATTGTGCAACTTGTGTTAGGGTCATCCCTTTTGCCATGTCGAGCATGGGGTTGTTGATGAGTTCGGGCATCATTTCTACAAGCAGCGCAAAGCTCTTCGGGTTGTCGAGCAGCGTGCCGATTGGCAGATGAATGCCGAGGCTGCCTGCGTCTGATGTCTCAACCGTTAGACTGCTCTGTAGGCGAATGTCAGCGGCCGAAGCACCAACGAGAACGGTGAATTCACCCGCCTCAACCATCCAATCGCGCTGCGTTACGTCATAGAATGCTAGCTCTGACCGTTTGAGAGACATGCGAACCGTTTTTGTCTCGCCTGCTTCTAGGGAGACTTTGGCAAAGGCGGCTAGCTCTTTTTCTGGGCGTGGCACGCTGCATTCGGCGTCGTGAACATAAAGTTGAACGATTTCGCGCCCTGCAACTGTGCCTGTGTTGCTGATTTCGGCCGAAACCAGCCAATCATCCCCATCCTCCACAATCTGCAACGCATCATACGCAAACGAGGTGTACGACAAGCCATGTCCAAATGGGAATAATGGCTCAATCTGTTTTTTATCGTAGTAACGGTAGCCAACAAAAATCCCTTCCCCATAGCGCACTTTGCCATTTTCACCGGGGAAGTTAATGTAGGCTGGGTTGTCCTGCACACGCTTCGGGAAGGTGGTAGGCAGTTTGGCCGATGGGTTGACTTTGCCAAACAACACGTCCGCAATGGCGTTGCCCTGCTCTTGACCGAGGTACCATGCCTGCGTCACGGACGCGACCTCATCAATCCACGGCATGCTGACGGGTGAGCCAACATTGAGCACGACAACCGTGTTCGGGTTGGCGGCCGCTACACGTGAGATTAACTCGTTTTGTCGGCCTGCAAGATCCATACTCTCGCGATCAAAGCCCTCGCTTTCCCATTCGGTGTTGAGTCCTGCGACAATCACGGCAACGTCGGCTTCAGCAGCGGCGGCAACAGCTTCGGCAATCGTGTCTTCTGCCATTGGGGGCAGATGGCCGATGCGTAGGGCGCGGAAGGGAACGTCTGCGGGGGAGAGATAATCGGCCGAAATTTCAACCGCCTCGCCGCCTGTCAGCTCAACCGATACCGTTTTTTCCTGATCCCACATCTCAAATGGGGAGCCAACATCGGCCGAATTAACCGTATTGCTCAACGTTGCCTTGTCACCAATCGACAGGTTGATTTCACCAACGCCAGCAAGGCTAAATTGATACAGCCCGCTTTCGCTCGGAACAAACGATCCGTGCATCCGCAGCGCAAAGGTATCTTCAACGCCGTCTGGTAAATCGCCAAACCAAGCGATTTCGCTGCTTTTCGTTGTCGCGGTATGCACAATTTCGCCGTCTGGGTCGTTGCGATACTCAAGCGTGAGTGTTGCACTGTCAATTGAAGGCAAACGCTTGTGAATGGTGCAGCCAATCGCATACTGGATCTCAACATCATTTTGCTGAATTCCTGCCAGCGGCGAAACAGAATAAGGTGGCATCACGGTTGCACTGCCGCCACCGTGGAATTGTGTCCAACGAGCATTTGCGCCGATTACAGCAATCGTCTGCTCATTGTTCAACGGCAGCAACCCGCCCTCATTTTTGAGCAGCACAATCGAATCGGCCCCCGCACGGCGCACCAATGCCCGATCTTCGGGGCGATCGCGGATTGTTTCGGGCTGAATTTCCCCTTTAGCACCGACGCGCTCTAGCGTGCGCAACAGGCGGCGGATTTTGTCATCAATAATCGACACGTCCAACGAGCTATCTTGCACCATTTTAAGTACGTTGTCACCCATCCAGCGTGCTGTGCCGGGCATTTCGAGATCAAGCCCGCCGGCCGCTGCGTTATCGCTATAGCTGCCAAACCAGTCTGAAATCACCATGCCGTCAAAGCCCCATTTGTCTTTGAGCAGGTCGATCAACAGCGCCTTGTCCTCGCTACAGTAGACGCCGTTCATGCGGTTGTAGGATGACATTACTGACCAAACATTTGCTTCCTGAACGGCAGCGAGGAAGGGGGGTAAATAGATTTCGTGCAGCGTGCGCTCATCAACTTCGGAGCTAATCGAGTTGCGTTGGAACTCTTGATCGTTGGCGATAAAGTGTTTAATACACGCGCCCACGCCATCCTCTTGCAAACTGTTGATGTAAGCAACCGCCATGCGAGTCGTGAGGTAAGGGTCCTCCGAATAACATTCAAAGTTGCGCCCTGCTAACGGTGCGCGATGAATATTGACGGTTGGCGCAAGCAAAATGTGCGCCCCCTTTGATTTGACCTGATCGGCCAGCAAATGCGCTATTTCTCCAATCAGATCGAGATCCCACGTTGCCGCCAGTGCTGACCCACAGGGAATACAAACCGAGGGCGTTCCGCCGCGAATTTTCTCGCC
>JBMZDF010000506.1:0-4639 GCA_049614105.1 Promineifilaceae bacterium (SeqCode)
CATCATATGCAACATGTTATATATTGATTGTTCTTTTGTTCCCAACTCAAACTTAGGTTTAGAAATTAATATCAAAGTGCTAATGCTCAACGTGGGCCAAGAAATTTTGGATGATTTGGTGCCAAGACCACTTCAACCCATTGTTCTTTCAGTGGTAACAACGCTTGTGACAATGTTTGTCGTCAATCTATTTTCACGTAAGCGTTAATAAACTTACACAAGGGTGATCGCAAGATCACCTTTTTGTTAGGTAGATTAGCGTTTTTGTTGATAGGGGGTCATTGGAAAAAATGAAATTTCGGCCGATTTATCTCCTCCTTCCTATCCTTTTCTTCGCAACACTCCTCGCCGTGCGTCAAGTCTCGGCACATCAACCGTGGTTTGAAGATTTTGACTTCACCGCAGAACAACCCTTTTTGGTGCGTGATGCAACCGTCTCGACCGCTATCTACAGCACGCTCACCCGTGGCGATCGGGACTATTTTCAATTTGAGGCGCAAGCAGGGCAATCGATCCTGCTCGATATTACGATTCCTCAAATTGAAGGGTTAGCAACGTTTGCGCCCACAATGTGGCTGTATGGGCCAGGCATCGCGGCTAGCGGGTATGAGATTCCCCCTGCCCCTGCGCGAGAGTTCTTTGAGCCGTTCAGCCAAACTAGCTATTGGGATCGCCAAGAGGAACAGGTTGCCATCACCCAAGCAGGAACGTTTACGCTTGTTGTCTCCCATCCAACTGGCACTGCGGGCAAATATGTGTTTGTTATCGGTACACGCGAGACAGGTGGCGGCGATCCCGCATTCAGCAACAAGATGCGTTCATATTGGACACCGCTTGCCCCTGAGCCAACACCCGTCCCGCCAACGCTCCAGCCAACCGCCCTCCCGACCGCTGCGCCCACAGCTATTCCAACCGTTGCACCAACCGTGATCCCGACGATAGCGCCGACCATCCCGCCGACTATTGCACCAACTGCGACAGGGGTTTCGGCCGATACAACAAATCACAGGCCACCTCGCGGCCTCTGCATCGATCATTGATTGAGGAAGTTCAGCTTCTATCTTCTCAAAAACCTGTGTCAAACTCTCGTTCCACTGCTCTGCGGTGGAATGCCTCTTCTGCTGCTCTGCGGCTTCTTCTCTGAACGTTCTTCTGAAAACATCTTGCTGTTTCTGAATTTTTGATGTTCATCAGTTGATGCGTCCGTTATACTAACTCTTGTGGTATTGTACTGATGGCTGTTCATACCTAATCATTTTATAGGCAACCAAATAGTTATGTCTAAGCAGAAAACGCTGGGTCGGTATCGAGTAAGAGGCACCATGGGTAAAGGTGCAATGGCGCTTGTTCTCAAAGCTTACGACCCAAAATTTGACCGTGATGTTGCAATCAAAGTGCTACATCGCAAGTTTGGTAAAAACCCAAAAATACGCAAGCGGTTTTTGTTGGAGGCTCGCACAATTGCGGGGCTTGATCATCCGTCTATCGTGCCCGTCTTTGATGCGGGGCAGGATGGAGAATTTACCTATCTTGTGATGCGGCTCATGGAGGGCGGCACGCTGAAAGAGCGTATTCAAAAACAGGGGCCGCTTTCACTGGACGAAATTCGGCCGATTATCGACAGCGTAGCCGCCGCGCTCGACGCCGCCCATGAAAATGGAATCATTCATCGCGATGTCAAACCTGACAATATCCTATTTGACCGCTACGGCTCGGCCTATCTAGGCGACTTTGGCATTGTCAAAATCCAAGACAGCAACGCACGTCTAACCCAAGACAGCATTATCGGCACACCCGCCTACATGAGTCCCGAACAGATCAACGGGCGCAAGAATATCGACGGACGCAGCGACATCTATTCGCTTGGCACGGTGCTGTTTAAAATGATGACGGGCAGATTGCCTTATCGCGGCAAAACAAGCATGGCGATGGCAATGAAACACGTTTCGGCCCCCATCCCGCGTCTGCACGACCACAATCCGAACATTCCCATTGAAGCCCAGACGGTGATCAGCACGGCAATGGCAAAATCTCGCGAGGAACGGTATCAGACGGGGGCGGCACTTGCGTCAGCGGTGGCAAAGTTGATTGACGATGTAAACGAAACACTCAACATGCCAATAGCCCCGCCGCCGCTCCCTAAACCCGTTGTTGCAAAACAAAACAACGGAATGCTGTATGGCATAGGCGGAATGCTGGTGCTTGCTTTGATCGGCGGGCTTGCATGGTTTTTACTTGGCCCGTCTACTTCAGAGTCAGTTGTGGGGGTTAATTCGGCCGAAACAATCCAAGCATTCGCCGAAACGGCCGATGCCCGCGAAGCCCAACGTGTCGCCGAAAACGCGATCAGCCTTGCAGGCACGGTCACAGCCGTGTTCAAAGAGGCACGCGCCCAAGGCAACGCCCAGCTTGACGAGCTTGAGACAGCCGTCGCTCAAACGCTGACCTCCCAAGCCCCCCCACCCACTGAAACTCCGTTTCTGCTTATTGGTGAACCTGATGAGGCGGATACGTCTGACGAAAATAGCAATCTACAGGCCGTTAGTAGTTCCAATGGAACACCGTTAGCTATTATTGAGTTAAGCAGTGTCAACGTGCGCCAAGGGCCAAGCACGGTGTATGACTCAGTTGGGTTTGCGGCTGCGGGGGATGAGTTGGAGATTATCGGCCGAAATAACGCCAGTTCATGGTATGAAGTCAGGCTGAACAACACAACATCTGGCTGGGTATCTGCCACAGCGGCCAACCTTGTCAACATCAACAATGACACGATTCCCGTTGGTGTTGTCCCCCCACGACCAACTGGGACATCACAACCGCCCACCAACACGCCACGCCCAACCAATACGGCACGCTCCGCAACAAACGCGACCAATACACCTAATTGGGCGGCAACCAATACGGTGCTCACACAGCAAGCGCCCAAGCCAACAACGAGACCGACCAATACACCTAATTGGGCGGCAACCAATACGGTGCTCACACAACGAGCACCAACCAACACGCCTTTCCCCACAAACACACCTTTTCCCACAAACACGCCAAACTGGGGCGCAACGAGTGCCGTGTTAACCGCCGCCGCCCCCACAAGGGTTCCTGCAACCAACACCCCTATCCCCGCAACGGCGACCCCAGTGCCTGCCCAGCCGACAGCCACAACCGCGCCTGTTGCGACCAACACGGCGGTGAGTACAGGGCCGTTGCAGTTCAATTATTTTTTCAATTCATGCACTTATGATGGTGGGGACTATGTATGCCAGTTGGGCATCACCCCTAGCGGTGGCAGCGGTGGGCCGTACAAAGTTGAGATTTTTGACGCAGATCCAGCCTCATCCTACACAGGTGTCACGGGTTCTATTACCCACAGCACGCGCGGCGGACGCTGTAGCCCGTGGGTTCATCAGATTAAAATCACGGACGAAACGACAGGCGGGACGTTCTCACAAGATACATTCTGGGATCCAAATTCGCAGGCAATCTTCCCAACAGGCGCTTGCGCATCAGAATAATATTGCAGTTGTTATTGCCCAGAAGCAGCCCAACCGATACCCGATTGTGTTTCAATCGGGTATTCGCGTCTTGTTATCAACACGTTTAAGCTGTTGCTATTCAGGTGCGGGGGATAAAAATTCAAAGCGCACTTTACTGGCTTTGAGCAAAATCTGATCCTTGTTGTTCAGTTCCCTACGCTCGCCCGTCACCAGTACTGAGTTATTCACAAATGTTGGGTTGTTGGGGGCGAGACTTTCGATGTAAAAAACGCCCCTTTCCTCCACGATTTGCGCGTGACTGCGCGATACGCGCTTGCCCCGTTTCCCTAACCACTCTAAGTTGACTGCTAACAAACTTGTGTGCGTTGCATCGGCGTCGGGTCGGCCGATAATCGCCGGTTGCCAGTCGAGATCATAAACGGCTGAGGATTTAGTCAAAAGGCGTAGAGAGGCGCTTGATCCGGCCGAGAGCGCCTTACGTTGCAACAAAGCGGGGCGCGTAAAATTTAGCTGGTCCCGATCCACCACGCTTTGGCCTGACAATGGGTAGCGCGGATCTAACGGCCTGTCGTTTCCTTTGCGGAACAACAGGTACTCATCCTGATCGTTGATGTCAAACTCGCGCACGATTTCGGTGATCAGATCACCAACCAGCATATCGTGGCGCACTTTTGCCAACTGCGGCTGTGATTCACCAACAATGTCAAATTCAAGATTTAGGTATCCGTCTTCCATGATGCTTAGCCCTCAAGTATTCCTAGCGAAATCGCAACGTTGATAATGTCTTCTGCACCCAATGTATCCACTGGGAATCCAACCGTTTCTTCAATTTGTCGCCGCAGTTCGACAATATCTGGCTTGTTTTTCTCAGGCGCTTTTGGTTCAGGTTCAACAGGGGTGACAGCGACAGGCTCGGCTGGTTTTGGTGCTGACGTTGGAATAACTTCAGCTTCCTCAACAGCGACAGGCGGCTGCATCTGTCGCTGTTCGCGCGGCACGCCGACATCATCCCATGCAAGCTGTTCACTAGGATAGCGGTCCATCAAGTCAGAAATCCATCCGTCCAGCGACGCGACCATTGCGTTATCTTGGGCATAGGGCGTTCCAAACTGGACAATCTGCGTGCGCCCTGCTTTGACGATGTAATT
>JBMZDF010000507.1:0-4635 GCA_049614105.1 Promineifilaceae bacterium (SeqCode)
CGAGTCAGAAAATTTAGAATGCAATCGTCCTGACTCGGACTGGCAGTCCGAGCAACATTGGGGTTGGGTGTTTTGGAACTCGGACTGGCAGTCCGAGCAACATGGGTTTGGTGGGTTGAGATATAATGGGGGTTAAATAGGCAGACAAATTTGAGACGAACAAACGCGCCACTCAAAATACAGTTATTCGGGTCGTTTCATGTGGTGCTCGATGGGACGACAATCACCAGCTTTCGCTCGGATGCGCAGCGTGTTTTGCTTGCCTACCTTGCGGCGCATCGTGGCTCTCATTTACGGCGGGATACACTCGCCGCGCTGCTTTCCCCTGACCGTGACAACCGATCAGCCCGTAAATATTTACGCAATCGACTGGACCGCTTGCGTCAGACGATTGGTGATCGGGTGGCAAACCCACCGTACTTACACACAGACCGCAGCGCGATCGGTCTCACGGCAGGGGATCATGTTTGGGTTGATGTGGCCGACTTTCGACAACAGGTTGAGGCGGTGCGCCAGCATCGTCATCGCACGTTGGCAGGCTGTACGCTCTGTCTTGATCGATTGCGGCAAGTGACGGGGCTGTGGCGGGGTGAGCTGCTAGCGGGCTTAAACTATCCAAGCGACATTTGGGAAACGTGGCTGCTGGCGCAGCGGGCGCAGTTTCGGCAAGATGCGATCTGGGCGTTAACTGCGTTGGGCGATGCACATGCAGCCCAAGAACAGTGGCAAATGCTGCTCGATGTGGCGCAAAAGCTGTTGGGGATCGAGCCGTGGCATGAAAAGGCGCACCAATTTGCGATTCAAGCGCATTTGCGACTTGGGGATCGGGCGGCAGCGGCGGCGCAACTGGCGCGTTGCCAAACGGTTCTATGGGAGGAGCTTGGGATTGAGCCTGATGAGGCAACAAAGGGGCTGCTTGCTTCGACCGAAAATCCCCCCACCCCACCTGCATTTGCCAACCTACACAACCTGCCCGATGCGCGGATGCCCTTTTTCGGCCGAAAATCCCCCCTCACCCAAGTTCAATCCCTGCTCGGCAACCCACAAAATAGAGTCGTGACCCTCGTCGGCATTGGCGGCGTTGGCAAAACACGACTCGCACAGGAGGCAGGGCGCAAATTGGTCGGCAGTTTCCCCGATGGGGTCTGGTTTGTGCCGCTGGCAGGAATCGGTGAGCAGCAAACAACAGATCAAATTGCGACCGCCATCGCACAAGCATTCTCGTTCACTTTTACACAAACCACCTCGCCCCTCACACAGCTAACCAATTTCCTGCGTAAAGCGGAATTGTTGCTCATCCTCGACAATCTGGAGCAAATCATTGACGATGCGGCCGATGTGGTTGAGACATTGCTGACGCGCACGCGCCACGTCGCTATCCTTTGCACATCTCGCGAGTCGCTCAATTTGGTTGAGGAGCTGGTTGTGCCACTGGGAGGCTTAACGGTTGCCGAGAAACCGTCAGCAAATAAGTTGCAATCCGCAACCAGCCCTGCAATTGCGCTGTTTACAGAACGGGCGCGGCGTACCGATGCCACTTTTACCCTCAATGACACAACGCTGCCAGCGGTGGCGCGGATTGGCGACTTGGTTGGCGGCAGTCCGCTAGGGTTGGAGCTAGCCGCAACGTGGACGCGCACACGGTCGCTGGAGCAAATTGTCAGCGCGATTGAGGCTTCGGCCGATTTTCTCAGCACCCGTCGGCGCGACATGCCAAAACGACACCGCAGCATGCGGGCAGTGTTCAATACTTCGTGGAAGCTGCTGGAGCCAGATGAGCAGCTTATTTTTGCGAAGCTGACCGTTTTTCGGGGTGGGTTTTCGGCCGAAGCAGCCCGCACGGTCGCCGACGCCACCCTTGACGATCTCGACCTTCTCATTGAAAAATCGCTTGTTCAGCGCAGCGGCAACCGCTACGCTGTTCATGAGCTGCTGCGGCAGTTTGGGGAAGAACAGCGGGATGAAATTCGGCCGAAACGCTTCATCACCTACTATCTCCATCTACTCGCCAAACAGAACAAACCGCTCATCAGTATGCAGCCGCTTGCCGCTGCGCGGTTGATTGAACAAAATGAGCGCAATATCTGGCAGGCGTGGCAGTGGGCGCTTGATTCATCGGCCGATGCACTTCTCAACACGGCCGTTGCGCCGCTTGCTGATTATTATTTTTTGCGCGGTCGTTACTTTGAGGCGGAAGGGCTGTTTCGCGCCGCCTCAAAATATGTATCCACCGACCGTTCTCTGCTGGCAACAATACAAGCGCAGCACGCCCGCTTTTTGTTTCTGTTAGGCCGCTTTCAGGAGGCAGTCTCGTCTGGGGAGGCCGCGCTTGCTCTGCAATCAAATTTGCCCCTCGCTTCACTCACGATTGGGGAATCTTTACTCCAGCAAGGTCGCTTTGAGGCCGCATCACACCAGTTGGAACAGGCAAAATTAGGCGCATCAACTATCGTCACCGCGCAAAGCATTCGCAAGCTAGGGGTGCTGACGGCGATCTCAACGGGCGATTTTACCGAGGCGACCCGCCATTTTGAGGAGGCACAGCAGCTTTTTGAACAAGTCGGCTATCCTTGCGGCAGCGCGTGGGCGTCGAGCAATCTAGGGACAGTTGCCATGCAGAATGAGCGGTTTGTGATCGCCCAAAATTTGTTTGAACAGGCGCATGAACTATTCCAGCGCATCGACCATATGGCAAGCGCGGGGCTGATGCAGGTTAATCTGGGAACGCTCTTTAGCGAGCAACACAATTTTGTCGCGGCCCATCGTGCTTATTCGGAGGGCCACAAAATTTGTACGCAGGTTGGCGACACGCTGGGCGAGGCCAAACTTTTGGGCAGTTTAGGCTGGGTTAGCCGCAAACTTGGCAGGCTTGATCAGGCAGGTGCTTATGCTCGTCAGTCGATTGACCAGTTAAAAACGCTGGGGTCAACACTTGAGATGAGCAAGGCCAACAGCTATTTGGGCAGCGTTGCCTATCACAAAAGAGATTTAGACTCAGCACAAATTTATCAGCAGACAGCCCTAGAATTAGCTGAGTCCGTTGGAAATCCCGCCGCAATTGGTTACGCGCAGCTCGGATTGGCGCTGGCAAAGGGGCAGTCAGGGTTTGGTGAATTTACATCTGTGTTAGAACATGCCAGCCAGCACAAATTGCAGGCGCTAGAGCTAGAAGCACGTGCGGGGCTGGCGCTTGTGATGGCTGAAAAGGATTTTGCGGCTGCTCAAGCGGTGCTGGCCTCTGTAAAACAGCATATCGCCAAAGAACAGCACATCTTTGGCGTGGAGGAGCCTGGACTGCTTTATTGGGCGCTTTACCAGCTTAGCGACCCCGCTACCCAAGCCACTCAACTGGCCTATGCTTACCAACAGGTTCAGCAGCTTGCTTCACAACTGCAAGCTGAGACGGCGCGGGCACAGTTTATCCAAGGAAACTATTTTTATTGCGCCATTGTTGCAGCGTACCAACGGCAAGCAACAGCAGCATGAGCAATAATGCGATGTTGATTGGCGACATTTCGGCCGATTGTTGCACCAATGCAACTGCCGAAAATGAAGGATAATCTGGCAAATTGACCTGAATCGAATGCGGCTGCGCCCAGCCGATCCCCTCCGCCACATGCACCCCATCAACAAACAACGACACCTCAGCGGCGTTCGTGCCACAGCCGTTCGATGGGCCAAACACCGTCTCTGCGCCAATTTGAAGCTTGTACCCAAGCTGTCCATCTATCGACACAATCTCATTGCGCCCACACACAACATCACCCACTTTGGCCTCCACTATCATGCCGACCTCTGGCGCAAACTGCTCGTTGGGCGTCACAAAACCATACACCGTCAGCGGCGGCAGCGTCACATTTTGCGTCCGACTATTCAGCGGCAAGTAGCCTGTTACCGCTTCTGTTGCATAAATCCAGTACCCCTTGGCAAATTCGAGTTCGTTCAGATCGTTGACCAACGTGTTGAATGGCGCACGCACGGTTGCATCGTAAAGTGACCATTGGGGCGTTGCGCTAGGCTCAAAACGGTAAACCATCGTGTAACTATCCTCGATGGAGGCCAGCGCCTCGCTGACAACGCGCGACATCTCGATCGGGTAGCCAAAATGATTCCATCCTGTTGAAAACGTGGGCAGTTCAACCGTTGCCATCAGCGCATAAAGCCCGTTGCCTTGCATAATGGCGGCGGCAAGGTTGCGATCCTGATCAACGGTTGTTGTTAGGGGGGTCCACGTTTCGGCCGAATAATGATAGATCGCCAGCTGCGATTCGGCGCTCGTCGGCAGATTGCGCTGCAAATAGCTAAACTGCATCACCGCCGTTTCCGCAACGGGGCGATCGGTCTGATAGCGCATCGCTTCGCCCACGGGCGTCAGCCACGACGGCAAATCAGGCGGCACGTTGACCGTCTGCAAAACAGACGGCGCGGGGTAACCCAGCAAATTATCCGTATTGAAAATGACAACCTGACCATCTGGCGAGGCGATCGGCGCGTTAAAAATGCCCAAGGAGTTGCCGCCCCAGCTCACCATGCCATTGCCACCCCAACTCACCATGCCGTTTCCACCCCAGCTTACCATACCATTGCCACCCCAACTCACCATGCCGTTGCCGCCCCAGCTCACCATGCCGTTTC
>JBMZDF010000508.1:0-4588 GCA_049614105.1 Promineifilaceae bacterium (SeqCode)
GGAAACGGGAACGATCGGGTTTGCGCTGATCAGCGGATCGATGGCTCTCGGTTCGGCCGCTGGCTTTTTTGTCACAGGCCGTTTGATTAAAGATCGGTTTCGTGGCTATTTGCTCAGCTTCGGCGTTTTCTTTTTGGGAGTATTTCAACTGCTTGGCATTGTGTTGCCTGCGTTTGCACAATCGCGACTGCCTTCTCCAACGGTTAGCTTATTTGGCTATTCGATTGAATCGAGCGCGATTCTTTTGTGCATTGCGCTGCCGTTCTTTTTGCTGACCACCATTGCCAACAGCGGCATTGTGCTAGGGATTCGCACCATTATTCAGGAGTCAACGCCGAGCAAGATGATTGGACGTGTGTTTAGTGTGGTGGGGGTTGGCAGCAGCGTGGCCGTGGCGTTGGGATCGACATCGGCCGGGCTGGCCGATCTATTGAGCGTCACGCAGGTCATGATTTTCTGGTGTGTCGTCTTGATTGTTGTCGGAATAATGGCAATGTTGCATCCTGTTTTGCGTCCGCCGTCCGACTCAGAAACACACGAAAATAATTGACAATACTTTGAAAAACACGCACAATTCCGCCAATCTTTATCCTAGAGGACCTTATGAAAGTTGGACTAATTGGTGTTGGTGAACTTGGCATTGCAGTTGCCAAAAACATGCTCAAAACAGGGCATGAGCTAGTCGTGTATGACACCCGCCCAGAAATTGTGGCGGACTGTGTTAAACGTGGTGCGACGGCGGCCGAAAGCGCAGCCGATCTAGCGTCACAAGTGGAGGCTGTGCTAACCGCACTGCCAACTCCCCCTATTGTGAAGGATGTTTTGATTGGCAGTGGTGGCGTGCTTGACGCAATGGCTCCAGGAACCGTTTGGATCGATCACAGCACAACCGATCGTGAACTGCTGATCGAGATCAACGAACTGGCAGCCGCGAAAGGGGTTGACGTGATTGAGGCCCCTGTGACGGGCGGAATTCCGCTTGCGCATGAAGGCACAATTACCGTTTTGGCTGGAACGACGGACGAGGCGTTTGCAAAATACAAACACCTGCTCGACGTGACGGGCGAACCTGTGCTGCATATGGGGCCTGTTGGTAGCGCATCGATTGTCAAAGTGATGACAAACATGTTGGCGTTTATCAATTTATGGTCGCTGAATGAAGGGTTGATGTTCGCCACCGCAGCAGGTCTTAAGACGGGCGCGGTTTACGAAGCGATTCTCAACAGTTGTGGCAATAGTTTTGTTGCTGAAACAGAAGGCGTACCGATTATGACTGGCTCGTTTGACTATGGTTTCACAATGGAACTGGCGATGAAAGATCAGAAACTGGTCGAGAAAATCGCGGCACAGAATAATGTTCCGTTGCTGATGGGTGGCCTAGCAACCCAGATTTTGCAGCGCGGTATCGCCAAATATGGTGAGAAAGCGTGGTCAACTGGCATCGGCCGATTGTTAGAAGACGAAATGGGCATCGACCTCCGTGCGCCAGGTTACGAAACAGAAACGCGCTGGGCCGATTGGAAAAAACAATAGCTCATTGATTAAAAGCGGCAGCGTTGCAAAGTAAATACGTGCAGAATGCGCTGTTATTTTGCAATTTTGCCGCCAAGACTCAAACGTTTTGAGAAAGCTGTGGGGATTTTCGATTGTCACATTTATACGCCATTAGCGATCTGCACGTTGGGCATCCGAAAAACCGCGCGGCAATTGCCAAGCTGCCTGAATATCCCGACGATTGGTTAATCATTGCGGGTGACATTGGTGAGAAGGTTGAACACTTTCATTATACGTTTGGTCTTTTGACAAGGCGCTTTGCCAAACTGTTTTGGGTACCGGGCAATCATGATTTGTGGACGCTGCCAAAAGCTGATATGCAGCTGCGCGGCGTGGCGCGGTATCAGTATCTGGTTGAACTTTGTCGCGATTATGGGGTTGTCACGCCAGAGGACCCTTTTGTTGAGTGGACAGGCGCACACCCCGCGCTGATTGTGCCGATTTTTGTTGGTTACGACTATACATTTCGTCCCGCTGGGCTTTCAAAAGAGATTGCAATGGAACGCGCCAAAGCGAACAATATTTATTGTGTGGACGAAATTGTTCTGCATCCCGATCCGCATGCCTCGCGTCAGGATTGGTGTGCGGCGCGTCTGCGCTACACCGAACAGCGCTTGAACGCTGTCACAAGCGATAAGCCGTGGATTGTGGTCAATCATTATCCGCTGCGGCAGGATCTTGCTAAGCTGCCGCGTATCCCCCAGTTTACGCTTTGGTGCGGCACAACAGGCACCGAGCCGTGGCTCCAAAAATTCCCGATAGATACAGCCGTTTATGGGCATTTGCATATTCGACAAAACGCACGCCATGATGGGGTGCGGCATGAAGAAGTGTCGTTGGGCTATCCGCGTCAGTGGAATCAGGCGCGGGACTTGGCTAGCTACTTGCGTAAGCTCCGTTAACAAAAGTTGATTGTCATAGTCGGTTAAAATTACCAATGTCGGGCAATTTTGAGCCATCCTGAACTGAAACGAAGTGGGATACAATTGTCAGGTTGAAACACATTAGTTAGATCGAAGGCGTTCGGCCGAATTCGACCCAGAACGCAAGTATGGAGACGAAGAATGCGTAAGTTTTTAGATATTAATTTGAAAGATCGGACGATTTCGGCCGAAGAATGGGAAGGCGAACAGCTTGTCAACGCAGGCCGCTACTTGATTGCCAAAATGCTGGTTGAAGAAGGCGTTGCGACAGTTGACCCGCTTGGCCCAGATAACCCGCTGATTTTTTCAGCAGGCCCCTTTGCTGGCACAACCTTCTCAAACGCAAATCGCATCAGCATCGGTTGCAAAAGCCCGCTCACAGGCGGGATCAAAGAAGCAAACGGCGGCGGCACTTTCGCCTATGCGATGGGACGCATCAAAGTGGCAGGCTTTGTACTGCGCGACCAATGTGAAGATTGGACGATCATGCACTTCGACAAGAAGGGCAACCTGAGCTACAAAGACGCCAGCCCCTATCTTGGCAAAGACAACTTCGTCGTAGCTGAAATGCTGCATGCCGAATACGGCAAGAAAATTAGCCTCGCGATTACGGGGCCTGTGGGCGAATATCTTGGCCTATTGGGCGGCATTGCGATGAGTGACAACGACAATCGCCCTTCACGTTTAGCTGCTCGCGGTGGCGTTGGGGCAGTCATGGGCAGCAAAAAAGTCAAGGCGATTGTGATCGAATTGGCAAAAATGCCGCCGCTCATGGACAAGAAAAAAACGTTGGGCGCGGTTCGTCAATATGCGGCATGGGTGCAAGAGGACAACGCAATCCAGACCGTTTACAACCCAATTGGCACGATGGCGATGGGTGACTTCACCAATCATGTCGGCGGGATGCCAACCAACAATTTCACAAGTGGTTCGCAACCATTAAACGAAAATGGCGATTTCCAGATGGGTGGCGAATTTGTGCGCGACCTCAACAACTCACGTGGCGGCAAACACACGCACGCCTGTATGCCTGGATGTCTCATCCAGTGTAGCAACGTCTATTATGGTGCGGATGGCAAGGAAATGACTTCGCCCGTTGAGTACGAAACATTGTCGCTGCTGGGCACAAACTGCGGATTGACGCACCCTGACAATTTGGGTCGCATGAATCACTATTGCAACATGCTTGGCGTTGACACAATCGAAACGGGCGCAACGATTGCCGTTTTGATGGATTCGGGTCTGGCTGAGTTTGGCGACGTGGCATTTATGGAGCGCGTGTTCCAATCGATGCTGGCTGGAACGGACGAAGGCAAGCTCTGGGCGCAGGGAACCTATCGCGTTGGGCAACATTATGGCAATCATCGTGTGCCAACGATTAAAAAACAGGCGATTAGCGCCTATGATCCGCGTGTGATTGAAGTGACGGGCGTTTCGATGATGGTTTCTGCCCAAGGTGCTGATCACACAACGGGCAACATGGCAAAAGCGGCAACGTTTGACAAAGGCACGGAAGATGTCTTGAAACTGAGTTTGGAAGCGCAAATTGCGGCTGCGGCCGTTGACTCAATTGGGTTGTGCATTTTCGGCCGATCTGTCACCAATGTCCAGCTCGAAATGGTTGCCAACTCGATGAGTGCAGCCGTGGGCGGTGACATCAAACCAACCTTCTTCCACAAACTGGGTCGTGAAACGCTCGCCCTTGAGCGCCAGTTCAACATCGCGGCAGGGTTTACCGAAGAGGACGACAATTTGCCACAGTTCTTCTACGATGAACCGCTGAACCCAACCAACCGCACGGCACGCTTCAATGGAGCCGATGTCTACAACATGTACGATCTCATCGATCAAGTCGGGACGGCTGGTGTTCCAGACGAACATGGGCGCGTGAACGCATCGTAGCCCGACGCGCTTAATCAACATTTGAATAAAGTCGCTACCGCAGCTAACTTTGCGGTAGCGACTTTTTGTTTATGTGTCGACTGCGCTGCATATAACAAAAGATAACTGATGGGTTGAATCATCCTCGGTGAATAGTGTCGCGCGACTTATTCTTAAATCTCGTTCACTGTTAATTATGGGTGTGTTTCATTTGAGTAAAGCGCGGTGGC
>JBMZDF010000509.1:0-4564 GCA_049614105.1 Promineifilaceae bacterium (SeqCode)
CAAGGGTAGAACGGTTTTCATATAATGTTGTTAGGTGTGTGGTACATAAAAAAATAGTCACACAATGTAGACTGGGAAGAGGTCACAAACTTGGACTCTATATTTAATCTGAGCAACTCGGTTTCAACATGGGTTCTAGCTGCGCTTGTAGCTGCGCTTTTTGTTGAGTTTGGGTTGACTATCAAAGCCTGGCGTGAGGCACGCCTATCTCCATATTACTTTCAACGCAGACAAGCGTTGCATCAAATGCAAAGTTATTCTGTTGCTAGCCTCATCACAATGATGGCTGCACTTGCAATTTCAGCTTATGCATTTTCTGCCTCAACTGTTCCATCTGCCCCCCGTACAGCTGTCCTAACAAACGCAAAACCATTATCCGACACAATTATTGAACGCGATGTTGTTGTTGAAGCAGAACGTTCTGCACCTTCTTCATTTGCAAGAAGCTTTACTGCACCTACATTGCCCCCAGAATTTAGCGCCCTTGTTCCAGAAGTAACGTTGAATGCGTCAACCCGCATTGGTAGTCTCCAATTTGCCGCAGACATTACTGAGGAATACGAACCAGTTGCCGTGCGCAACGAGTTTGGCGAAGGTGAGTTCACTTTGTATGCTGTATTTAATTATGCAGATATGAGTGATGGGATGACTTGGTCTTGGGTTTGGCGTCAAGATGGTGATGTGATTGGCGGTGGCGAGCAAATGTGGAATTATGGCGATGCTGGACCGGGTTATGTTTACTTCCAGCCCGAAGAGGGATTCACCGCAGGCGACTACAGCCTAGAGGTTTGGGTCAACGGTGAGTTTATGGAAGAGAGCAGCGTTGAAGTGGCCTCGGGAGTTGCCAACCAATAAGGGCAACTGGTCGAATAAGCAACTTTTTCGATCCCAATTGTTTTCCCCTATTTCAAGATGTAATGTGTGCCTTTTTTGACCCCCACCCGCATGAGCAGGTTGCGTTTAACTAAGTCGGCGAGATCTCGGCGGAGCGTTTCGGCCGAATTTCCCTGACAAATCTGCTGATACTCACGATTTGAAATGCTGCCATACTGTTTCACATACTGCATTGCACGTAGCTGACGCTCATTTAGAGTCGTTGGACGCTGCCTAATAAGTGGCTTAGGTTTCGCGATAGGCGCTGGTTCTGGCTTCTCCACCCGTTTGAACAGTTTAACGGTAAAAATCCCTGAAGGGGCTAAAAACTCAGGTTTCGGATGACCTGCCTCAACCATTTCCTCAATCATAAGGTCAATGCCTAGCCCCAGTTCCTCAATATACCCCCACTGATAAAGTCCGCTGACGATGCGAGGGTTGCGCGAATAATGTTCATCGACAAGATTATCAAGCGTCATCCAGCCCGCCAACCCGCCTGGGCTAATCACCTCTAGCCGATCGCTGTACATGCGGATCTCGATCCGCCGCCCCTGTACACGATAATCGCGGTGACAAACCGCATTGATGATCGCCTCCCGCACGGCAAAGCGCGGGTATTCGGGAATATCTTTGCGCTCAAGTCCCACGACTTTTGCACCAACCCGCATTTCCTCCCATACGATTTGCCACGCCCGCTCGACAATACGCGCCAGAGGGCCTGTGATGTCATCACGGCGGCCGTAACCAGCGCCGCCGCCAGCGCCCCGTGGTTTTACATCAGGGAAACGTACAAAGGTGATGGCGCTTTGGGGTAAGAAAACCTGAGGCTTTTTTGTGAACAGCAAAACACCTGTCACCGTAGGGTTGCCATGATGGTCAAGCGCACCAATCTCAAACAGTAAACGCTCCAACCCTTCTGTCATTGCGCCGCCGCGCCGCGACAGGTTAGAGATATATTCCTGAATAATATCGTCGTCAAAATCGCTGCGTCGTGCGCCAGGTACAGCTTGATTCTCAAAATCGCCGACCGTGCGGGCATTGCTCAACATGGTGAGGTCATCGCCAAACATCGGCCGATTCTCGGTCCCATGCCGCTTGAGAATACGCCCGTCAGACAGCGTGTGTAGGTCATCGCTGCGCGGCACAAATAAGCTGATTAGTTGTTTGCCCTGTTTGGTTTGGAGCGTGCGCCATTCGGCCGGAACTGGCGGCTTAACGAGTTGAATCGCCAGTTGAAGCGCATCTTCAGCATCATCAACCCATACCTCAGGGGTGAGTGATCCATCTTGCGCAACACCGAGCACAATCATCCCGCCATCCGCATTGGAAAGCGCGGCCAAATTGTCAGCCAACAAACGCGCATTTGCCGTTGGTAGAAAAACGAGCTGTTGTCCTGGCTTTTTTGTTAACAAGGGGAGGGGGAGGGGAAACGAAGAATAGTGAATGGAGAATGAAGAGAATATTATTGGGATGGCGATTCATCATTCTTCATTCATAGGTTCTTTAGGCCGTTTTGAGCTGTTGGAACTGTGATTCGAGTTCACGCTGTGTGCGTTGCATTTCGCTGCGTGCATCTGCAAGAGCCGCTTCCCAACGCGCCACGGCACGTGCACGCAAATCTTCGCCAGATTCTGGCGTAAATAATAAGGATGCGGTTGCCCCAACAACAGCTCCACACATTGCACCGGCTACAAATCCAAAGAGCTTGTTCATGCTTTGCCTCTTATTTCCAGATAGAATTTTGCGGGTTTTTGGGAATTTAGAAGAATCAACCCCTCCTTAATCTCTCCCAGAGAGGGCAGGCTAGGTGAGGGTGCTGTCAACCCCTTTAGATCCCAAATAGTCAATTTTGTTTGCCTGTTAGAATACCCTATCAGTATCATTTACAGGTGTTACTGGTTAATAAAGAAAGAAGCGTCACAATTGATGCACTTTCTTAACCATTCATGATGAGTTGTGAACCAGTTGCGTTTTATGCGCGTTTGGCGACACTCTAATGATTTATTATACACAATCTACTCCCTATGGGGGTTTGGATTTGCAAATTTAGCACAAAATTTGAATCAAAATGTCAGAATATATTGAAATTGAACAAGAAGAGACAGATGATCCACACGTTCTGATTTTGGAGACAAATATCAAGCTGTCGGTGGATGAGGTTGAGCGTTATGATTCGGCCGAATCAATGCTAGAAGGGTCGCCCTTCGCCCAATCGCTCGCCTACATTCCTGGCATTGTCTACCTTGAAATTGACGACGACACCATCACTATCACCCGCGATCCAAGTTTCGAGTGGTATACGATTACAGAAGACATTAAAACGGCACTCGTTGATTTCTTTCTATAAGCCAGTTAGGTTCTTTGTTCAAGTAGGTCACAAAAAATTTGATCAATAAACCTCAGAGGTTTCCGTCAATAATCAATGGGTGCGTTTCAAATGGGTTGGTGACGATAGCGTAGACTGAGCTCGTCGAAGTCGCAGCGGCGTGTCGCTCAGGCTTCGACAGGCTCAGCCACCGCTCTTTACTCAGATGAAACACACCCATAATCAATTGTGATCCGCTTGGCTGGTACACTGAAAAACTTTATGACGACTCAACGTTCTCCTCGCTTTATCCTGTTTGCGCTCGCATTTGGTGTGTTTGTGGCGGCAGACGATTTGACTGTGGTTTCGACAATGCTGCGGCAAATCGTATTTGATTTGGAGATCCCGCTGCCTGACGGGTTGGATCAGGCTGCGTGGATTGTGAATGCGTATTTGATTGCCTATGTGGTGGTGATGCCGTTTACGGGGAAGTTGAGCGACCTTTTCGGCCGAAAACGGATCTACCTTTTCTCGCTTATCCTATTCCTCGTCGGCTCCATCTGGGTCATTCTCCCCTTTAGCCCCATCACCAGCAATTTTGTTGAGCCAAGTTTCAACTTTTTCCTCATCGGCCGCGTTATCACTGCCCTCGGCGGTGGGGCGATGGTTCCCGTTAGCATGGCGATTATTGCCGACATCTACGCACCCGAAAAACGCGCCTCCGCGCTCGGTATCCTTGGCGCAATCGACACCGCAGGTTGGGTTTGGGGGCCGCTGTATGGGGCGCTGCTCGTGCGTTACCTTAGCTGGGAATGGCAGTTCTATCTCAATATCCCGCTCACGATTATTGGAATCGTGCTTATTATGGTCGCGCTGCGTGATTTAGAGGAGCCTGTGGTCACAACCCCGATTGATTGGGTTGGTGCGGCACTGCTCACAATTTGCCTGTTGACGCTTAATATTGCGCTGCTCAATAGCGGCGATATTTCGGCCGCTGGCGGTTTCGCCGATTTTGAAGCTGAATCAAAAGTGAGCACCATGCCGCTTTATCTCACTGCTTTGGCCTCATTTTTACTATTTGTTTTTTACGAACGTCGCCTCCAGAATGGTGGTTCAACCCCGCCGCTCATCTCCCCCGCGCTGTTTACGTTGCCCAACTTCACGCTGGCGATTTTGGTCAACTTTATTATTGGCAGCACGCTTATCATTGCGATGGTCAACGTTCCGCTTGTCATTAACGTGTTGGAGATCGAGGTTGGGAGCGCCGCAATTACCAGCGGCTGGTTGCTCAGCACGATGACGGGAGCGATGGCGGTGATGGCGTATGTGGGTGGTCAATGGACTGAACGGCAGGGCATTCGGCCGCCAACCCTCGCGGGGTTGCTT
>JBMZDF010000510.1:0-4562 GCA_049614105.1 Promineifilaceae bacterium (SeqCode)
GGATTGACAGATAGGTCAACCCAGAAGGCACCAGTAGACGGTCCGTTGCCAATGTTCTTGACGACAACTGTGGCCTGTGATCCGCTCGTGGTGATGCTCTCGACGACTAAATCGGGCGCGACCGTGAAGCTCTGGAACACAACTGGGATAAAGAGCTTAATCCCGCCCAGTCGCAGATGCACAATCATCGGATCATGATCGGAGGCGCGGTAAGCATCAGGTGCGTAGAAAGACGAGATTTGTCCGACTGACTTGAACTCTTCGTTGTAGTCAAGTGAGATTGGTTCGTCTGAGTTGGTGTGCCATTCGGCCGAATCCACCACCTGCGTCAACAGCGTTGAATTTGCCAGCGCATAATCGAGATACCCCCATTCGCCACTGAACACAAACGAATACGCCTTGTCGCCAATAAAATGCTCAGCCAAATCAGTGTAGCCAGCCGCTTCAAGCGCCGTGATTGGCGTTTCGTTGCGATAGGCGTTGAGATCGCCAAGAATCAGATAATCCGCGTCGCCGCTGCCCGTTGGGTCAGTCGCAAGCCAAGTCGCCAGCGCTTCGGCCGCTTTTTGGCGCGTCACGTTACAGTTTCCAGCCCCATCATTCAGATTAGGATCACCCAAACTGTCACAGTCAGACCCCTTCGATTTGAAGTGGTTGATTGCAGCGGTGAACTTCTCACCAGACGATTTTTCCATAAACGTCTGTGCAAGTGCAGGGCGATTCTTCGTATCAATGAAGTTTGGATCAACGCTGCTGTCTAGGACGGCAAAAGCGCCAACTGGTTCGACCGTATCTGTTTTGTAGACATAGCCAACGCTGATTGCGTCCGTGCCAATTGCGCCCGTGGCGATGAAGGCATAGACATCTGTGCCAGCGGCGTTGAGGCCATCAACCAACGATTGGAGGGCAGCGTTATCGGCCGAATTTTGCAACTCAACCAAACCGTACACATCCGCATCCATCTCGATCAGTGCCGCCAAAATCTTGTCACGCTGACGATCGAACTCGCTTGCGCTATCCGCACCGCGACACTCAAGCGTGCCTGTTGGCCCACAAACTGAGCCACTGCCATCAAGCGTGGTGAAGAAGTTCAACACATTCATCGTGGCAACGCTCAACGTGTCAGGTCGTGCGGCGGGTGCAGCAGTACGTGCATTGGTGGGAACAAAGTCCACAGTTTCAACAGGCTCCAGCAAATACGCACCAAATGAATAGTACAAAATGCCAGTGAGCTGATTCACCGTATCGCCACCGCGCACAGGCGTTGCGGCGCTTAGCCCCGGAGAAGGGAAGATAACAGGGTCAGGGTTTTGGCTTGACTGTTTGTCATCTAGTTTGATGGTGTTGTTAGCGAATGCTGTCTGATGGGCGGCATAGGCGGTTGGATCAGGCGCATTGTCATGTGTGAATTGGTAGCTGCGTCCATCGGCCGAAAGCAGAATCTGACCGTAGCGACCCAGTTCATACACCTCGGTCACGCTCAGTTCTTGATCGATTTTAATCAGCATGCCTTCCAACTGCTCACGCTGCGTGTCGTCCAGCGGCAACGTTACCTGAGTTGGTGACAGTGGGCTGTTCGACCCAACCACGACGCTGCTCAGATTTGTGATCTGAGTATTGCCGAAGCGTTCCTCAACTTCACCCGTGACGGTCACAATATCGCCAACCGCGAGGGTCGTGGTGATACCACCTTCATAGACAAAGATACCGTCTGAAGTCGCTGCGTTTCCGTCTCCAAGCGCATCTTGCAAACTGAATCCATTCAGCCCGTCATCTTGGAAATCGGCAACGACAACGCCAACCGTTGTCACAACTGCGCCGTCCAGTGGCGATGCGTTCCCAGACCCTTGAATCGTTGGAATCGAAATGATGCCGTTACAGAACGGTGTCCCGTCGATGCGTGTTCCTGGGGAGAATAACGCGCCGCCTGAGCCTGTCGCCATGCCGTGCGTGATGTAGCCAGTGCCTGTGATGTCAGGGTCGAGCGTGAGCGATTGATTGTCATCGGTGGGGCTTGTGTAGGATGCGGTGAGAATGTCGACACCCCCATTTTTGAGGATGATGCTATCTCCGCCATTGCTCAGTCCAATACTGCCTGTTGTTGCGGTTTGGACAAGCGCGTTGCCAAATGTACCTGTGGGGCTACCGCCGCCAAAGACAACAATGGCACAACTTGGTGGCACAAGTGAGCCAGCAGGGAAGACGTGACGTTCGCTGCCACCGTCAGAAAGTGTCCAGTTAGACAGGTCGATAATATCGTTGGAGAAGTTGACAATTTCGACAAATTCATCGGCTGATGAGTCCACCGTGCCGTCGCCATTCGCATCTCCGTTTGTCCCGTCTGGGTCAGCGTGGATTTCGTTGATCACGAGGTCAACTTTGAGGATGTAGGTGGCATCGGCCGAACCAGATTCAGTCGCACTCGCAAACTGTGCCGTATTTTGTACTGCACCCATCGTCGCGAGATTGGTCGCTGCAAATGAAACCGTCACGGGCTGGGTAGACGAAACCACCCCGCTAAAGGTAACCACGTCATTGCTAACGGCCGCGCCCGATTGTTGGATCCAATAGGCAAAATCAACGTCAGACGGCAGCGTATCGGTGATATTGACCGTCTCCGCTGCACCGATGCTGTTCAGTGCCAATGTGTAGGTAACAAGGTCATTTGCCGCAACATTGCTGGCAGGTGCAACTTGTTTGCCAAAGCTCAGGCTAGGAACAGGGCAACCTGCAAACTGCGATCCGTCGATGTGCGTGCCAGGTGAGAACAAGCTCCCGCCTGACCCCGTTGCGCCAATGTGCTGCACGAATGCGGTTCCAGTGATGTCTGGGTCACGGGTAATTGATTGATTACTGCCCGCGTTCGACCCATAGACTTCAACAATCACATCGCTTGTGCCGTTGTTCAGGGTGATTGTGTCCCCACCGTTGTTCAGACCGACTTGGCCTGAGCTAGAGGTTTGGACAATTGCGTTGCCAAAGACACCGGTTGGGGTTCCGTTACCAAAGATCACAATGGCACAGTTTGCTGGCACAATGGAGTTGGCTGGGAAGGTGTGGCGGAGCTGAGCGCCGTCCGCAAGTGTCCAGTTTGACAGATCGATTGGGCCGCTTGAAATGTTGACAATTTCGATAAACTCATCGGCCGATGAGTCAATCGTTCCGTCTCCATTGGCGTCACCAGCAGATGCATCAGGGTCTGCGTTAATCTCGTTAATGACAAGATCGGGCTTGATACTGTAGGCAGCTTCGGCCGAATCTGCGCCATTTGCACCCACGTATTCAGCCACATTGTTGACCGTTCCCGCCGTCGCCAAGTTGGTCGCGGCGAACACAATCGCAACAGGTTGTGTTGATGAAACCATGCCGTTAAACGTCACGACATCGCTAACAACTGCTGCCCCTGATTGTTGAATCCAATGGGAGAAATCGACTTGCGCAGGCAGTGTATCGGTGATTGCGACCGTTTCCTCGCCTCCTGTGCTGCTGACCATGACCGTATAGGTAACCAGATCCCCAGCCACCACGTCAACCATCGGCGACACTGTTTTTTCAATCGACAGCGCATTTGCGTTTGGCGCACCTTCCTCAATGCGTAAATAATCTAAAGCAATGTCTTCATCACCCGCATCGAGATTCTCGAAATGGATTGCGATAGTCATCATCGAGCCGCTTGCAGAAAAGGGCTTGACAAACTCCGCAAAAGTTGGTGTTAAAGGCGTGCCATCTCCTGTTCCATCAAAATTGGTATCCTCAGCAGGCTCCTGATTCGTGGCATCAACAGACGTTTCAAACTGCAAAACAGGCGTCCATGCACCGCCATCAACCTGATATTCAACACGGACGCTAGCGTCTGCATCCCAATCTTCATTGCTATCACTAGAGTCATCTTCGGCAAATAGCCCTTTAAATACAAGGTTATTGTATCCGCTGATGTCAAACGATTGGAAAACAATCGATTGTGGATCCATCGTACAGGGCGATCCATCTGTGTCGCTAGCGGCCCAGAAGTAGGTGTTATGAGGCGAGCTATAGCTCATAAAGCTGCCAATGGTTGAGCCATCTGTGCGGGTGAAGAAATCGGCCGAATTATCCGTACATTCTTCAGACGGCGTGTAGCGTGTGCCGCTCCCATCTGTCTCGAAATCTTCCGACCATAGCGTCGTTGGGACATCTTCCTCAACCCGCAAATAATCTAAGGCAACGTCCTCATCACCTGAGTCAAATTTTTCAAAGCGGACTGCAATGGTCATCATCGAACCGCTCGCAGAAAAAGGCTTTGCGAATTCTGTAAACGCAGACGTCAAAGGCGTGCCGTCTCCTGTCCCGTCAAAATTGGTGTCTTCGGCAGGTTCCTGATTTGTGGCATCAACAGACGCCTCAAACTGCAAAACAGGTGTCCATGCACCACCATCTACTTGATACTCAATACGGAGGCTAGAATCTGCATCCCAATCTTCATTGCTATCACTGGAATCGTCCTCCGCAAACAACCCTTTGAATATAAAATCGGTGGTTCCGCTAATGCTAAACGATTGGAAAACGATCGATTCTGAGTCTGA
>JBMZDF010000511.1:0-4552 GCA_049614105.1 Promineifilaceae bacterium (SeqCode)
TGGCTCAGCCACCGCTCTTTACTCAAATGAAACGCACCCCTTTATTAATCATGACAACAAAAAAAATTGGACTCCTCCTCGGTGATGAAAACGACTGGCCGAGCGCATTTGAAGGGCTGCACAGCCGCCTCAACCGCAGCATCAACTATCGCGGTAGCTCATACAATATTGACGTCGAGCGTATTCGCATTCACCCGTTTAAGCTAACCGCCCCAGCAAACTACAACGTCGTCATCGATCGTTTAGGCTACTGGCATTACAACCCACGCGAATGGCTCAAAAAAGCGGCGCTGATGAACGGGACATATTTACTCAACAATCCGTTTACGTTTCAAAGCATGGAAAAGCATTCGGCCTACTGTGCGATGGAGCGCATGGGGATGCACATTCCTGAAACATGGCTGATTCCACAGCGTGAAGCACCTGCTGACAAGCCAGAAAAATATGCGGTGACGGCCGAACGCTATCACGATCTGTTTGACCTGCCTGCGATTGCGGCCGAAATTGGCTACCCACTCTACATGAAGCCTTTTGACGGCGGCGGTTGGCGTGGCGTGAGCCGTGTCAATGATGCGGAGGAGTTGATGGAGGCGTACAACAGTTCAGGTCAGATGTTGATGCATTTGCAGCAGGGGCTGGACAATTTTGATGTGTTTGTGCGGTCGCTGGCGATTGGGCCACAAGTTATTTCGCTCAATTATGATCCAGCGCAGCCGCAGCACGGGCGTTATGTGATTGATCATGGTTTTCTTTCGGCCGAAAAAGGCACCGAAGCACAGTCGATCACCAAAATCATCAACGCTTTCTTCCGTTGGGACTTCAACTCCTGCGAAGCGATTCTCAAAAACGGCATTTTGCACCCGATTGACTTCGCCAACGCCTGCCCCGACATCGCGGTAACGAGCCTGCACTATTACTTCCCTTGGGCAATCAAGTCATTACTTGCGTGGAGCATCTTCTCGGCTGTGTCAGCACGGCCGATGGATATTGCAATGGACCCAACCGAGTATTTTGTGATTGCAGACAGTGGCGCTAGTTATGAGGAAAAAATTGCGCAATATACGGCGCTGGCGGATGCTCATTTGCAGACAGAGGAGTTCAATGCGTTTCGTGCAACGCAGTTAGGCGATCTGGATGCGATTATGTGGGAGTATATTGGTTCGGCCGATTTTGACCATATGCTGCTCGAAACGATTCGCGGCCAGTTCCCAGCACACGAACACGACGAATTCATCGCACACTATCGTGGCATCATGCAGCATTGGCGCGACGCAAACCCCGCCTAGGCAGATCACAAAAAGCTTCAATCAGTAAACCTCAGAGGTTTGTCGTCGTCTACTCCAGTCTGCACATAAAAACCTCTGAGGTTTGTTATTGTCTACTCCAGTCTGTGCATAAAACCTCTGAGGTTTGTCATTGCCTACTCCAGTCTGTGCATAAAAGCCTCTGAGGTTTTCGTCAATAATTAGTTATGCCTACTCAGGGTAACCAATAAAAAAAGCCCATCAAATGATGGGCCTTTTTGAAAACAATGGTTCTTCTGGATCTTAGGGGAAAGGATCAAAGGAGGGTTCCCCACAAATTCCCAAAGAACCACAATAACTAGTCTTAACAAGCAATCTTAGGCAAGGATTCCAAAAATTAAGTTGATGATGATAGACACAATCACAACAGCGACCCAACTAATGATAATTGAAAGCGCTGATTTACCGTTATCTAGATCAAGCCCCTGCCGAACCGCAATAAATCCGCAAACAAGTGACCAAATAACTGCAAAGAAACCAAGGCAAGGAATAAACGAAAGTATCGCAGGTGCGCGAGCAAAACCTAGAACACGCAGCATCTCATCTGGTGTTGCATCACCATCAAACAGGGTCGTTCCAACAAAGTAGGTGACATAAGACCAAACAATCCAAGTGACAAAGCTGTTAACCAGCGTTTGAATAAACGCAATGATTGGGTTGCCTGCTGCGCCTAGTCCTGGAATCGGTATGTCTCCAAACCCTTCCAACTGACTCAAACTGTCTAGCGCCTCACCTGCAAATCTAGCCGAGACGGCTGCACCGATTGCTGAAATAAGCGCAACCACGGCCACAATCATTGCCGCTTGTTGAAGCCCATTCTTTGCATCATGCTCAATCTCTTCATATGTATTGACATCCAACTTAATAACACCCAGGATTCGTTCAATCATTTGATTCTCCTATTGTATTTAAAAGCTCTACATTCATATTAACACAACATTAGAGGGATTGTTGCGCTTTTGTATTTATTTGCTTGGTTGAAAGGTTCTAATCACCCCAACTCATATCATCAGGCATGATAATGTCGTCAAATTTATCCCCTTTCCCACCACCGATGATGCTAATGGCAAGCTGCCCATAGATATGACCCGAAAACATGGTGATGTATGCAAGCGAAGCAAGTCCAACAAGCAAATTTAGACATGGGATAGTCATGACAACCCCTAACATCATGTTTGCGCCAAAAATGATGAGAACCGCTACCAGCAATTCGCTCAAATTCTCACGAGTTAAGCGAATTACTTCGCGAAAATCCATACAAGAACTAAACGTGCCGTGTTTCAAATACTGGATGTAAATTGCAGGGCTAATCGCAACAAGGGCAAGCATCCAAAGCATCGCGACACAGCTCAATAAGATCATTACACCACCACCGACAAAGAATATCGCTTCATTTTCGGTTGCACCGCCAAGGCCCGCAGTTACTCCTCCAACAAACATCAAAATAGTTGCGGGCAACGCATAAACAAACTGCGCCATGCTAACAGCAAAACCCTCGCTAAACAGATCGCCATAGTTGTCCCACTCAGGCAAGGGATTCTCTACTCCATTACGCACATTACGCGCTACGGCAACGCCATAGCCAGCAATTACAAAAAACGGCAGGATAAGAATGCACAAAATTGTCCAACCGACACCATAAAGCATCTTTCTGACCCAGTTTTCATCTTCAAACACAAACGAGAATGCTTTTCCAATATCCATATCCACTGTTCCTTTTTATGATTAGGATCCCAAAAAAAACCGAACTGCAGGTTAGGGACTTATACGCTCCGAACTTGTCGAAGGGCTTATACATTTGCTCAAAAATTCAGCTTTTCAAATAAGCTGCACGTTTCTGCTGACAAACCGCTGAACCGTTTCAAAAATAAATATATCCAAAGTTGTGATGTGGAGACAAAACTAGAAAAACCTTGTTTGTCTTCACATCCTTTGTGGGTGATTCATTTTTTCGTTGACCTTAAGATCAGCGCCAACTGTTCAGATCTCTCGTCAGTTAAACGCGCTTTGCGACCGATAACGGCGTCGATACCAAAATCGAACACCAAAGTATAAAAGTACAATGACAACGATTGCCATTAATGCAGGCAAAAGAATTGCTATCAATGATGCGAAAAATGCGATAACATCTTCGACAATGCTGACAAACCAATTGCCTGTTCCAGCGGTTGAGGCGGTGACAACAGGACGAATCACCCCTTTGGTCGCATGGACGCTGCCCGCCAGCAAAATTCCAGCCACAACCGCAATCCCTGGGTGGATCCCATCGATCACGTTTGTGTTGGCCGCAAACATGACAGCACCGGCCGCTGGACGTATAAACGTTTGAATCACATCATTTACGCTATCGACGGCGGGAATTTTGTCCACAAACGTTTCAATCAGTAGCAAAATGGACAGCACAATAATGGCCGGCCAAGATTCAAGCGCTTGATAGGGGTCGCTTAGGTTGATCCAGTTGGTGAAACGCGCGGTAAGCGCAACAGTTAAAAGAGGGATATAGGCGTTTAAACCTGCGCTGGCAGACAGACCAAACGCAGAACCGACGCCACCAAGTGCTGTCAGGATGTCCATAAAATTGTTGGGTAGACTGCGTTGTGGCTTCGGACGAGGTTAGAAACCAACAAGGGAGCCTGTTAAATTATATCGGAAGGTTGCCATGAGCATGATCTGAACCATCGCGATAAGTAATCCAGCCGCGTAAGGGGGGATCACATGCCAAGAAGAAACGCCAAATGATTCACGACGCAACACGATTAAAACTAAAATAGTGTAGAGCATTCCAAGAACTGCCACCACACCGACCGTACTTACAATAGCCAATACGAAAAGAATGGTCGGTTGGTTGCTCAAAATCAGCAAACTCATCAAAACGGCTAACAAAAGCAACGACAACAGTTCGCGACTATCGTGTAATGAGGCTTGCCAAACAACACGTTGCCAAATCGTCTGAGCAAACATTGCAAAGACAAAAACGCCAATTGCTAGCCCTGCGCCGAGGCCAGTCAGCAGCCGAAGCGTCATGTGGGGTTCGTAGAAGTGGGTCAAACCAAGATCAAAAAAGAGTGCGTTAAGCCCATCAAAGCCCATCAGCGCGATCAGGGAGAAAAGGAAGAAGGAGATATTTGTAGGTGGGAAGCTAGCGTGGCGCGTGCGGCCTGCGATCACAATCATCATAAATGAAAGCATGATACCGCTGTAGATGCCGCTACAGCGTGCGCAAAGGGGGAGCGCTCGGCCGAAAAGCG
>JBMZDF010000512.1:0-4542 GCA_049614105.1 Promineifilaceae bacterium (SeqCode)
AAATTCGGTGCATACCATGAGCCATTCCTTGGTGGCGGGGCCTTCTTTTTTGCCCTCTATCGTGAGGGGTTGATTTCTAAAGGGTACTTGTCAGATATTAATGCTGAATTGATTGATGCCTATACGGTTGTTCGTGATTGCACCGATGAATTGTTGGCGCGGCTGGCTACCTTTCGTCATACAGAAACATTTTTCTACGGGCTACGTGCTAAGAATCCAAGGCGGATGACGCTAATAAATCGTGCGGCTCGCATGATTTATCTAAACAAGACTTGTTATAACGGCTTGTACCGAGTCAACAGCAAGGGGCAGTTCAATACGCCTTTCGGCCGATATAAGAACCCAACCTATCGCGATCCGGACAATTTATACGCTGTCGCACAGGCACTGAGCCATATCGAAATCGGCCGACAACCGTTTGACATCGTGGCAGAAAACGCAAAACCTGGCGATTTTGTCTATTTTGACCCACCCTATGTGCCTTTATCGGCAACTGCAAGCTTCACCGCTTACTACAAGGACGGGTTTACCCATGCCGATCAGATTCGCTTGCGTGATATGGCTCGTGACCTAAGTGAGCGGGGGGTTTATGTGATGATGAGCAACAGTTCGGCCGAATCGGTCTACGACCTGTACCAAGAACACTTTCACCTAACCGAAGTTCTTGCCCGCCGCTCGATCAACAGCAACCCTGAGAAACGTGGAAAACTGCCAGAGCTATTGATTACAAGCTATCCTGTGTCTGTTCCGGTACTTGTCTAACTGCTTCAAGCATCTTTTTACGTTCTGTATAAAAGGCCGCATCCGAATGGATGCGGCCTTTATTTTTTCTGAAAAAGTAGAACTAATCTAGTGCAGGAATCTTCAGAACTTGACCTGGGAAGATCATGCCTGGGTTCTTGCCAATCGCGTCTTTGTTCGCTTCGTAGATAGCCATCCAGTTTGCGCGAACGCCAGAGCCATAATACTTATAAGCGATACCGCTCAATGTATCACCACCACCAACGGTGTGCTCACCGACAAATGCGGCAGCGGCAGCAGCAACGGCGGCAGCAGCAGCATCTTCAGCTTTTTTCAACTCAGCAGCAGCAGCGGCGGCGGCGGCAGCATCTTCAGCTTTTTTCAACTCAGCAGCAGCAGCGGCTTTTGCCTGTGCTTCTTGCTTTGCATCAGCAGCTTCTTTTGCTTCTTTCGCAACTTTTGCACGACGCATTGCAGCTTCACGTGCTTCGGCGCGGCGTGCAGCAGCAGCAGCAGCAGCTTTTGCTCTCTTGTCAGCTTCTGCTTTAGCAGCGGCCGCTTTCTTTTCAGCCTCTGCTCTCTCAGCCGCTTTCTCTTTTGCAGCCGCAATACGAGCCGCATGAGCAGCATCACGTGCTTTTTCTTCAGCAGCCAATTTTGCGCGTGCTGCGCGTTCTTGTTTAGCACGTGCCGCAGCCGCGCGTTTCGCAGCAGCCGCTTTAGCAGCAGCCGCTTTGTCAGCTTTTTCTGCATTTAAGCGAGCTTGTTTGTGGCCTGCTGTTGCTTCCAAAACTTCGCCAAGGTCCGCAATGGCGGCAGCTTCTTCTTCACTAACTGCTTTACGACGGAGGCCAAACCCTTCTTTGGCTGCCTGAGCAATCTGATTTGCAACTTCCATCAAAAAGTCACGATACTCGTCACCATCTTCACGGCCGACTTTTGAGCTGAGAATTTTGCTAACTGCTGCAAGTTCTGCTTTTGCTTCATCGTAAGTTGCTTTTTTGTTGACATTCTTGTCGCCATCATCCGCATCCGCTGCTGCACGAACCATGTCGTTATCGGTTTCGGCCGCTTTTAGAACGCCTACCATGGCAAGTCTTTCTTTGCGTCGAACAATTGCGCCAGAACGGCCGTCAGCGGCCCTTAGAGCTGCCAAAATCCAGTGAGGGGCAGCTTGAATTGCTTCCCATTCAGCATTTGAGAAATGAGCGGTATCAGACATAGTGATCAGATCCTTTTTGTTTTAGTAAATAAACTTAGAAATTAAATTCATGCAGTTACATGATGCACGTCGAATTGGACGTAAAATTAACGATAAGGTCACATTACAGTCAAATCTACCTGTTGTCAAGACTAGGATGATGTCTAACAGAACAGATTTTCCAGTTGCAAAAGGGTGCATTCCAAATGGCTTTAATCAGTACCACAGTACTCCGAAAGCTCAAAGATAAGCGTTCTCAACACCGCTATAGTTCAATTCTGTATTCAGAACCTCCCCTGAGGGGAGGCTAGGTGGGGGTGCTTTCTTAGCTCATGGTGCAAGATGCTTAATCGCCAGCAACTGGCAACGGGATTGTTTTGCCCGCTTTGGCTAGCTTCATTTGGCGCTTTTGCTCTCTGGTGTAAACAGGCGGACATTCCCATGCATCCTTTTCCATCCCGCGTCGCATATCTTTTAGCTTTGGCAGAATACCGCAGGCAAAACATTGATGGCGGCAATCCACACGTGTCTCCAGCGTCTGACTCATCAGGTAGTCCTGTGTCATGAAGCGCCGTGTTACAGCAATATCAATATGTTCCCAAGGGAATACCTCGTCAATTTTGCGTTTGCGATGTGTGAAAAAGGTGGGGTCGATACCGTGTTTTTCGGTAACAACTTTCCAAGCGTCTGCCCAAGCTTCCGCTTCAAATTTGTCTTGCCATGCGTCAAACTTTGCACCGTTCCGCCATGCTAACTCAACGACTTCTGCAACACGCCGATCGCCGCGTGAGAGGAATCCTTCAAACAGTGAGTTCTTGGGGTCGTTCCAGCGTAATCGTAGCCCACGCCCACGAATTTCACGCCTTAGCAAGCTAAGCTTGTCATAGAGCAGATCAATATCGCCCATAGGTTCCCATTGGAACGGGGTTTGGGGTTTGGGGATAAATGTTGAGACGCCCACGTTGACGCTGGCCCTGTTGCCGTGAATCTTGCGACCCTCTTCCAGAACCCGATAGGACAAATCAATAATCGCTTCGACATCCTCCATTTCTTCCATAGGATGCCCAATCATGAAGTAGAGCTTGATGGTGCGCCATTTCCGGCTGTAGATTTCGCGGGCCGTTTCGATTAGCTCCTCATCACTCACATATTTGTTGATGACGTTGCGCATTTTTTCAGTCGCAGCTTCTGGCGCAAGCGTAAACCCGCCGCGTTTACTGTCGCCCAAATTGTCCATCAACTGGGTACTAACTGATTCGATTCGCAGCGATGGAAGCGAAATATTTAGCCCTAACGCCCCATATTCATCACGAATGCGCTCTGTAAGCGTTAAAACCTCGTCATAATCGCTAGATGACAGCGAAAGCAATGCAATTTCTTCATACCCTGTGGCTTCTAATATGTCGCCCATCGCGTCCAGAATTTCCTGTACAGGACGTTCGCGCACGGGGCGTGTCACCATACCAGCATGGCAAAAGCGACATCCTCGCGTACAACCGCGCATGATTTCGATGGGGGCGCGTGAGTGAACCGTTTCGATAAACGGCACAATAAAGTTTGTGACGGGGCGCGGCATCACAGGCACAATCGTTTTGAGAACCTTTTTGGGTGCCTCAGGTTTGTTGGGTGCGATAGAAGCAACTGTTCCATCGGTATGGTAGTCGACATCGTAAAATTGCGGCACGTAAACGCCATCAATTGTTGCAAGATAGCGCAACTGAGTTTCCCGATCCATCGTGGGATTCTCTTTTCGAGCGGCCATCATCAGGTCAACGATCCGCATAATGGCCGCTTCACCTTCACCAATGACAAACGCATCAATAAAGGGGGCCATTGGCTCTGGGTTGTAGCAAGCGTGGCCTCCTGCAATCACAATTGGGTAGCTTGCATCGCGATCTGCGCTGCGCACCGGCATGTGTGCTAGATCAAGCAGGTTGAGCGCGTTAGTGTAAAGTTGCTCATAGGGCAGGCTGATGGCGAGCAGATCGAATTCGCGCAACGGGTGTTTCGTTTCGAGCGAATGGAGCGGCATTTTCAGCTCGCGAAGCTGTTCCTCCATGTCAAACCAAGGTGTGTAGACTCGTTCGGCCACCAAATTGGTGTAGCCGTTGATGATGTCATACATGATCATCAATCCAAGGTTTGACATGCCTAAATCATAAGTGTCTGGAAAGGCAAGGGCGACGGAGAAATCAATCTCGTTCCAGTTTTTAGTGATTTGGTTGTACTCACCGCCTGTGTAGCGCCCTGGTTTGCTGACATAGGGGAGGATGCGGTCGAGCGTTGTTTCGATCTGTTCTGGAGTCCACATAATGTTTATTTTGAAAATATGTTTTAGAGTGCGACTGATTATAACAAATTGCGTACCTTTGGGGTGTAATTTGATAGCTTATTTTGTTGTGGATGGGAATTCGGCCGAAATTGATCAAACGAATTTTCAAATTGCCCAAAATAGGTGTTGACATCTAAAATGCCGTTAGGCTATAATCCTGTGCCGCACGGAATTAGGGGTTTACAACTTAATTTGTGTAGTTAACAAGCCAACGTAGCTCAATTGGCAGAGCAAGCGACTCTTAATCGCTAGGTTGTAGGTTCGAGTC
>JBMZDF010000513.1:0-4539 GCA_049614105.1 Promineifilaceae bacterium (SeqCode)
ACCCATTGCACCCGAAAAAACCACACCAATCGAGTCAGAAGCGACCAGAGAGAACACAACGGCACAGACCCCAACGGCACAGACCACGATAGAAACGGCTGTCGAGCCAACAACGGCTAAACCAACCGCGACCGAGACGGTTCCTGTTAAGCCAGCATTACCCAAGGTTGTTCCTGTTGAGTCAGCATCACAAAACACATCAAGCGCCCTGCCCGTTTTGAAAGCGATGGACATGATTGCAGGCGAGTTCATGAACCTTGTTGTTGAACAGGTCTCGTTGGCAAATACAGAGCGCTTCACCGCCTTGCGCCCATACGCACGTTTCCGCGATGAGCAAGGCACTGGCTGGAAAGTCAACGGCCAGCGTGTTTACTTCACCTCGTTTGAAGATTTGGCAATGATGAAGAAAGAAATCATTGCGGCCCTGAAACCGATACCGATTAATCCAAACGATCTGGTTGACACATGGATGGGCGCACCATATGAAGCTGGCCAGAAGTTGATTGTGATTGCAGATGGTGAGCTGAACGGCATCCCTGTTGAGGCGGGTGGCATTATCGACATTTGGCGTGATGTGCCTGCGACTGAAGCTGTCACGTGGATGTCAAATGCGGCCTACAACTCACCAACAGACAAGACGGTTAGCCTGATCTCTGAACTCAAGCTGGATGGTTCTGACCCATCAGACGAAGGCGCAACGGCCGAAGCAGTCGCGGACGCAATTAACCGCCGTTATAACGAGATGGTCGCACTCGTTGAGCAAACAACGGTGGCTCTCAGCAAACGCATTGACAAAAATCAAACGACTACTGTGGCACTTGAATCAAGTGTCAAAACGTTTAAGAAATCGGTCAACGGCCGTCTCGCCGACCTAGAATCTCGTCCAACATATGACGAAGAGCAACATGTGCTCACTGAAGATATGCAGATTTTCAATGATGGCGTCACTGTCATCTACCAGAAGGTGCTGGATAACGTTTATGCTGGCTCGCGCATTCAGCCGCTCGTAGACGTGCAATATGGCGGTAGTTGGGTATCGACTCCACTGGTTGATGCTGATGTCTATACCCTTAATGGGCAAACGGTCGCATTTATCGGGGTTGACAATGAAAACTTGGCGCTGCGCGTCTTTATCGGTGGGCCTGCTTTTGCCAACATCGAATAAATAGTTAAACAATATTTGGCCTGTACAGGAATGTTCGTGTGGATGAGTTTGAAAAACGGTTAAACAGGATTGAAATGATTGTGGTGGGAGACAACGGGGTAAAAGGATTAGGCGACCGAACGCTTGAACTGGAGTCTGTCGTTGGTGGACTTCATAACGAGGTGCGGATGATGCGACGCGATTTACGCTGGTCACTTTACGTTTCGATTCCCGCCCAAGTGCTTCTTACAATCACCCTCATCGCGGCGATGCTGCGTGGCGTTCTCCCGTTTAGTGAAATCATTAGCGGGATTCTTGGCGGCTAGATGCTGTTGCTTCGATTGATACTCTTATGGCAAGCGGTCACCTGACCGTTTGTCACCTTATTTGGAGGACAACCAAACTATGAGTTATTTACTGCTACTTCTAGGACTTTTTGCAGTCTATTTTGCAAAACGAGGGGCAATTAAGCTCGCGTATCATACAAATGCGTACGGGCACTATACGCCAAAGCGCGATGGGCTGGGCCGATTCCAAATCTCTTGGGCAGCCCGATTCCTGTATGCTCTCATTATTGGTGCAATGCTTGCTGAGTTCTCACAACAGACAAACCTGAATATTGATTGGGCTGGGGTTGTGACCGTTGCAGGCTTTTTGATGGTCGGTATCGGCATGGCAATTGGCAAGATGGTCAACCGTTGGGCTGACACCGCAATTGTTGCAGGACAAATTAGTGAAGGCGATACGGTCAGGGTTGCTGATGTGTTTGGCCGCGTCGAGAAAATCGACAACGGCGAAATCTATATTCGCCAACGTGACAACACCGTTGTGCAAGTACCTGTTGAACGTTGGCTTGCTGAGAATGCGATTGAATACGATCCGAATACACCTGTTGGCGTTGCGACGACCGTACCTGCAACTGCCTTGAAGGAGGGCGAATCGGCCGAAACGTTAGCTCAACATGTCACCCGCACTATTCAAGAAGATAGCTTGTTTGTTGAGGATAGTGTCAGTGTGATGGTTGAGTCACCGCATGGGGATGCTGTGATCTTGACAGCACGTGCGTTGATCTCAAACGTTTGGGATGAAGTGCAGGCTAAGAGCCGCTTGAATGAGCTGGCTCGTCAAGCTGTTGGCAGCGATCGCTGGGGTTACACAACGAATATTGCTATGTCTGGAGCTTAATCATGCCAGATGCACCAGACAAAACACAGATTATCAGCGATGGGTTTACGTTGCCTATCAATGCAATTGTTGAAGGTGACTTAGACACGGGGCGTGAAATTCATTTCTTTGATGCCCATGGCGGTGAGTTATCAAACAACGATATCGACACATGGGCCGAAATTATTGAACGGGCTAACTCAACTGTCAGTTATTCGATTGAGGAAATTCGAGCAAAAGTTGCTTAACTATTTGCCCACCCGATGTCGTTTATTCAAGAGCGTGGCGTATTGATACCACGCTCTTTTTGTTAATCATGAAACGATTGTCGCTTATATTTTGGATAGCTTGGATGTTGTTAGGTTGTCGCTCTTTAGCAGGTGCTCCGGAGATTATTGAACAAACGGTAGAGGTCGAGAAAGTTATTGAGCAAACAGTTGAGGTTGAAATTGAGCGGGTGGTCACGAAGATTGTTGAGGGGCAAACTTCGGCCGAAATCCAACTTCTCGAAACACCCCGCCCTGTCCTTGCTGAAATAACAGGCAACATCCTCTATCAAGGGACTTTAGTTCCTATCTCAATGGAAGTATGGGTCAATCCAGCCAGCAGCGAAATTGTCGGGACGCCTGCACCTGTCGCGCCTGCGCCAACTGTGTCGGTTACTGTTATAACGTCCTCGACGATAACGCCTACACTTGATGCCGCAGCGTCCAGCGTGACAGTCTACCCAACCTATTATCGATCTGACTTTAAGCCGCGCTGTTATGAATTGGTTGCCAGCAATGAGTATGTTGACACAACGGCCGATGGGGTGTGGGTTGATGCGGGGGATAGGTTGTGTCAACTATCGGCCGAAGCCGACTTCACACCTCAGATCGACCCAGAAACAATTACTGCACTTGCCAAACAACACCACTGTCCGAACGTCGAAACCAGCATACGAGGCGGTATCGTTGCGCTGGTGGCGCGTGAGTCGGAGTATATGCAGTATGCGGTTAACCAGAATGCGATTGGCGTTTTGCAGCTAGATAGCTACTGGTTTTATCGTTACTGGCAAGATTTTCGTGTGCCGTTAGTCGATGTGTTTGATCTGGAGAATCAGTTTCGGGTGGGCTGTTGGGTGATGCGTACAGACGCCAGGGCGCATGGGAGCGGTAACGCGCTGTTGCAGTGGTCGAGCGTTAGTGCGCAACGGCCGACGTTGACGCCCACGCCAATTCCCACGTCGACGCCAACCCTTACACCAACACCTGCACCGACGCCAACAGTTAAACAACAGGTTGTAACCGTTGAAACTCAAACGCCCGAACAGCCTACGCTAGCTGCTCCTAGCGTGTCAACGCCTATAGCCAATGAAAACGAGCGGTCGATACAACAGTTAGGCTTGCGTGCAGACGTTGTCCAGTCGCTTGAAACGCTGGGTTGTACCACAGGACAAGCGCTCCCAAATAAAGGCTATTTGTGTCTCTCGATAGATGATGCGCTTGTTCCACGACACGTTCCTACTAGAGAACAGGTGGTTGAATGGACAGGTGACGAAGGGTTTGCCTCGTTTTATGTCGAGATGGCAAGCTATTTGCCTGTCCGTGACAATCGCTGGTTTAGTGGTGATCTGCACAGTTTAGGAGTAGTCGGCACACGTCTGAATTACTTTGATTTCGCCACTCAGAATCCATTTGATGCCAAGACAAACGTACTGACGGCTCACCAACAATACAAGAATGCTGATTGGTCGAGTTTTTGGCGCGAATGGTATGATGAAAATGCGCAGCCTTAAAAAGGGGTTCCCCATCGCAAGCATCACCATTGGCTACTACAGGCGACAGGGAGGGGAAATAGATGCCTGAACAAGATGCTCAGCCCAGAACAGACCACGCCGTCTTTTGAGACAGGTATCGACGCCGACCACACGTCTGTTACCACATGCAGTATTTCTGGCCGATATGCCGAAAGTCGTGGGCCACAACCCGAAAACCAATATTGTTGTTGGAATTGTTCGGATTGTTGTTGATGCGGGCGGCCACACGCGCGTTATCTGTATTGTTGTTCCACGCGCCGCCACGCAGCCGCTGTTGGTCTGCACTCACGCTCACTGAAGTGGACGCACGCTAATTATACATAACTCAAAAAAATCGATCGCGCCTTGGCGCAAAAATAAGTCTAAGAAAAAAGAATGGGGGACACCCCCAAACCCCCGAGTCAGAATCCAGAAATCCAGAATTCAGGAACCA
>JBMZDF010000514.1:0-4527 GCA_049614105.1 Promineifilaceae bacterium (SeqCode)
AACCAGACCGAACTGCGGAACACTATCATAGAGCCACTTGAAAGGGTTAGTGATGGAATTACCTTTGGAGACAGGTTAGTTGCTCAAATCATAAATGATCTTGAACAAAGTTCGTTAACCCTGCCTCACATGCAATTGATTTGTAGCGAACTGTTTCGATTAGGTAAAGAAGAAGATCGAACGTTAAATATTAACGACTATCAAATCCTTGGTGGTGTAAAAGGCGTTCTTTCAAATTATTTAATGCGTACACTCAGCGGAATGTCTTACAAAAAACAGGCTCAGGCTCGTGAGTTCTTAACTCATCTTGTTTCAGAACATGGGCGCAGGTTGTCTACATCTATTTCACAAGTAATTGAAGCATCTCATTATAATCAATCAGACATAGAAGACACGGTTCATAAACTCAGGGAAGCACGATTAATTATAAAGTATGAGGAAAACGGACAGTTCTTATATCAACTATCACATGATTCATTGACTGTAGAAATAGAAAAGTGGATCGAGCGAATCGAGTATGTTTTGCCTACTCGCAAAAATGTTCAAATGCTGTGTGCAGGTTTAACCCATGTGTTTAACTACCAAGATTTGTTGAGGCTAATAAGATATGAATTTGGCATCATACTATCCCATATAATACCTGTAGCCGGAAACACATACTCAAAAATAGTTAGCGATTTAGTGTACTATTTCGCGCTTAAACAAGAAGGCTTAAATAAGTTACTCAAGGCTGCACACAACAGCAATCCAGATAACCCGCTTCTAATCCATGCGAAACAAGATCTTGAAGGAACACACTTTGCAGCCTTACCTTCTTTAGAAACTGCAATATTGGCTTCATTCCGGGATATTATTGATTTGCAGCATACTATTTTTTGTTACCTTGACATCAACATTGCTGAAGAAATCAATTTAAAAAAGCGAACTTTCAAACAGATTATTGAAGACGTCGTACAATTTTTTTCAGCAAGCGAGAGTGGGCTTGATTGGCTTGTGGCAGCACTAAGAAACAGTAACCCAAAAAATCAATTGCTATCAGCAGTTGAGGAAGCATATCGTATGATTGGTCGTATCACCATCCCAGTAAAGGAACTCTGGCTGTCGCCTCTTAGCCAGATCCGAAGGTTGATTTGTCAAAAACTACCTATGGCAGAGATTGACTCAATCGTACGTGATAACCTTGACATTGAGATCCACAATCTTATTGTGGGGGCTTCAAAACTCAATCTCGTTGCTGCCTTACTCATACAGATTCGAGATGAAAGTAACAAATTGTTGCATTTGGTTGAAAGCTTGGCCAAAGCAATCCCAGATCTTGCAGAGTTGATGCCTCTATATAAACAATATAGATCATTCACCTCACCTCTGACAGATACAAATGAGTTAAGTGTAGAGGGCAAAGCAGTTGCATATGCAATATCGCAATCTCTTAACATTGAAATGTTGCAACGAATAGTTCGTTGGGAATTCGACAGAGCTTTATTTGAAATAGTCCCTCCAGTTGGAGTGACATTTGAAGAGCAGGTTCTGTATCTTGTTGAAGCTTACTCATCCTCGATAGAAGATTTAGAGCATTTTGTTGAACGTGTCCTCAACAGCGAGCAAATCAATGCTCCAAACAACGCATTACTAGCTAAAATTTTTGCAAATCTGAGAGCTGGCCCAACCGTAATAAGCAGCATACTTGCATCTGCTAACCTAAAATCAGAATGATGGCCGTTGGTTTAGCTTGTCATCTGTATAGTAGATTGATGAGATAATGGTATATAGCAATTGTGGGATATTCAGTTCAAACATCCCGTAAATCCGGTCGTTAAACAGCGCACCAATGCGGGTCGTTCCCCTGTAATAGTGACGATGGGGGCAGCAAACTCGCTGGAATTGTTGTACTCAGCCACGACATCAGTGATGGTCACATTCGGTTGATAGATTACTGTGAATCTGCAAGCGGTGGCGGTCAAAGGCATTGAAGGCAGGGCGACGAATCGGCTGCCGATTACGGTCTGAGCCATTGATAACCCAATATTGGGTCGTGCCGTTCTCATCCGTTCGACGCATCGGCGTAAAACCCGCCGTCACCGCGCCAAGCTCTAAACCACCAATATTTATGTTGCGTCCGTTTGAAATATGTACTTGCGTCATTAAGCTACCTCCCAGATGTAGCGGTCCCCAATCGTGGGTTGCGCAGTCACGGTGACACCACGCAACGTGCCGCCCGTTTTTGTTTTGCCAGCCGCATCTGTGCTGATACCATCATTGATCGCCACCGCCACCGTTGCGCGTGACTGAATGCGGAAGCCTTGCATCAAGCGTGTGTAGGTCACGGTGTCGCCAGCGTTGTAGGGTAAGTCGGCCGACTCTATACCAGAGCGGCGATCCTCGTCCGTCTGGTAACGATCTTCAATCGCAACGTAGAGAATGCCTGTGTAGTCAGCCGTTGGGAGCGGCACAACGTTGCCGCTCCCGTCTGGCAAAATCAGGTCGCCTGGCATGATGGTTGCGCTGGCCAACCCCTCAAACAAATCAGCCTCGTGCGTGCCGCGTGGCGTGCTGAAGATGATGGTTGAGCGTTTCTTGTTAAATAGTGGCATCTAACTTACTCCCACGCACCCTGTCGAGCGTCGTTGTTGATCGTTGGCACACTACCCGCAAACCCAACAGGATTTGGTTGGCGTTGTGCGTTGGCAACCATTGCAAAGGCAGACTCAAAAGCCGCAAACGCTTCTGGCGTCATTGCCTCAAGTTCCGTTTGCTTTTCGGCCGAAATGAGGCCCCCGCTATTCGCAACCAGCGCCTTGACGCGCTCGTTTTTAGCAACCAACGCCGACGCTTCTGCGTTAGCAGTCATCTGCTTCACGATGGTCGCAACAGCTTCTTTGGCGGCGTTTGCGACCATCGGCATCAACTCAGCCTTAAAAGCAGCTAGTTGCGCTTTCATTTCTTCAGGTGTCATATTGTTGTCCTTGTTAGTTGGTTCGGCTGGTTCGGCCGAATTGCCGCCGCCATTCCAGTTTGATAGAAGTTTGCGTAAGTAACTTGGGGTAACAGGCTCCTCGCCTGAGTTATTTGTAGTTAGTGGTGGGTTAAATCCCACACCCATCATTCGCACTGCACGCGCCAATCTCATCAGGTAAAACCGCGATATGGTCAGCTTCAAACGCAACGGCGACATGGCTATAGGGTTCGCCATTGTGGACGCCGCTGTTGGCAACGAGTTGCGAGTACATGCCCGTGCTAATTTCTACAGGTTCACCAGCACGGGCCTTGCTGAGCACTTTCGCCATTTCAGCATCATTGGTGCAAAGTTCCTCATCAAAATATAGGTCTGCGGTTGGGAGTGGGGACGTGTTGAGAGCGTTGTAGATAAAGCCGAATTTGGGAACGTCCACCGTGTTCGCTGTCCGCCCATCCCCCGCCATGTCTAATGGATGGCGCTTGACTAAACAGCGGCCGTTGAATGTTTCAACCCCTGCTGCCCACGTTTGAGAGGGGAAATATCGCCCGTTCATCACGTGTTTGGCGATGTTGACGTTCACCACCGCAAACTTGCGCCTCTGCACCGTTTCCTCGGTCACAGTTGTTGAGTTGGTGGTCAAAGTGACCTTGACCAATTCCCCTTCGCCCTCACGACGATTGGCGACCCATTCTGTTTGGCGTTCGACCGCTTCCCATGCGTCACGTTCGGCGAAGGTAATTGTTTCGGTATCGGCCGAATACTTAACTCTGAAATACTCTCGATTCCAACCATCGCCCTCAATGTACGTTTCCATTTCAACAATGACAAAACCGTCATCGTCTACATCGACAAGGTAGTAATCTGGCGTTGGGATGTTGAACGTTGCGTAGAATCCGCTGCGTATGTTGCTGAGTTGGCTTGTAAGTGATGCCATAGAAAACGAAAAACGCCCCACACAATTGTGTGGGGCGTCAGCCCTAAAAGGTTCTGCCTGAAAAATTCAAGCGTTGATATGCAATTTGCGCGTCAAGCGCATCCAGATGTTAGCATGCTAGCACATCTGTGTCAATTTCCAACCTAAAACAAAAACCAAGCCCAATAGGGTTGTCGCTCTTTTCAATCGCTTATGCGTCGGGTGTACCCGTGCAACCCTAGTTATCCACAGGACGTTGAGCCTTTGCCCATGGATAACAACTTTTATGTTGATGTCAAATCACACCTGTTGGTTAGCTAAAAGAGGTGTGTTAAGGTCTGGATTTATGCCAAAACTCACAAGGCAGCTCGTTTAGTTGGCAGTCGTGCCGCCCCATATAGAACACCGCCTTGTTTTTCGGCCGAAATCCGCAACCGCTCAAAACTAACCGCTGGCGTCTGCCACTTCACAGGCGCTCGACATGCGGGGCATAGCCCACTCGCTTCTTCAAAATAGCTGAAGCCCGCAAATAACAAAATCGCACCGTGCATCTTGCCAATATGTCCAATCGGGTGTTCACAATTCTTGCAAAGGTAAGGAATGTTTGTACTGCTCATTGGCCTCCTCTAGTCAAATAGATAGCGCGTGCCGCATTTAC
>JBMZDF010000515.1:0-4523 GCA_049614105.1 Promineifilaceae bacterium (SeqCode)
CATTACGTAACGATCTACCTCGAACGGGCGATGCTGCGGTACAAAACGGTACAGCAAGAGATTACATTTGATGTCGTGAATGACATCACCATTTCACTTACCTCCACGCTCAGCCTGCAAGATATTTTCAATCGTATCTCCAGCCCAATTCGCCGTATCGTCAATGTCGAATCTGTTTCGATTGGCCTGTACAACAGCGAAAAAGAAGAATTGGTTTTTGTGAAGGCGCTCATGGGGCCATTATTTGCCGATTTGCCAGAGGTGAAGGTGAAGGCCGGACAGGGGATCGCGGGCTGGGTTGCCAAACATGCAGAACCTGTGTTGGTCAACGATGTCTATGCAGATTCTCGTTTTTATGCCGAACCAGACGCCGAATCAGGGTTTCAGACAAACTCAATTTTGGCTGTCCCGCTGATTGTGGAAAAAGAGGTGGTGGGCGTCCTTGAAGTGATCAATAAGCAGGTAGGCGGCTTTGATACGGCCGATCTTAACCTGCTGCAAGCGATTGCAAGCCCGCTGGCGATTGCGCTTGAAAATGCGAGCCTGCATGCTGAGGTCGTTTCTGAGAAGCGACGGATCGAAGCGATTTTCGATAACATGTCCGAAGGCATGTTGACCTGTGACGCGCAAGGGTTGATTACCAGCGTCAATGATTCGTTGCTGTCGCAGCTTCAGGTTGATTTGCTTGATATTGTGGGACGTTCTGTGAAGACGGCGATTAAAGCGCGTCGGCAAGATTTTAAGTCGTTTGCGCATCAGGTGCTGACCTCAACGGCCGAAGTGCCAAGCCTTGCTTGTGATGTGTATGCAGAACATCGCGCCGACGCAGTGCCAACAATGGTTGGCGGGGCGGCTATTCGTGAGGATGATGGCGAACTGAACGAGGCGATTTTTGTGTTTAGCGATCTGCGCCAGATTCGTGAAGTTGAGCGCATGCGCGACGACTTTTTCCACAACATCGTGCATGAACTGCGGACGCCGTTGGCAACTATTTTGATGTATGCGCGGCTCTTGCGTAAAAGCGGTGATAATCCTGAGAAGGCGGCGCGGTTCCTGAACACGATTGAGCGTGAAAGCGATCGTTTGCAAATGATGGTGCGTCAAATGTTGGCGCTGGCAAAATTGGAAGCGCGTGAGATGCAGCGTAGCAAAGAGATGATCGACTTGAATCGTCTCTTTGACGAAATTGTGCCGCCTTTGTCTGATGCAGCCGTCGCAAAAGGATTGACGTTTAAGGGTGATATTCGGCCGAAATTACCCCCGTTCCACGGCGACCGCGAGATTATTTACTCCATCTTCAAAAACCTAATCGACAACGCCATCAAATTCACCAAAAGCGGCGCGATACGTGTTGAGGCTTGGAAAACGGCCGAATGGCTCTGCTGTGAAGTAGAAGACGAAGGAATCGGCATTCCTGATGAGGCGATGCCAAACTTGTTTAAGCGTTTCTACCGAACCCAAACGGCGGTTGAACACGGAATAGCCGGCACGGGACTTGGCCTCTACATGGTCAAGGAAGGCATTGAAAAGCACGGCGGCACGATTGAATTGCGTAGCGTCGTTGGAAAAGGAACCTTGTTTTTGGTGCGCTTGCCATTAGACGTGTGAACATAAAGGTGGTTGGGTCGTCAGGGTTTCAATTAAGACAAACGTTGCAAACATAACGTGTCTTTCCCTGACCACCCTGAAAACCTGCCCCTTTTCTTTCATCTTCGCATCCCCTAAGAATTTAGCCCCGCCAATTGAGAAATCAAATTAGATCGGCTACAGTCGCTCGTATGCGATCAGCGATTTATCTTGACCATGCCGCAACAACCCGTGTCGATCCGCGCGTTGTTGAGGTGATGCTACCCTACTGGACAGAACATTATGGCAATGCGGAATCTGTACACAGCTTTGGCCGTGCGGCGAAGCGTGGGCTGGAAGGCGCACGGGAGTCGGTTGCGCGTCAGCTAAACGCCTCGCCCAAAGAAATCCTGTTTACGGCAGGCGGGTCTGAAAGCGACAACATGGCATTGCGCGGCGTGATGATGCAAGCGGGGCAGGGCAGTCACCTGATTACGAGCATTGTGGAGCATAAAGCGGTGTTGGATACGGCGCGACAGTTGCGTGACCTGTACGGGTTTGAGCTGACGATTTTGCCTGTGGACCAGTTTGGACGCATTCGATTGTCTGATTTGGAGGCGGCAATTCGGCCGAATACAGCCCTGATCAGCATCATGGCGGCTAACAATGAGATTGGCACGCTGCAACCTGTGGCGGAAATCGGCCGAATTGCACAACAGCACAACGTACTTTTTCACACCGACGCCGTGCAGGCGATCAAAACCGAAAACTGGAACATGGCAACGCAGCCGATTGATCTGCTGAGCATTGCCGCGCACAAGTTCAACGGCCCAAAAGGGGTTGGCATCCTGTACATCCGCGATGGCGTTGAGATTATTCCCGCCACAACAGGCGGCGGTCAGGAACGCGGTTTGCGCCCTGGAACGCACAACGTTGCGTTTGCGGTTGGCGTTGCCAAGGCGCTCGAATTGGCACAGGTGGAACGCCTTGACCACATCGCACGCGATACGGCTTTGCGCAATCAGATGATTGCTGGCACGCTGGACGCTTTAGGCGATCTGTGCGTGTTGACGGGCCATCCGGCCGAACGATTGCCCTTTAACGCCAGCTTTGCGATCCGCGATTTGAAAGGGAACGACATGCTGATGCATTTGGACATGGAAGGGGTCGCCGCCAGCAGCGGGTCCGCGTGTTCCGTTGGCAACCCAAAGCCATCCCGTATTTTGGATGCGCTGGGGCTGTCTGATGAATGGTTGAGCGGCGGGCTGCGTTTTACGGTCGGCGTCGGCAATACGGCCAGTGATATTGATCAGGCGATTAACGCGCTTGTGAAAACGGTTGACAAACTTAGAAAATTGACGCTAAAGTATAGATGATTGACCATTTCGGATTTATGATCGCTGTAAATCATGAATCGTCCCTAAACCTTGAGAGTGTTTGAATAGTATGAACGGCAAAAAGCCCAGAGTAGTCGTCGCAATGAGCGGCGGTGTAGATAGTTCGGTGGCGGCTGCGCTTTTAGTTGAGCGCGGCTATGATGTGATCGGCATGATGATGCGGCTATGGAGCGAGCCAGAGCAGACCGATTTCAATCGTTGCTGCACGCCCGATCAGATGGCGGATGCGCGTCGTATTGCTGATCAGCTTGGCATCCCGTTTTATGCGGTCGATGTGAAAGATTATTTCCGCAAAACGATTGTCCAATTTTTTATTGATGGCTACACGGCGGGTGAAACGCCCAATCCCTGTATCGAATGCAATCGCAAGATTCGTTTTGAGTGGCTGTTGGATCAGGCGCTGGCGCTGGATGCTGATTATTTGGCGACGGGCCATTATGCGCAGATTAAACATTCGGCCGAAAATGGATTTGAACTGTGGAAAGGGGTTGACACACACAAAGACCAAAGCTATGTCCTGCACGTGATGGGGCAAAATGAGCTGTCTAAAGTGCTGTTTCCGATTGGCGGGATGGCAAAGCCGCATGTTCGCAAGCTAGCCGCAAAGTTTAACCTGCCCGTTGCGAAAAAGAGCGACAGCATGGATTTGTGCTTTCTGGGCAACGACACCTATAAAAACTTTCTCAACCGCAACGCGCCACAGCTTGGTCAAGCCGGCCCCATCGTAACGAGCAGCGGCAAAGAGGTCGGCCGACATAACGGCCTGCCTTTCTACACGATTGGACAACGCAAAGGGTTGGGCATCAGCGCACCAGAGCCGTTGTTTGTGATTGACAAAAACATGCAGGACAATGCGTTAATTGTTGGCACGCGAGAGGAAGTGGGGCAAACGACGCTGACGGCGCGTAAGGTTAACTGGATTAATGGTCAGCCTGCGGGTGAGTTGCGGGCCGAGGTGAAGATTCGTTATAAAAATCGGCCGAATCCTGCCACAATTGTCCCAATGCCCGATAATCGTGCGCAGGTGACATTTGATGAGCCGCTGGGCGGAATCGCGCCCGGACAAGGGGCGGTCTTTTACCAAGGCGATCGCTGTTTGGGCGGAGGCTTAATCACATGATGACAGGGGCTGCGGCAAGCGTCATACTTGGGTTTTTGCTAGCAACCGCATTTGGCTGCGCATTTCACCTCTTGGTCGGTGGACCATCTGGTCGTATTGTCATGTATGTCATGTTGTCAATTGTAGGATTTGTACTAGGCCATTTTCTCGGTCAAGGGTTACACTTTAACCTGATGAAATTGGGCGCACTGCACCTATTCACCGCAACGGTTGGGTCACTTCTCACTTTGTTTGTTGGTCGCTGGATTTGGCCCTTAGAATTTGAAGAATAATAACCTGAAAAGCATGGTTTTAACAGTGAATCATTGTACGCTATACTCGTATGGGAAATGCAAATGAAACTAAGCTTTGTATTCTCATTAAATAATCTGTAACCATAAGTTATGAGTTCAAGCACATCGAACGCCCGTGAAAAGCTAGTCCCCGCTCTATATATTGTT
>JBMZDF010000516.1:0-4494 GCA_049614105.1 Promineifilaceae bacterium (SeqCode)
GCGAATCTGCACGCGCCAGCCCTACAAACAGCTTCGATTTGGCGCGTACCGCAGCGGCTGGCGCACCGTACGCGCCATCAATGTGCAGCCAGATATTATGCTTTTCTGCAATATCAGCGATCTCATCAAGCGGATCAACCGCACCAGCTAAGGTAGTGCCGGCACTGGCGACAATGGCTATGGGGGTGACGTTGTTGGCAACATCGGCCGAAATTGCTTTTTCCAATTCGGCCGAAATCATGCGTCGGTTCGTGTCAATTGGAATGTCCCGTAGCGCGTTCGTACCGAACCCCAATATCTCCACCGCCCGTGCAATGGACGAATGCGCGTCGCGACTCGTATAAATTGCGACAGATTGACGAATGCCGTGTGTGCGACTATCTGGTAGAGCATGTTCGCGAGCCGCTGTTAATGCAGTCAAGTTCGACAACATGCCACCACTTGTAAACGTTCCAAATTTGCCTGAAAAGCCAACCAAATCTGCAATCCAGTGTAATGCTTGCCGCTCAACCAAGTTCGCAGCACCCGCATATACAGCAAGATTTACATCGTGACTAGCCGCCAGCGCATCTGCTAGAACCCCCATTTCTAAGCCGCTCGATCCGACGAATGCAAAGAAGCGTGGGCGTGATTGTGAGAGGCTCTGGTCAAGAATCAAATCGGCATCATCAAGCGCGTCGACTGCGTCAACACCATGCTCTGGAAGCGGGAGCGACAACAACTTCTGAACTTGCTCGGCAACATCAGGCTGTTCAGGCCGCGCCTCATCAAAACTGCGCCAAGCTGCGTGAATCAGTTGCGCCGCGTGATCAAGCGCACGGCGGCGACTGAGTGAGATAAACTGGTTCGTCGGTTCGGGTGTCATATTTCTTGCACTTATGCCCAAGTGATCCGTACTGGCAAGTGTTTAATACCAGAGATGAAGTTGGAGCGGAGGCGCTCGATTTCGCCATTGAGTTGGATATCGGTGATTTGTGGCAGCAGTTCTTCAAACAGGACTTTAATTTCGAGACGAGCGAGATGTTCGCCGAGACATTTGTGGGGGCTTTTGAGGCCAAACGCCATGTGTGGGTTGTGGGTGCGGGTGATGTCGAAGGTGTAGGGGTCTGGGAATTGGTCGGGGTCAAAATCGGCCGAAATATACCAAAGACAAACCTTGTCCCCTTTCTTAATCAACTTACCACCCATCTCCACGTCCGCCATCGCCGTGCGCCGAAAATGCATCGTCACCGATCCCCAACGCAACATCTCCTCAACCGCACTGTCCATCAGGTCAGGCTGCGCTTTGAGCAAGGCGAGTTGATCGGGATTCTCAAGCAGCGCATGCATTCCCGCCGCCATCGTGTAGCGGGTTGTATCGTTGCCTGCCGCAACAAGTAGCGTAAAGAAGTTTTTGAACTCTAAATCGGACAGCGTGCCGCCATCCCGTTTTGGCGCAAGCAGATTGGTCGTGACATCATGTGCAGGGCAACGTCGCTTTTCGTCCGCCATGCGCCCCGCCAACTCAAACAGCTTGAGGCTAACTGGGCTGCGAAACGGCAGCAAACGAAATGCTTCTGTATCAACTTGATCAACAACAAACTCAGTAAACTCTGGGTCACTGTTGCCGATTAAGGCATCCCCTGCCGCCACCATCCACGGGCCATCTGCATCCGCAACGCCTAACATTTTGCCCAGCATCCGCATCGGCAACTGTCGCGCCAGCTCGGTCACAAAGTCTAGCTCTGTTCTGTCTTTAACCGCATCAATCACCTCACGCGCCAGTTCACGCATGGTGGCATCATAGCCCAACACCTCACGCCGATGAAACGGCTGGCTGACCATACGCCGATAGGTTGTGTGCTCAGGTGGATCAAGCTCCATCATCGTTGTGCGGGCAAGCAACTCATCCTCGGCCATGTCCTCTAGCCGAATACCTTTCGCGCTAGAAAACAGCTTGGTGTTGCGACTTGCCTCAATCACGTCATCATAACGGGTCAACGACCAGAAGCCCGCGCCGTCTGGCTCCTCTGTCCAAAAGACAGCGTCATTCTCACGCAGGTGCTTAAACTCGTCGTGGGGAACGCCATTGATATAGGTGTCAGGGTTGATAATCGTGTGCATCTTCAAGAACGAAGGACGAAGAATGAAAGATGAAGAATAATTCATCCTTCATCTTTCACATTTCAACCTTTAGATAAAGGGTGTATAGAAATCGATTTCCCAATCGGTGACCACGGCCGCTTTCTCGGCCCAGTCAGGGACAGCCTCGGTGTACTGTTCCCACTCATGGCGCTTAACCGCAACAAGTTGGGCAACCGATTCCGCTCCAAACGCTTCGGTAAATTCGGTATCTGCTTCGAGCAGATCGCACGCTTCAACCAAGCTGTTAGCGGTGTGGCGTTCGGTGCTTTGGCTTTCAAGGCAGTCAAGTTCTTCGGCCGCTGGCAGTTCAGTTTGATTCAGAACACCCAAACGCGCAGCTTGCAACACAGCGGCCGTCGCGAGATAAGGGCTAGCGGAGCCGTCTGACATACGGTGTTCAATGCGGGTTGCTTTGCCACGATTGTGCGGGATGCGGACGGTGACGCCACGATGGTCGTAGCCCCAGTTTGCCCAATATCCAGCAAGCTGCGCTGGCTGTAGGCGTTTGTAGGCGTTGACGGTTGGGGCGCAAATCAGCGACATCGCTTCATGTTTATCAACCAGCCCTGCGACACATTGTTTGGCGAGGGCTGACATGCCGTCTTCGGCCGAAACATCCACCATCGCATTATTCCCATCTGCATCAACCAAAGACAGGTTCACATGCAGCCCGTTACCACCTCGATCATCAAATGGCTTGCCCATAAATGTCAATCGCAAGCCACGTTTGAGCGCAATCTCACGCGCCATAAATGTAAACAAAAAGATATTGTCAACGTGTTCCAAGCAGTCGCCATATTGCAGCGTCATTTCAAATGAAGGCGTATCGTACTCTGAGTTAATCGCCTCAACGGGCAGACCCACCGCGAGTGCCGTGTCCATGATTTCTTCCATCAAGCCGACTGGATCAACATGAGGGCCAGTGCCGTAAACATATGCACCTGGGGTATTCCACTCTTCCCAGTCGCCTTTTCCGTCTGGCTGCAACACCATCGCCTCAAGCTCAATGCCAACCTTGACGTCATAGCCCATCGCCTTCCAATCCGCAATCGCCTTTTTGAGTACGTTGCGCGGGCCAATCATCAGCGGCTCGCCGTGGAAGTTGAGATCGCCAATTACCAGCCCTGTATCCTTTTGCCAATCAGGTCGGATGTCGGCAACATCATAATCTAGATCGCAATCGGGCAGTCCTTCTAGGATGCGTGAACCGGGTGCGATAGCCATTGTTCGATTGTAGGTGAGTGCAAAAAGGGTAATGCAGAAACGTGTGCCGTCCTCTGCAAGATGCGGTGGAATGTATTTACCACGTGCAAGACCAAGGTGGTCGGGGAATAGTGTGCGGATTCGTTTGTAATCGCTCATCCTTCATCCTTCTATAAAAGTGAACTTGCTGCAAAAGTAGTTAGAGGGCTAACTACTTTTGTAAAGATAATATCGGATTGCCTTCAATTGTCAAGATTATGCCCTATTCGCTTGTGTGCTGTTTAAGAAGTTTGCGAAGCAATGTGGCGAGTGTTTGGCGTTCTTCGGCCGAAAGCCCACTCACAAAAGCGGCCTCACCTTGATTCACCTGAGGAAAAACATCCTCGATCAGTTCTTGTCCTGCAGGCGTCAAATGAACCTGAATCGAGCGCCCGTCGCCATTGTTACTTGGTCTGCGTATACATAGCCCGCGCTTCTCCAGCAGCCCAATCGTGCTCGTAATTGTTGGACGCGAAACGTTTTGTGATTCAGCAATGGCCGACATTCCAATCGGTTCCCACACCCAAACAATAAACAGCGTTGAGAAGCTGGCCCACGTCAGCCCATTCGCTCGTAACACGCTGCTTTCAATCGTGTTGCGAAAAACCTGGCTAGCACGCCAAATGTTAGACGCCACCGCTAGCGCAAGTGGGTCAATCGGCAACTTTGCAACGCGCTCCATGATGTTAATCTCAGCGCGAACCATTTCATCAGATACTCGCATTCAGGCTCCTCAACGATTGGGTTTGCATAATTCTTTGTTGAGCAAAACACGGGAGGAATTCAAATGCAACAGCGCAGCGAGCGCAGAGATTGCCAGTTGATTCTTTTGGTGTCCTACTCACTTGTCTATTCGTTCGACGATTTAGTTTAACACATCGTGGCGGCTCAAGTAATCAGTGTGCTAACAAGCACAAATCTGCTCAAATATCCAGCTTACAATAGTAATCCTTGCATTTTTAGGCGTTTGAGCGTCTAGACGTCCAGACGTTTAGACATTTAAACACCTAGACGTTTATCATTCCTTGGGATCTTCACGCAGATTTTGCGGATCGTCTTAAGCTCAATTGGTACACTCATCAAATCTAACAGTCAACAACAAATTTATACTGTGTTCAAATTTAGAAC
>JBMZDF010000517.1:0-2805 GCA_049614105.1 Promineifilaceae bacterium (SeqCode)
TTTTGATTAATGCCAACGCCGCAGTATCACAGCAGTGTGGATAGGTTGTTTCAAAAACGTGTTGGTTGCCACAGTTGCCAAAGTCGAGATAGACAAACCGATCTTGAAAATCCTCGCCGTGATGGAGCAACTCTAAATCTGCCTCACAATGCCCATCGGGGATTTCTTGTACAACGGTTGCCGTTAAGTTAATCGACTCAACTCCTTTCAACAGATTGATCTGATCAGCACACTCCGTGCGTATGTCACCGCCATCATTTTGGTTATTACGACACGTTTGCAACGCAGTATTCAGGTTATCTGACGATCCTAATAACCACACCCACCCTCGGCGATTAATTGTTTCGTTGAGTCGTTCGCTGTTGGTAACGTTTTCGATTGTCACATGGATCCGAATCTGTTCGGAAACAATGCTCAAACGGGCAGTACCGTCTGCATCGATCATTCCTGAAATCACCTGCCCACTAAACTGAAACAGTGGATCCTTTGGCAAAACACCTGCTAAAAATGTTAGGGGTTCATGCGCATTATTAGTCAATTCCGAGTTGCGTGTATTAACAGCAGCGAGGTCCTGGTGAATTCCTCCAATTGAATATCCATGCCATATAATTACAGTATACGGTTTATACTTCTCACTATCAGAGGCAGGGGCAGGGACTTGCAAAAGATTAACCCCTGTGATGGCAGCTTGGTCAGGCAACGGGCGTTGCAGGTTAGAGAGCACCGACGGAACCGTGGTAGGGGGTGGTTTTAAGGTCGCTGTCGGCGGCATTGGGGTCGCTGTTGGCGGCACGGGAAGTGGCGTATGGGTAGAGGGCAGTGGCGCAGCAATTGTGTTTGTCGCAACGCTTTCTACTACAAATGTAGTTGTCTCAGCTGGTATGGATGGAGCAACGGCTGGTATCGTGGATGTAGGTAACAGAGGTGGCGTTTGCTCAGTTGATGTTGATGTTGGTAGTATGCCTTCCGCTACGCTTATTGCACTACTCGTTGGTTGAAGTGTGGGTGTCTGCCTCCTTATCGGTAGAGCGCTTGCATTAGGATTTAAGAACACAATCCATCCGCCCGCAAAGACAACGGTGAGTACCCCAATGAATAGCGCGAGTATCGTCCAATTGGTTGCACGCTGCTCATTATCTTGGGTTGTCTCGGTCGGATCGTTGTGAGTAGCAATGGGAGTAGACTTGTCTACTCCCACTAAATTGCCAACCGCCAACTGCTGTTTCAGTTGACCAAGCACGGCACGCTCCTGACGCGGGATGCCACCTTGTTTCTCCCACCATGTGAGATAACTTTGTAGCGTCTTCCGCAGTTGGGATTGCAATACGTTCTTGCCCTGCAAGATTTTCTCTATCTCAATAAGCTGCGTTGCGATGTCAATGCGTTGGTTGTTTTCGGCCGTCATCTTCACCATTTGCAACAGCGAATGCAGTGCTATGTTGGAACGTTCGGCCGATTTTGCCACCCCCCCCCCTGCCTTTGCTTCCAAAAACAGCCAATGAGACAGTTGCTGTTCAACATGCCCTGTTGATTGACACATTTTATCAAACCCTTGCAGCAACCTGCTCAACGTATGCTCCGTTGCAAGCTGTGTAAAAGGGTTGAACGGGGCAGCATTTTGCCGTTTCCGTACAGCTTGTTGCCATGTCCCTAACTTTTTCACAAGCGGGTCGCGGGCGTTTAGTTTGGCAGTGTCTAAGATTGTGAGGAGACCTTGTTGTTTGATGGGAGGTAATCGGCCGAATTGTTTGCGCGACGGCTGCAAACGTGTCCGATCAAGTGGCGTCTGACTTGTTCCAAACGTGGTTTGAGCAACTTTAGGCGATGCCGTTAGCGTCCGCCAAACCATATCAATCCCTCGATCCCAAAACAGCAACGCATAGCTGCGTAAAATCTCTGGTTTTGGCCCATAATATGCTTCTGGCAGATTAAACTTGTCAAGCAGAGCTAACTGTTGGCTCGCCGACTTGGTATGTCCCAATTCATCAAAGCGTTTAATAGTACGAAGCGCATTGGCAATTGGTTTCCCTGTATCACTCACAGACCAGTTTGGGTTTAAACTTAATAGTTGAAGCGGCTTCTGTCTGTAGTGTTTAATTGTAAGTTGGCACGCTCTTCTTGCGGCAGCTTCAACCAACGCTCGTGCGGCTGATAACGGCAACACATACAGCAATTGATGCCCTAAAAATGCAACTGCAAGTGTCAGGTGATAGCCATGTTGTTTGGCCGCGTTCACCTTTTTGACAAATGTAACAATCGTTTCGAGGTAGCTTAACTGCGCTAACAAGGCCATATGCCCGTTTTTTTCCGTCACTGAAATTATTTTAGGGATAACCTGCTCACGTTTACCCCATTGCCCATTTGACAAGGGGGAGCGTAGCTGTTCCAGTTCTGTTAGTATGTCTTCATACGTTTGAAATTTATCTAAACTATCATGTAGCCGATTCAAAAGAGTATTATTGGATGCCTCAAGATGCTGATTAGCACGATCGTATAGTGTGTTTTGCTGATCGGCCGATAATTGCTCAAACGCCTCCTTATTACGTGCAATCACAAGTACAAATGCGAGAGCGTATTCTAATTGTGACTCGCCTGATAATGGCGTAATATGATTGCGCCAAAATCCAGTTTGCTCTAATGCCTTCCCTGCTCGAGACCGCCTATTTAAGTCATCAATCGCTTGGGCAAAATTAGGTGCATGCGAAATTTCAATCTGCCCTAGCGCCTTCTGAAAATCAACTTGCAGAAGGTTAATTAATTCTGGTTTAGCACTTTTTTCAAAATATTGTTTCAATATCCAATATA
>JBMZDF010000517.1:2814-4487 GCA_049614105.1 Promineifilaceae bacterium (SeqCode)
GTTAATTAATTCTGGTTTAGCACTTTTTTCAAAATATTGTTTCAATATCCAATATATCTGGTAAGCATCGCACCAGTGTTCAACTAACTCGTCATCTTCTTGTGATCCGACCCCTTTCAGCCCCAACAGACGATCTTGAATCACCCTATCCTCACCCATCTTATTCACAATTCTGTAGATTTCGCGCTCTATTAGAGTGTGGGAGTGTACAGGTTGTGGTGGATCATCTGGCACAGAGAACTCTTGATCAAGACCCGCTTCCCACAATTCATTAAAAAACTCATTACTGGTTTTACCAAAATAGGTGTGATCAATATCGATAGATTCTATACCACGGATGCGGTCTATTAGTCGTGCATCACTCAGCAAAGTCGCTTGAATTTTTCCAATTGTAACAAGCGCACGCGACAGATCGTTGTTTTCATTTTTAATTTGCCAATCACGGGGCAAAGACAAAGGAGTTTGCTGAAAGGGATCAGAAAAATGTTGCAAAGTATAAGTACACGCTTCTTTTGCATACTGTTCAGCGAATGCGACGAACTGTTCGTCATGGCGTAAATACTTGTAGCTTAACCAAGCCAATTGAAAATGGTCATTCTGTATTTTATTGGGGAGCATGTGTCGCTTACGGATAAAGCGAATGACACGCTGCACACGTTGACTATGCTCATGAAGCCAAAATCCACCTGCCTCGGCCTGGTGCGTTAAAGTATCTATCTGAGCAGGCTTAGGCAATGGGAATGGAGGGTCTGCCGTGTCTTGTAGTGTTGGTGTTAACACCTGTAGCGCTTGATTAAGGTACGATTCTAAGCGTGATTCAATCTCAATCCGTTCGACAGACCATAATTCTTTTGTTTCCTTAGGATAATCGCTTATTTTTTTGATCGCTTGTTGGTAGCGAGCTAGCGAGGAAATTGGTAGCGTATCAACTGTCTTGCTCAATCCTTCTAGAAGAAACTGAACATGTTTACGGCTCTGAGGCTCCCCCTTAGAATACCCTTTGGTTTGTTTCAACAACTTATTAATATAGATACTTAATTGGGTTTTTCTATCTAAACTCGCTTTTGACAGCAATTCATACAAGCGTTCTCGCAAATTGGGCAATACCTCGCTGTATTGCCCATTCTGAGCCAACCAAAGATCGGCGTAGGCAGAATAAAGATTTTCTAGCATTTGCGCACGGGGTTGATGCACACTTGAGGCCGTTTTAACAATCCGCCGTAGCTCAACAGCTACACGTAAATCTAAACCATATGTGATATTGTGTGATAATTCTTTAAGCTGTATGTCGACTGGTTGATTGCGGTCAACTAACTGTGTCAGATTTTTAATTGGGCGTGTATGTTGCGGATTCAGATTTTTAATTGGCCGTGTATGTTGCGGATGTCGGCCTCGTCCTATGTTGCGTTCCATTGCATCTTCCTGCTATCACGATTGTATGACCGATGGTTCCTCACAAGGTAGCAAGAAACCAACCCTATCTTACATACTACATGTCGGTAATGTACTGACACATCCTGACATTAGATGATATTGAGGCGATACCCTTGTTGACCCTGGCTATTTTCAAGAATACGTCCATCTTCGTCTTTGATACGTTTGCGGAGACGATTAATTAGTTGATTCACAGAATTTAGCTGTAATGTAGTAAGCTGGCGACGATTGTCAGGGTA
>JBMZDF010000518.1:0-4449 GCA_049614105.1 Promineifilaceae bacterium (SeqCode)
ATCGGGCAGGAACGATGTGGGATTACTCGGGTGGGTATGACCAGTTTCCAAACGAATGGGACAAACTAGGCGGGCCACTCGCACAAGACAAATCAATTTACAACTATTGGATTATCGCATTCAAAAGTTTGAAGGGACTGTATCGTGACTTTGATGAGTTTGTGGCCTTTGGCATCGAAATGTTAACTGGCCTAGCAAGAGAGATTTATCTGGGGCGCAAGTACGATATTCACAATTTCAAGAACTTTTACACGTACAAACAGATTGCACCTGTAGTTGAAGCAGACAGCTTGCTGAAACAGATCACAGGCTTGGCATACGGAACGAGGGCCGAGAAGCTTTTGAAGCTGGAGAACTTGAATCGTTTAGTGCTGGATATGTCGCGTGATGTTTCTGAGCATGCTTATGATGCGTTTCAATTGAGGGTTCAGGATTTGGTGGTCTGAGTGTTTCGCACAAGTTAGATAGCCACGATCCGTTTTTCGACCAGCTAAACATCAATAAATTCAGGGGTTTGAAGGATCGACTGACCTCAAATATGCGCTAAAATGAGTAGCATGATAACACCTGCATTTTATAACCCTGCTCAAATCGGATCGCTCTTTTACCCAAATATGGGCGAAATATCAGCCGCTGCGGAAGCCGCACAGTTACCATGGGCTTCGGCCGATAAAAAGAATATCCACCTTGTCTTGATCGACATGCAGGTCGACTTTTGTCATGAGCAAGGCAACCTTTACGTGCCTGGATCGCTAGACGATATTGAGCGCGTTTGTGCGTTCATCATGCGTCATGCGGCAAATATCACCCAAATCACCAGCACGCTTGATTCACACGTGCCGTTCCAAATTTTTCATCCGCCGTGGTGGGTTGATGCGGCGGGAAATCATCCTGCGCCCTTCACACTGATCAAGCATCAGGATATTTTGGATGGGACGTGGCGGGCGGTGGTTGCGGAAGATTATTCGGCCGAATATTGCCGCCTCCTCGAAGCCTCAGCCCGTAAAGTGCTCACAATTTGGCCCTATCACGTTCTGATCGGCGGTCCAGGCAACATGCTCGACCCGATGCTCTGGTCGATGGTCACATGGCACGCACTAGCCCGCCAAACCCAACCCAATTGGGTCACCAAAGGCACGCTTGCACAAACAGAAAACTACTCTGCCATCAAGCCTGAAATCCCCGTTGCCAATCATCCCAGCATGGGACGCGCAAAAGGATTTCTACAATCGCTTGACTCATCTGATTTGATTTTACTGGCAGGTGAGGCCGAAAGTCATTGCGTGCTTGCCACACTAGCAGACATGGTCGCCCATTTTGCCGACCAACCTGAGAAACGACAGCAAATCTACGTGTTGAAAGATTGTATGTCGCCTGTGCAACACCCTGAGGTCGATTTTCATGCCCTTGCGCTCGCCGAGTTTGAGCAGTTCGCAGCCCAAGGCGTCAACTTCATCAACAGCACCGATGACCTTCCCATTTTTCAGAACAGTCAAACAGCCCCCGAAACGGCTGTCCACGGCGTCAAAATGTTCTAGAGTCCCCCTAAAACGAACAGACAGGCTGTCTGTTCAACCGTTAAAACCGTTCCTACAATATTTATTGTAGGAACGGTCGGGTTGGCCGACAAACAGCCCCTTAAATAGATGGGAAACCTAACGGAAGGGGTCGGAAAACATGGGATCGGTTACAAACGAATCGTCTGTGAGTGTTTCCATGAAGGCGACCAGCGCCGCTTGTTCCCCACGATTGAGGTTCAAGTTACGTGCTCCGTTGTTCCCACGGCGACCACGGCCACCATTACGGCCATTGCGTCCGCCACCTGTTAATTGATTGTCTAAGTTCGGGTGATTTTGCACATCGCTATTGTAGAAATCAACCACCTGTTCAAGCGTTGCAAAACGCCCGTCGTGCATGTAGGGGCCTGTTAGCTCAATGTTACGCAGTGAAGGAACTTTGAACTCGGCCGCATCCCGATTATTGCCCGTGACGCCCGCCACACCAGGGTCAACCGTCACGCGATCAAGCCCGTTGTTACGTGCTTGGGTCGCGATCTGAATGTCGGTTACGTGACAACGGTCACAACGCGCACGCCCTTCAAACAAGTTCATCCCTTGTCGCTCTTGGCGTGTAAAGTTGCGGAAGTTGTTCGCTACTCCTTCATCGTACTTTGACTCGTAGCTGACCATTGAACGGATGAATTGGGCAAGCGCCAGTGAGATGCGTTCACTGCTGATGTCATCATCTCCAAACGCATCTTCAAATAGGTCAGGATAGTAGCTGGTGTTGGCAAGTTTTGCCTCTAGCACCTGCAAGTTCATCCCCATTTCAATAAAATCTTCAATTGGCATGAGAACTTGCTGTTCCAATGTCCCAGCGCGTTCATCCCAGAAGAAGTTACCGTTTGGATAGTAGCGTGCGTTGCTCAACCCCATCGAATTACGGTTGGTGTGTCCGCCGTCAAACCCCGTGCTCACACGCCCCGTATCGGCAAACGCCTTTGATTGAAGGTGGCAACTCGCACAAGAGGTCGTGTCGTTTGCCGACAGCTTCACATCGTAGAACAACACGCGCCCTAGCGTTGCGCCTTCGTCGGTGATAGGGTTGTTGCGCGGCGTGTTGTCACGATTGGCAATTTGGCGTCGCAAGAAGTGGCGCGGCAGATCGGGGTCTTCGTAATTGTAGGTGGTTGTGGGCAGGGTTGGAACGCTACTTGTTTGTGCATTCGCATTGCGGGCGGTGAATGCGATGGCTATCGCGACAAACGTCAGAAGCAGCGTGAGGGGGATCACCTTGGGGTGAATTTTGGGTTTCGGCCGAAAAAATGATCTAGGTACTTGGTTCATCCTCCCAATTTAAGCAACCTTTATGAAGGAAATGTGTAGAACTTTTGAAGCTTCACTTGGAAAGCGCTCATAATTGCCATTAAAATCAACCGTTTAATCGCTTTCTTTACCCCGACAAAATGCAAGACGCAGATAAAATAGAAAGCATGACAATGACACCCGTAAATTATAAAGTCAGCAAAGTTGGCAACGTAATTTGCATCATTGGCACGTTCTACTAGGTAATTTAGAGTTGACACATCAATTGTCAGCCGCAAATGCTATTGTCGATTATCTTAGGAATTACCTGCCCACATTTATCGTGGAGATTTGGATAGGGCCACCATTAACGTAACCCTATCTTCATTAGTAACGCCTAGCCTAACTTGTTATCAACAGAATATACGTAGAGCAGAATATAACCATGAGTACACAAGACGAAGAATTATTGATCGGCCCAGTTAATCCGCCAGAACAATTTGATGAACCCGAACTCTCTTTTGACATTGAAATTGACAACTTTATACGTGCCAAAATAGCCCGCACCGCGTTCGGCGTATCAGGACGTGGGTTAACCGTTGCGGTTCTCGACACGGGGTTGAATGTAAAGCATGTTGACTTTGCTGGGCGCATCCCCACAACGCGCAATTTCACCAATGATGACGGCGGCGATCAAGAAAACGCATCCGACGGCAACGGACATGGGACAAACGTTGCAGGCCTCATTGTTGCCAACGCCGACCACACAGGTATTGCCCCTGATGCACAGGTCATCCCGCTCAAAGTGTTACCTAGTCAAGGACGTGGATCGTTCAACTGGATTACAGAAGCGTTAACGTGGATTGACGAAAATCATGAAACTCACTCGATCAGCGCCGTTTGCATGTCCTTGGGAGACAGCCGCAACTATACAGACGACACCTTCCCCAGCGGCTTCAAAGCAAACATTCGCAAGCAGATCGCTGATTTAGCAGACAAAAATATTGCCGTTTGTATTGCAGCAGGTAACGACTTTTTCCCACATAACTCGCAACAGGGCATGAGTTTCCCCGCCATCATTCGAGAATGCATCAGCGTGGGGGCAGTTTATGACGCCGAAGAAGGTGAATTTGGTTATGGCAACGGTGCAAAAGCGTTTACAACTGCCGCTGGACAAATTACACCTTTCTCACAACGTCTGCACAGCAGCACCAATTTCCGCACCTTCACCGACATTTTCGCCCCCGGTGCGCCAGCCACCTCATCAGGAATTAACGGCATTCATGGGGAGTCGACCCAGCACGGGACAAGCCAAGCCACGCCCGTCACGGCAGGCGTTGTTCTTTTGATGCAGGAGTTTTACAAGCGTCTGACAGGTGAACTGCCTCCAATCCATCTGTTGACAACCTGCTTGCGACGCGGCGGTGTTTCAATTTATGATGGGGACGACGAAAACGACAATGTTGTCAACACGAAAAAGTATTACAAACATCTGGACGCCCTTTCTGCGCTGGACGCCGTGCGACGTTATGTTCAAAAGCATCGCTTGCGTCAAGCGGTGAAAGCAAGCCGCGAGTAGCTTAATCAGACTCCCATCTAACCTCCCCTGAGAGGAAAGACTCTGATTCCCCTCCCTTTGGAAGGG
>JBMZDF010000519.1:0-4441 GCA_049614105.1 Promineifilaceae bacterium (SeqCode)
AAGCTCTACAACCATTCCATTTTTCGATAGCCTTCCAAAGATGATAGGTTTGACTATTGGTTGTTGCTGTTGCTTCCATTGATTTTTTGCTGACCTATGTTCGATTCTCGCCAATTTGAATGCGAGGGTCGATCAGCCCATAAAGAATATCGGTCACAATATTGGCGATAATGACTAAGATTGATGAAAGGAGAAGAATGCCCAAGATGGTTGGAAAGTCGCGCCGCAGAATTGAATCAAACGCCAATGTTCCAAGCCCTGGCCAATTAAAAACGGTTTCAACTAGAATCGCGCCTGAAAGCAGCGATCCAAACTGTAGGCCGGCAATTGTTACAACTGGCAAAATTGCGTTGCGTAACGCATGTTTGCCAACCACAATCGTTTCGCTCAATCCCTTAGAGCGTGCCGTCCGAATGTAATCTGATTCTAGTACTTCGAGCATGCTTGCGCGTGCCAAACGGCTGTATTGTGCTATGTAGATGATAGCTAGCGTAAAGGCAGGCAAAACTAAATGATAGGCTGTATCAAGCATGTGATCCCAACGCGACCCTTCTAGCAAAATGTCGCGCATGCCGCTTACGGGAAAGATGGGAAAGATGCTGGCAAATAGAATGACAATCATCAACCCTGACCAAAATGCTGGCAATGAGTAGCCAACCAGCGAGAGTACCGTTACAAAGTTGCTGAAGAATCCGTCGGGGTTGCGGGCTGTCATCACGCCTAGAAACGTCCCACCAACGATGGACAAAATCAGCGCCGTGGTGACGAGTAGCAGCGTGGGATAAAGCCGTGCCAAGATCAGATCTGACACAGGCGTGTTGTAGAAGAACGACATCCCTAAATCCCCACGCACTGCACGCACAAGGTAAACGTATAGTTGAGTTGTGGGCGGCTTGTCTAAACCGTACGCGGCGCGGATCGATGCCATCATCTCTTCTGTTGCGCCACCCATCTCGCCTGCAATCACGTCGGCTGGATCACCAGGCGCTAGATGAATCAACATAAAGTTGAGAACCATCACCGCAAGTATCAAAGCGAAGGCATTGAGCAGTCTGCGACCAATTGATTTGAGTGTGGACATAGGGAGTTACGACTTGTGATTGACGATTTGCAAGCGCATGTCTTACAAATCGTCAACCGTACCTTGTCAATCGACGACTTATTGGTCTAGGTAAACATCATCCATTGGTGCCATCGTGCCCCAGATTGAGACTGGAACATTTTGGACACGGAGAGCGGTTGCTGTCCAGTTTGGCAGCGTGTTGATCCAGTAGATTGGCAGCTCATCCGCCACAATCTCTTGGAACTCAGCATACTGTGCGATACGGGCGTCAGCATCTGTTTCTTTTGCTGCTTGGTTAAGCAACTCATCAACCCGATCGTTTGCGTAGCTTTGTGTATTTGACCAAATAACGCCTTCAACAATGTTGCTGCTCAGATAGGTGCGATGGACACCGATGACGGGGTCACCCCAATTAAAGACAACATCCATTGTCAAGTCGAAGTCGTAGGTGCTAACACGTTGTGCCCACGTTGGGAAATCAGGTGCGGCGCGAACTTCGATTTCGATGCCAACTTCAGAAAGCTGTGATTTGAGGTACTCAGCCACATTTTGCTGTTGTTCGGCCGGTCCCGGAATATAGTCAACCGTCAATGAGAAGCGATTGCCATCGCCATCAGCAGGATAACCCGCATCATCTAACAACGCATTCGCTGTTTCGATATCGAGGTCATAGTGCTCAATATCCGCATTGGCAAATGGACTGTCGCCATGAATTGGCCCATAAGCAGGGCGTGAGTAGCCGCCGTGCAGCGCCTCGGTGATAAAGTCACGGTCGGTTGCATACGCGATTGCTTGACGAACACGCACGTCGCCTAAAATCTCATGTTGAGTGTTGAACGCTAGCCAGTTGATTGCACCAACGGCCGCATACCCTTCATCTGTGATGTTGATCTCGGGGTTCTCAGTCAAACGAGCAATGTCGCGTGAGTTGGAAACATAAGACATCATATCGATGTCGCCATTTTCCATTTCGATCATCAAGCTGTTGTTGTCTGGATTGATTTTGACAACGATGCGGTCAAGGTATGGACGTCCTGGAATGAAGAAGTCTTCGTAAGCTTCAAGGATGATGCTTTCGCCTGGGACATACTCACCCACTTTGAACGGGCCAGATCCGATTACATCTTCGGTGTTGCGAGGATGCGTTTTCATTTCTTGACCATCATTATAGATGTGTTCTGGGATGACAGGGAGTAGGGCAGATGACATCGCCAACAAAATTGCTGGATGCGAGTGTTCGAGGTGAACGATGACGGTGTAATCATCTGGCGTTTCAATCTCAGTAACAGGCGCGTACATTGATTGGAATGGATGGTTTGCCTTGACCGTCTCAATCGAGAACTTGACATCCTCAGATGTGACAGCCTCGCCGTCATGGAAGGTTGCATCTTGAACAAGGTTCAATGTCACCATCATGCCGTCGTCAGAAATTGTCCAGCTTTCTGCCAAATAAGGCTGTGGATTCCATTCGGCATCAAATCGAATCGGGCTAGCAAAAATCTGCGTGCCAGGAATCGCGGTTGCCGTACCAGATTGAACCGATGGGTTGAGGTGACGTGGGTTTTGCGTCGTACCGATAACGAGCGTGCCGCCGCGTGGAATGCCATCATCCATGACAGCTTCCTCTTCCATTTCACCTTCATCTTCTGCCATTGTGCCGTCGTCCATCATCATAGATGTTTCGCGAGGCGTCACGTTTTCTAGGAAAGAGGTGTTGATTGTTGGTGCATAGTCTGCAAGCGCTTCATCAAGTTCGCCTTGTTCCACGAAGAAGTTGGCTACCTCAGTCACAAATGTTTGAACTGTTCCGCCAAACCATGCGTCTGAAAGCTGCTCGGTTGCGTTCGGGAAGCTGAATGTGGCTAAGCTAGCGGCGGTGCTTTCTTCATCCATACCAGCGGCCGATGCGATGGTTGCCAGATGTGCCGCAGGATCGGCTGCGTAAGCGGCGTTTGCATCTTCCGTTACCTGCAAGAAACCAGTGACAAGTTGTGGATAGTTTGCTGCGAAATCGTTGGTGACAGAGGTGACATCGAACACTTTTAGGCCGATCTCCTCTTCCATCTCAGCACCTGTCATGATGATGTTGCCTGATTCCTTCATACGCTGCAAACCGCCACCCCAGCCGCAAGCCATCGCGACATCGCCACGCTGTAGGGCTGCTGCACCGTCTGCGGGCGCAAGGTCAACAATTTCAAGCGCGTCAGTGTCAACACCAAGGTATTGCAACTGCTTGAGCATTTTGTAGTGGGCGACAGTGCCGAGCGGGACGGCTACTTTTTGGCCTTCTAGGTCGGTTGCGTTGTCGCGGCCGATGCCGAGATCGGTTGCAGCCACACAGTTGTCGTTTTCTGCATAAGAAACAGCAACGCCAACCGTCTGAATTTTGAGACCAGACGTGACCGCATTCGCAAACGGCACAAGCCCTTGAGAATAAGCGATATGAACATCGCCTGATGCCATCGCGGCTGACATGGCAACGCCCGTGTCGAAGCTGACCCAGTTAACTGGAACGCCAAGCACCTCGTCATATGTTTTTTCTAATTGTGCAACTTGGTTGGGGGTAGGCCATTCGAGGAAGTAAGCAACGGTGATGGAGTCTGGGAGATCCGCCATTGGTTCTTCAGTGGCTGCTTCTACCTGCTGAACCACTTCTTCAACGACTTCTTCGGCCGTTTCGACAATCACATCCGCATTGTCAGCGACTTGGTCTGCAACTTCACTGACCTGTTCGGCCGCCTGTTGGATCGCATCCTCTGTGCTAGCCACATCACAAGCCACAACAAGCAACCCTGTTAACAGAGTAAATAGTAGTACAAGTCTTTTCATATTCTTCTCCTATATGAAGCTGTATGGATAGCATAAACAGTTTGCTATCGCCTGTTAATCGGCCGAATTCACGAAAATCTACAGAATTAGATACCCTTATTTTCACGACACACCTTGAGGTATGTTTATTGTGCTGGGTCTGTCTTGTTTGCAGAGAGTCTAACTGTATTCGGTTATGGGGTAGATGGAGAAAATGATGGCTGCAAAATAAGTTGCCAAAAAAATATTCTCCTTCTCACTTCTTGTTTACGATTGTACGTGTCAAGCTAAATGAATGCCAGAAGATAGGTGATGTAAGTTGCTTTATTCAGGTAGTTTTTGCCATCTGAGTCGATTGACAACCTGTTTTCCAGAGCGTGTGGTTTGTGGTGTTGTGCTTAAAACAAGCTGCTGCGGGTCATCTTCTGTCCAACGCATCTCGCGAATTAAATCTGTGCCGATCCAGTTGGGGAGCAAGCTGAAGGTGACGCTGTGGATCACAAGCTGGCCTTTAGTGCGAAACGTGCCTGAGTAGGAGACGTAACCGTCGATGGCGCTGGCTTTTTCTTC
>JBMZDF010000520.1:0-4433 GCA_049614105.1 Promineifilaceae bacterium (SeqCode)
ATCCCCGACTTGAAAGAACGGGGCTTTCACTGGCTAAAGCCCAAGAACCGTAACGGGTTATGAGTCGTCGGGCATCTGTACAAAGGGTCAGTTGCTACTTTCTACCGCCTCATCAAAAAACTCAGGCGGCTTTGAGCCAATAAACTTGAGGACGTTTTCGATATTGTAGCCACACTGCTCGATGACACCCAGAATGTCGATAAGGACGAGATTTTCCGCCAGCTTACGCTCACCTGTTGCTTCATCGACTTCAACACGCCAGAAATCCATGTAGCGCATGCGGATTTTTTCTTTGCTGGCCTTGATGCCGATCCAATCTTCGGCAAAGGTTGTGTCTTGGTAACCCGTGCCAGCAACCCAATCATCTTCAGCGATACGCACAATGTCGGTTGCATTCTTGTCGGGGAACGATTTAATGAACGGGTCGCGATAGACGTTTTCAAATTCCTCGATCCCGTTCATCGTGCCGATTCCAGCGGGGCCTTCCCAGATCATGTCTTCTTTCCAATATTTTTGCATGAGGCCAAGCACGTTTTCGTTGAGGCCACCGTACATATCATCAACAAGTTTTTTGTTTGCTTCTGCGGACATGGTTCTCCTTTTTAAGGATGAAGGATGAAATCGAACTCTATAATCCTTCACTTTTGTTTTGATTATTGTTTCCCATCCAAAATAAAGCTGGCGCAACGTGCGCCAATCATCATGATGGTCATGTTGGGATTGACGCCGATCATGCTGGGGAAAATCGAGGCGTCGGCAACGCGCAGGTTGTCGATGCCGCGCACGCACAGCGTTGGGGAAACGACCGTACTTGGATCATCGGCCGCACCCATTTTGCAAGTACCCGCAGGGTGATAAACAGTGCCTGCGACTTTTCGGCCGAATTCAGACAACCCCATATCACTCGTCACCTGTGCCCCAGGGAACAGCTCTCGCTTGATCCAATCTCGCAGCGGCGGCTGCGCGGCAATGCGACGCGCAAACTTTAACCCTTCGACCAAAATTTGCTCATCATATGGGTCTGTGAAATATTGAAAATCAATGCGTGGCGGGTCGTTAGGATCGGCCGAACGCAAACGCACCGTCCCTTCGCTACGCGCCCGCGCCACGTTGGGCGCAAGCGAAAAGCCTTGCTTAGCCGTTGGGTAGCCATGTGGTTTGGTATATGTGTCGAACACTTTTGTCCCAACGTGGCACATCATGTCGGGAACGGGCAGGGTAGGATCACTTTTGCCAAAGAGTGCCATGCCCATCGCATTGATGTCGTGTTGTGGAATCGGCCGAATTGTCTCCCACGCAATCATCGTGTCAGGATGATCGAGCAGATGCGCCCCGACCCCCGCCAAATCGTGTTTTACCTCAATGCCATGTTCAGCCAAATGTGCAGCAGGGCCAATCCCCGAACGCATCAGCAGCGCGGGCGAATCAAACGCACCACAGGACACAATCACATCTGAGGAGCAGTAGATTGCGCCGCGATCTGTCTCAACGCCGATTGCGCGTTTGTTCTCGTCCAGTATCAGTCGGTTTGCCCGTGCGTTGGTGAAAATCGTAAGTTCGTCGCCCCACTGCTCAAGCGGGTGTAAAAACGCGACGGAGGCAGATTGGCGCAGGTTGCCTTTTTTGTTGAAATGGAGATAGCCGACGCCGTCTTGGACTTGGGCTTGTGGGGAGAAGTCGCGGAGAGGGAGGTTGATGGTTTCGGCCGATTTCACCAAATCCTGATGAAACATACTTTCCAAAGACGCCATCTCCAAGCGAACCGTTTCAAAAATTTTGTCAAAGACAGGCGCAACAGTTGCTGGCTCCCATCCTTCCGCACCCAGCGCCACCCATTTCTCTAAATCATAATCGGGCGTGCGCCACGCGATAATTGTGTTGATCGAGCTTGTGCCGCCCAACATCCGGCCGCGTGTATGACGGATTGAACCGTTTCCTCGCGGCTGCGGTTCAATCTCATAATCATAATCGTGCTGGGTTCCCAGCAGATTTTTCCAAAGGCTGGCGTCAAGCGCATCCTGATTCTGCTCATCATTTGCGCCAGCTTCAATCAGCGCAACCCGCCGCCCAGCCTGCGCCAGTTGCGCCGCGATAACACAGCCTGCGCTGCCGGCACCAACTATGATGTGGTCAAACGAGTGTACAGTGGTCATAGGGTTTGCCGCACGGCAGCGCGTTCATGAGCATATCGCGATCAAACGTCTATTGTCTTCCAAAACGCAAATAGCGATTGCGTTCTAACACGTCTAGCCCTTGTTGCTTGAGCCACCAGATCAGGTCGATCAGCACCCAATTTTCAGCTAGCATGTCGCCCTCGCGACGGTAAACATCGACGACTTGCATCGTTGCGTTTCCGCTGGCGGGCAGACCGAGGAAGTTCCCTATCGGCCGATTTGACAAGTTCGGCCAGCCAAAGAAACAGGCAAAATCCCCTTCTGCAAAACGGCACACATGCCCATTAAATACTTTGTCATCCAAATTATTGCGGAACGGCAGTTGATGTTGCTCCTGATAACGATCGATCGACATCGATGCCCCGATCCCCGCCGGCCCATACCAAATCATGTCCTCTGCCCACGTCTTTCGCAGCGCGTCTGCGGGAAATCCCATTGAGCCGCTAACATTAGCGGCCGTCAAATCCTCAATCATGCGGTTAACCAGCGCAAGCGTGTCAACGCCATCCTGCGCAGGCGCGTCCTCATAAAGCAACCCATCGTGCGTACGAGGCCCAGGGTAGTTGAAGAAAACACCCGTGGAAGGTGGCAGTGGATAAGCACCAGCCTGCACCATCAAGCCCATCACGTCCACAAAAATGCCTGTTTCAGTAATTTTGCCATTTTCGACGCGGTTAAACTCGGCAAAGCGCAGTGTCGCTATCCGACGTGTTTTTGGGATGTCGAGCCAATCTTCATCAAACACACCCATGAAGTTGCCCATACACATCACCCAAATGCCCTCACCCACCTCATTGTCACCACCGATAAAAATGTCAGGGCGACGCTGCATGTGACGCAACGCATTCTTAAGCGGTTTCCAAAAATTGTCTGCAACCGCTTCAATCCCATGTTGCTCACGAAATGGATAAACGCCTCGCCAACGATACATATCGCTTGTATATTGCTTGAGAACGTCTAAGACTTCATCTGGAGATGCTTTTTCCAGCGCCTCAAAATAACCTCGAACGACTGATTTTGCTTCTTGATATGTGCTCATCGTGTGTTATCTGTCCTTTTTGGTTTATCGCCACCCGTAAATAATAGCAATCTAATAGCCTTCGTCACCGCCAGTGGGCTGACCGTGAAAACAAGATCAATGGATTCTTCAGATTGCCTATGTTACCAGCCACGCATTTTATGATGCTCAATTTCAATCTGGAGCCGTTCAAACAGATCGACGCCCATCTGTCGGCAGAGATCGATCAAATCAATCGGTATCCAATTCTCGGTAAGGAACTCGCCCTCGCGCTTCCACCAGTCAAAATCGCGAATGGTCATCAATTTACCAGTGGCGGGAATGCCAGCATACTCGCCATGATGGTGTGAAAATACGGTGTCCCAGATTCCTCCGCACGCCCATTTCCCTTCACCAACAAACCCCATGATGCGCCCGCTGCCGTTGTGGCTCAGATTGCGATCGCCAAATCCATGCAGCCAAGGGCGCTGATGGAACGCTTCAAACTCTTTCAGGTTCATACACGCGCCAATCCCTGAATAGCCATACCAGCGCATATCTGGATGCCAATATCGCCACTGTTCCATGCGGCTCATATCGCCGCCATCACGCGAACGACTGTACCGCTCAAGTCCCTGCCCCATTGCGTCAACCAGTTGAAGCGTCTTGCGCCCGTCTAGCGCATTCTGCTCTGTTAACAAAATGCCGTCTTTGTAAATCGGTTCGGGAACTTTGCCACCTTCTGCGCCTGGTGCAGGGGGCAATACCTGATAGCCAGCCTGACGCATGACGGCCAAAATGTCATACATCACATAGCTTTCCGCAATCTTGCCATCCCGCATGCGATAAAACTGACCAAACAGAATATTCGTTTGCTTGCCCGTTGCGGGAATCCCCAGCCAATCTTTTACAAATGTGCCAGTCATGTAGCCACAGCCCGAAACCCACTCCTCGCTATCCTCTGTCCCAAAAACTGATTCGCCACCGTCCGTTCCGCCCATGAAAATATAAGGGGTTCGTTTTAGATCGGGGAATGAGGTTAAAAGCGGTTTGTAGAAGTCGTTGAACAGTGCGTCCGCGCCGATAATCTGGTCTATCGGTGCGGAGCCATTCCAATTGATGTCTGGGTGAACTGCGGCGTTGATAACATCTGGGACCTCGTCAAGACTCGCATAGTTGAGCCTTTGCCAGAAATCCCACACAGCCGCCTTATTGCTTTGATTGTTCTTCTGGGTCATCATGTTGTCTGTTTAATGGTAGGG
>JBMZDF010000521.1:0-4424 GCA_049614105.1 Promineifilaceae bacterium (SeqCode)
TATTTTTCCGTGTCGGTGAGGCTGAACGCCCATTTTTGCAACGCCCGTTTTTGCGCTATGGGGCGCTTGCGTTTGCCTGTGGTGTTGCCCTGTCCGCCTTTTTCTGGCTTCCAATGGCTTTGGAACAAGGTGCGATTCAAATCGCAAGTGTGGTGGGCGAAGGAAGCCACTACGACTATCGCAATCATTTTTTGAGCCTCAGCGAACTGCTCTCATCAACATTACGACTCGATTGGGGCGCGACGGAGCCACATTATCGGCTCAATCTTGGCGTGGCTCAGTGGGTGCTGGCATTGTTAGGCTGTCTCTCGTTGCCTTTTCAACCGAGGGCAGATCGCCGCAAACTCGCGTTTTTTGCTTTTGTCGGGCTTGCGCTCCTTTTCTTGATTTTGCCGGCCTCGCAAGGCGTGTGGCAACGGATTCCGCTGCTGCCATTCCTGCAATTCCCTTGGCGTCTGATTGGGGCTGCCAACGCGATGCTGGCGATTTTAGGCGGCGTTGGGGTGGTTACATTTGGCAAATTTGCAACGCAGCGATTTGAGCCGCTTGCACGTTTAGAACCACATTGGGCAACGGGCGCAATTTTAAGCATCATGCTGCTGGGGCTACCGTTGACGCAGATTGAACGTTGGGACGTATTTGGCCCGACCGAAGCGCGAGACGTGATGATTAGTGAGCTGTCTGGTCGCTGGCGTGGGACGACTTCGACGGCCGATTTTGTGCCGATTACGGTAATTCAAGAGCCACGACCCGAACAAACGCTGATTGATGCGCTGCTCAATGCACAGCCTTCCGATCGGCTAAACCCGTTTGTGTTGGGAGAAGCGCAGGTTGAATCGGAGATTGTGACCCCTGTTCACTATCGTTTTCGTGTTGATACGCCGCATCTTTACATTATGCGTCTGTATCTGTTTGATTTCCCCGGCTGGACAGCAACAATCGACGGGGAATCTGTGCCTGTTAAACGCGCTGAGCCAGAAGGGTTTATCACGGTTGACGTGCCGATTGGTCAGCATGTGGTTGATGTGCAGTTTGTGGATACGCCGCCGCGTCAGGCAGGCTGGGCGATTGCGCTTTTTGCCTTGCTCAGCATTGGCGGAATTGCTTGGCGTCTTTCGCGACGGGGGCAAATGACTAATGTGCGGGAGGTTGCCGCGACGCAGCTTGTGACGCATCGGCCGATGTTAATCGCCGTGTTGAGCTTGGTTGTGCTGTCTGTTTTTGTGTTGGAGCCGATGGGTGTTTTGTACATGAATTCGGCCGAAAACGAAGCCCAACCCGCCTCAGACTCTGTCCTCGTTCCCTACGGCGATCAACTCAACCTGATCGGCTACAGCGCTCCTGAAAGCATTCAGGCAGGGCAGAAAATACGCATCGATCTCTATTGGAAAGCGCAGCAGCCGCTTGATGACAATTGGCAAGTGTTTGTCCACCTGCTTAGCCCTGACACAGCCGTTTTGACCCAATCGGACAAACTAAACCCTGGCGATTTCCCGACGGAACAGTGGCCGACCGATAAATATATTCGCGATCCGCACTGGCTTGTGATGCCAGATAATTTACCCTCAGGCACGTATCGACTCACGGCTGGCATCTGGTCGATCGAAACGGGCCAGCGCCTCCCCGCCACCGATCCGGCTGGCGAATGGTTTGTGCTGCGCGAACTGGTCGTGAAATAGTCGGCGGCTCGTGTTAAAATCTATACGTTTGGGCGTCTGAGGGCGCTTGCACCAAAATTTTTATAAATGAAGAATGAAGAATAGTGAATGAAGAACAGCACTTTGCGTGTTTGGCATACTTTGCTTGAAACGTGGAAAAACCACATTCACCTTTCTCCCTTTTCTGGAGTTTTCTGATGAGTTGGGAAGCAAATCGGCTTGAGCAAAATCGACTAGACAAATTAGCGCGTATCAAAGAAGCAGGGATCGCCCCTTATCCGACATCGAGCGATCGTAGCCACACATCGGCCGAAGCGATTGCGGCGTTTGATGAAGCGGCGGAGACACAGCCAACGGTTACGATCGTGGGCCGTTTGATGAGCATGCGCGACATGGGCAAGACGGTGTTTGCGCATGTGGAAGATGGTTTCGGCCGAATTCAGCTTTTTATGCGTCGTAAGGACGTCACCGACCCCTCTCACAGAAATTTCCGCAAGCTGCTCGATCTGGGCGACTTTGTACAAGCGACAGGCGTTTTGTTCAAAACGCGCACGGGCGAGGTCAGCGTGCGCGTTGGCGAAAATGGTTGGAAGCTGCTTGCTAAGGCAATTTCACCTTTGCCGCAAGGAAAATCGGCCGATGTGGATGGCGAAACGGTTCACTACAGCGCGTTTGCCAACGTCGAAGACCGCTACCGCCAGCGTTACGCCGATTTAGCCGTCAACGCTGATGTCCGCGACATCTTTATCAAACGGGCTGGCATTGTCCGCTCTATGCGTCGTTTTATGGATGATGCAGGCTTCTTAGAGGTTGAAACGCCCATCTTACAGCCAATTTATGGCGGCGCAGCGGCGAAACCATTTACAACCCACCACAACCAACTCAAACAAGAGTTGTATTTGCGTATTTCGTTTGAGCTATATCTCAAACGGCTGCTTGTGGGTGGGATCGAGAAGGTTTATGAAATCGGCCGAGATTTCCGCAATGAAGGCGTGAGCTGGAAACATAATCCAGAGTTCACACAGATGGAATTTTACGCCGCCTATTGGGATTTCCGCGACGTGGCTGCACACACTGAGGCGATGGTTAAATACATTGCCAAAGAGGTCAACGGCACAACGATGATTCAGTTCGGCGGGCATGAGATCGATCTCGACCAACCGTGGACTTACATTTCGATGCGTGACGCGATCAAAAAGTGGTCAGGCATTGATTATATGGACCACACGACGGCCGATAGTTTGCGTGCCGCGATGCGGGCCAACGGGGCTGAAGCGCCCACCAAAGCAACTTGGGGCAAGCTGATCGACCAGCTATTCAGCGATTATGTGGAGCCAAAGCTGATTCAACCGACGTTCATCATCGACTATCCACGCGACATCTCGCCGCTCGCCAAGCGTAAACCTGGCGACGATTTCCACGTTGAGCGGTTTGAATATTTCATTGCGGGGATGGAAATGGGGAACGCCTTCACCGAGCTAAATGATCCAATTGATCAGCAGCAGCGTTTTGAAGATATGCAGGCGATGTACGGCGATGACGAAGAAGGGCATCCCATGGATTGGGATTATCTACGCGCCATGCGCTACGGTATGCCACCCAATGGCGGCTTTGGGACAGGCATCGACCGTTTGACGATGCTCCTAACGGGCAAAGACAGTATTCGCGAAGTGCTGCTCTTTCCTCATCTGCGCGACCGTACCGACGAATAAATGACGAAGGGCAAGCCAAGTGCTTGCCCTTTTTTGTTATCCGTACTTTCAAGCACCTTTTGTGGCGCACTTAGTTGCTAGATGTAAGCCAGCCTAATACGCGTGGTCGGCCGAAATTTTGTGTCCAGTAATGATAATAATTGGCCTCGCCCCACTCGCTGTGCAGGTGTTTGTAGCCAATCCCAATCTCAGTAAATCCACAGTCAAGAATATTCTCGCGATGCCCTGGGCTTTTCATCCACGCTTGCACCACTTCCTCTGGGGTGGTTTGGCCTGCCGCCACGTTTTCCCCTGCGACGCTGTAGATGTACCATGCGGCTCGCAGTCGATCGGCAAGCGTTGCGCCATAAGAACTGACGTGGCCGACATAATCCATATAGGCCATGTCGTTGCTATGATTCTGCGCGGCGCGTAACAGTTGCGCATTCGGTATTAGAGGCGCACAGCCAGCCTTTTGCCGTTCGACATTGGTTAGGTTAAGTACCTCCTGTGCAACATTCGATAACACAATTGGTTGTGACGTTTGCGCCCTCACCACTCGCGCACTCACAATAATCAAAGCTAGCGCGGCAAAAATGCAGACCGAGACAAAGGTCCACTTAATCGTTTTATTCATAATTTCCTTTGAAGTTGTTTTGCTGAGGTCGCCGACGCCTACTGGCTTTCCCTAGCCGGTGGATGTGGAGTGAGAACTACCTAGCTACATTTGGCTTAAACCGTAAGTTTAATACCTTCTGTGTTATTCTCAACCCAAAATCCTTTTCTCACGAGTATCATAATTGCTCGCTCACATAGTGTGCCATAAGTGGGCGGGATATCAAGCGAATAAATCGTGAGAATTAGAAATAGGTTTTTCGACACAATCAGGGTGAGTAGATTCTGGGCCAGTTAAAGCAATTCAAATATGTACACAGATCCTGCACAAGTTTGAGCGAGTTGACACATTTTTGACACACGATTTGAACAGATTTTCACCACCGATTCGCTATCCTTCAGACACACAACAAGACATTCCCAAAGTGAAATAATAGCAACTTTTCCAAAGGAAGCCGCC
>JBMZDF010000522.1:0-4422 GCA_049614105.1 Promineifilaceae bacterium (SeqCode)
GGTCAAGATCTGGCGCTTGGGCTACTTCACCAGTGGTCCGAGCTGTGGGCAAGTTACACAACTATGGCATCTCGCTCGAAAATGTAGATCCTGCTTTGTGGGCAGCCTCTGTGGCACACGCAAACGATCCGATTGAGTACAATGGTTATCTACATTATGAATATGCTCAGAAAATTGCCTCTGAGGACCCAGTCAGTGCTTATACGCATGTCGCAAACTCAGCGGGGTTTTATGCCCGTGCAACACAGCGTATCCCGCTGCATGAGCTTATTTTTGCTTATGAGCTGGCTGAGAAGCACGGCTGGGATGATTTGAAAACTGTATTGGGTTGGGCGCGTACTGAAATGGGAGCTTGAGGGTGTAACATATCCGTTGGGGGATGCTCATAGAACACTCCCCCAAGGTAGTTGTTTAGGGTTGGTTGAGCAGGATTTCGGCCGAAAACACCCCCACCCAACATCAACTATGCTTTCTTGCCGCCGCCTTTGCCAAGCGACGCAACGCCACGCATCGCCCCCACAAGCGTTGTCGCGGTTCGTAAAATATCACCCGCTGTGATGTTCAGTTCGCCATTATCTTGTTCCGCTTCACGCGCCAGTAAAATGGATGTTATCAGGCCGAGACCTGCACCAACCAGCGTGCCAATAAGTAGAATTTGCGATCTTGATTCTTCAATTTTCATAATAATTATTCCGACTGTTCAGACTGACTGCTTGTTGTCTTTGGTTGCTCGATGATTTGATTTGAGATGCCATTTTTAACGGCATCGATCAGTTTGTCAAGTAGGACAAACCCGCCTTCTAATCTAGACCGCGTCGCAATAATCGGCCGCGCAATTTTAGGGCTTGCTTCGTTCACCTTTTCGTTGGCCGTCGCCACCCCATCGTCAACTTTATGCAACAACGTTTGGGTACGTTCGCGCAAAATGGAGCCATTTTGCTGTCGCCAGTAGAGGAACCCCAAACCGCCCAAAGGCACAATCGCGCCAACAAGCGTCAAGGGCATGAGACAAATTAACATTAAAAAGACGTCGGCAATGCCAGAGGCCCGATCGACTTGCGAAGCCGCCTCCCCCCCTGTAAACAAAGCGGTCCAAGCTAAGACGCCCAGCAGGACGACCGCTATCACGCTGACAAGGATGACGGGGAGGTAGAGTGCTAGCCAGTTAAAGCGTTGGAGTTCTGCCTCGCGTGTCACAGTGGTGGGATCGAGTGCGGGTGTTGAGGGGTTCATTTCGGCCGATTCAGTCGGTAGATTCGCTGCCATAGTTGAATTTTACCATTTAAGACACCCTAATTGGCAATTAAAACGCATTGCCTCCCCTGCAATTCATATTTACCCGCCGCATCACACGTACAACTCTGTGCATTTTCCGCCGTGCCGCTCCACATAATGTAGCGAATCGTTGTGCGTCGGCAGGGAACATCGCCACGCATCTCGCGCACCGTCGCAAAGCCGACACCCTCTTGACGGCCCTCATCAACCAAGAAAATATGCGTTGGGCCGACCGTCATCTGCCCACGACGTGACAGGCGGAACGCCGCCACTGGGAACAACATCATCGCCAGCCAAATCATTGTAATCAGCAAATAAAGGAGTCGCCGTAGCCATCTATTCATAAAATGGATTGTAGCGAAGTGCGCGGCGAGGGTCGAGGGTCATCATTGAACATCCATTTTGTATCTCGGAAGGGGATCGATTACCATACACAGATGACCACCCCAACAATTGCCGATGTTCAGGCAGCGGCCGAACGTATTCGCCCTTATATCACTCGAACCCCCATCTTAACAAGCGATGCGCTCAATGCGCAGGTTGGCGCAGAGCTATTTTTCAAATGTGAAAATCTACAAAAAGCAGGGTCGTTCAAAAGTCGCGGCGCAACCAATACGGTGCTGTTGCTCAAAGAGGCTGGCACAACGGACACCGTGACCACGCACTCTTCGGGCAACCACGGGGCGGCGGTCGCAATGGCGGCGCAGCGTCAAGGGTTTAGCGCGACAATCGTGATGCCGCGCACAGCTCCAGCTATTAAACAGGCCAATGTTGCCAGCTTTGGGGCGGAGATTGTGCTTTGTGAGCCAAACGTAGTGGCGCGTGAGGCGGCGGCCGATAAAGTGGTTGCGGAACAAAATGCAACGCTGATCCACCCCTACGATGATGTGCGCGTCATTGCAGGGCAAGGCACAACAGGCTTGGAGATATTGGAAGATGTTCCCGATCTTGATATGGTCATCGCGCCCGTTGGCGGCGGTGGGATGCTCAGCGGCACGGCGCTCACAATGGCGAACCTTGCCCCCAGCGTGCGGGTGTTTGGGGCGGAGCCAGAAGGGGCTGACGATGCGATGCGCTCGATGGCGGCGGGGCATATCATCCCCATGATCGAGCCAAACACGATTGCAGATGGTCTGTTAACCTCGCTGGGCGAACTCACCTTTCCGATTATCTACAAACATGTTGAGAAAATTTACACGGTTAGTGAAGATGAAATTATCACCGCGATGCGGCTGATTTGGGATCGGCTCAAAATCATTATCGAGCCATCTTGCTCCGTGACGCTGGCCGTTGTCATGAAGCACCCAGCGGTTTTTAAGGGCAAACGCATTGCACTGGTGCTGACTGGTGGCAATATCGACTTGGACAAACTGCCGTTTTAGACGCTCAGGCGCGTCACATCTCGCATCATCCCACTTGGCTTAAAAGCTGTTCAATGTTCCCATATCCCGCCGCTTCGGGAAGCGTCAAATAGACATCGATACCTTTACGCCTCATTTTTGGCATCACTTCATAGGCGGCCGACGCATCTAGACATTGGATTGCATTCTGAACCGTGTCGCTTTGCCCCAGCTTCTCTAAATTTAGGCGGGTTGGAAACACAATTGTGCGCTTGCCCGCCTTTTCATCTTGCAATGCGGTTTGGGGGCTAATCCACACCGAGTCAACTGATTCGTGTCCATCATGTATCCCCACCTGATCATCAGGCGCATGAACCAAGTAAAAATGCGTATCAAATCGCTTGGGAAGCATTTCGGGCGTGACCCAATGTGAAAACAGATGCAGTTGATCGCAAGCCAGTCTGAGGTTTTCTTGGGTTACAAATGATTGCATGTCAATTTTATTCTTGTGCAGCGCCTCGCGGTATGACGCCAGCGCGGTCACCTGTTCAGCATTGAGCAGCGCGTTAGCCCCATCTTTACGGGCCAGCAGGATACCGCATTCCTCAAATACCTCGCGGATGGCCGCAATCTGAAAGCTGAGCGTCTTGTCGTCCGTTTCGGCCGCACCGTCACAAAAAGCGCGTAACCCCTGAGCGCGATCTTGTGGGTCGACCTTCCCACCCGGAAAAACCAATGCGCCTGATGCAAAATCAATCTTGTGATGCCGCACAACCATAAAAACCTCTAGCCCTTCCGCGCTGTCCCGCACAAGCAAAACGGTGGCGGACGGCCTTGTGGGGGCTAGTGGGCTAAACCGTTTCTTGAGGTGAAAAGCATAGTATAGCGACAGGAACTTCAATTTATTGAACATAGGGTTTGGCCTGTTTGGGTGCGTGAATCGTTTGTTTTGTCTGCTGACTGATGAACAGGCAGCAACACAGTGGGGACATTTATTTGAGATGACCCGACGCGAATAATAACACAGTCTAGCGGGTGCGATTGATATGGGGATTTATGCGTGGGGGCGGGGAACCACACCAGAATTGATGTGGTTGTTGTGATGAATTAGAGGCGACATCGGCCGATTCAAGCCATCATGCCGCCAACTTAAAAGCAACTAGAAGTCGATTCGGCTAAGCCAACCTAGCCCTTCATTTATATCATCCGAATAGAGCAATACACTAGCTTGAGTGATTATATTTTTCGTTTGCGTGATACGTGTACAGGTAACCAGTTCAATATCGCCAGCTTGAGCGTCGGTGATCAATAAGGCAAAGCACGATGTGTACCCGTTCTCATGATTTTCCCAAAAAACGCGAGCGCCGCCAGCTCCAATACCCGATATAAAGGCTTGATCTTGCTCCTTAACCTGAAGATATTTTGCACGCGAATCATCTTCATTTTCAGAAAGAACCGCTGTTGCAACAATCTGAGAGTCAATTGGCTGAGCGGCAGTAGCAGGCGCAATAATATACTTACACTGCGTACTGAATGAAACCAATGGCTCATCTCTCAGTTCCTCTGTTTCACATTCAACTGGGTCAGACTCAACAGGGAAACGACGCTTTTCACGCACCAGTGCCTGAGCTTGCTCAAGCGTAAATACTTCGACATCCTCTAGGGTGTCTGCTTCGGGAGCAGCATCTGATGGGATACAGCCGGGAGGCCATGCACTAGAACTTGGGCAAGGTGCGCCAGAGCTTGGGGCGGCGGGTGGGTTTGCTGGCGCGGGCTGTGATGCAGGGGTACAACCAGAAGGCCAAGC
>JBMZDF010000523.1:0-4418 GCA_049614105.1 Promineifilaceae bacterium (SeqCode)
TTGAAGGGTTGGCGTCGGGGCCAGCGATAGCGGCGCGGTGGGGAATTTCGGCCGAAAATCTCCCCCCAGACCACCCCGCTTGGGAACTAGAAGCTGACTACATCGCCCAAGCCCTAATGAACGTAATCTGCATCGTTTCCCCACAGAAAATTATTTTGGGCGGCGGCGTCATGCAGCAAAAACAGCTCTTTCCAATGATTCGTAGCCGTGTACAGACATTATTAAATGGCTACGTTCAGCACCCCGCAATCCTAAACGACATCGACAGCTATATCGTGCCACCCCAACTTGGCGACCTGATCGGCGTCAGCGGCGCAATCGCGCTGGCGATTGATGCGCTGAGCGAAAATAGAAGGTCGAAATAACTTATCGTCTCAAAAACCTTTTGAAAACACTCGTTCCACTGCTCTGCGGTGGAACGCCTCTCCTGCCGCTCCGTGGCCTCTTCTCTGCGCATTCTCGGAAACCGCAGAGCGGTAAGAAAGGACACTCCCACGCGGAGCGTAGGAGCGAGTTGAGCTGAGTCGAGTTGGGTCGAGTTGGGTCGAGTTCCTGAAATCCTAACCACCCATGAGTCGTTAACTTGCCCGAAACCAAAGATATGCCAGCCACATGATAACTAGGCCGATTAAACTATAAAAGAGGAGCCCTGCGTAAACGACGAGCGGAAGTCCGCCGCTCACAGCGGTTGTGATTTGTTGGGTCTGTGCCTGCCGCGTAAAGCTGAACAGTAGTGCTGTTTCACCGATTAAAGGGGCGTCCGAAAGGTTCGAGAGCATTCTTGGCCCCAGCAGCGTGCCGTTTGGCAGCGGCCATGTGCTGACCAACGCCTCGGCGCTTAGAGGGAATGCGTGATCGAAGCGTCCGTTGGCACGTGTTGCGCCAATCCCGAAGGCGCTGGCGGCTGTGCCGTAGCCCGCGATCACAGGGCCAGCGTCGACGTCTGCTAGCCATTCGGCCGAATTTGCATAAACAGGAAACTCGCGAATTCCCGAAACAAACCTCCCTTCTTGCCAAAAATGCTGTTCAAATTGCGTGTACCACGCCTCTGAAACCTCTGGCCACAGTTCGGGTGCCCAGATCAACATGTAGGATGCGCCAATCCCTCTGGCAGAACCATACCCAACCCCTGTCTCAGAATCTGCAATATAAGTAGGCAGCATTGTGGCGGGATCTAAGCGCGTGTCTGAAAAACCGCGCACGGAACGCGCCACAAACGGCTCATGCGCCATATCTAACATCACGCTGGCTCTCTGGATCACGGCAATCGCTGGCAAAATATCAATCGGGTAGCATTGGTTTGGATAATCATCGAGCAAGCCATAGGGCGAGGCGTCCAGCTCACGTGACAAAGATTGCACCTGATCAATCAGCAATGCTTCATAGGTTGTCTCGCCCAACAATTCCTGATAGCTGGTCAAACCACCAATCAAAAGCATCCGATAGAAAATGTTTTCTTGATGGAGATAATCATCCCCCCAATGTTGTTGAACCCAAGCGGCATGATTGGGATCAGCCACAAGCGCCGCCGCCGCCCGAATCGCACCTTCTGCATAGTCAGTTGGCATTGTGGTGGAGAGTGACGGATCGGCTTCCCAAGCTGCCTGCAACGATTCTGTCGCCCACAAATAGTAAACGGCGCTAAAAACAGGCCACTCTGTTCCCGATATATTGTTGAGGTTGAGCGTGCTGGCGCGACCCGTCTCAACACGCTCACGCGCCCAAGGTTCCATCTGGCGCGACACATTGCGATGCCAGCGATAGGCAAAGGCGGGCGTCTTATTTTGACGCAGCGCGGGGTCATTCAAATCGCGAATAACGATCGCGGCTGGGATCAAAAAGAAATAAAACGCCACCACGGCAAGCAGGACGACAAGCCCATAGTTCCAGAAACCGATCAGATATTGTTTGTACACAAAGCGTTCTCCCATGATGAACTGGTTTTCAAACCATTGTCGATAGGAAAACGTTTGTGTTCAAGCACCTGAGTGGGGCTTGAGGTTAACCATTTGCTCTCGTCGCTACTTGCTCCGCTAAACGCGCAAATAAATCGATGCCAAACTGACGAAAGAGGTGAACCATATCGACAAATACCCAATTCTCGATGTATTGCTCCCCTTCACGTTTCCACCAATCAAGCCCATTAAACTCAATCCTATTTCCCGTCGCAGGGACACCCAGATAGGGGCCTGTGTGCGTGGCTATCACGCCCGCCCAGCCAGGTGCGCCCGTGTAAACACCGTCCGCAAACAGCGCATCCAAATCTTGCACGGAGCGATCAGGATACGCAACCAACCACGGTGCTTGGTGCAAATCCTCAAACTCCTTGAAGCTCAAACAAGCGCCGATCCCACCCGGCCCAAACCATTGCACATCTGGGTGGAAATAATCGGCCATCCCCATGCTGCCTAACCCGTCTTGATCGTAGGCATTTAGACCGTCATAGATAAAGCGACGAATATGATCGAGGCTGTATGCTGTGACAGCGGCATCTTGCGCATCGTGCAGGATGCCGTCGTTGGCGGCGGGTGCGGGGTAAATGTGATCTTTTCCACGAGCGGATGGCAAGACGTTGTAACCCGCTTGTTGCATCAGATCAACCAGATCCAACAGGAAATAGACCTCAACCATTTTGCCATTTTCCATGCGACAGAATTCGCCCCAGCGAATGCGGACCGCCTGCCCCGTTGCAGGGATGCCTAGGTAATCGTTGGCGAATGTGCCGTTAAGATACCCTGTGCCGCTGACCCACATGCGACCATCTTGCGTGATGTCACCATCGATGCGTCCGTTTGATTTGCCACCGCAAAACAGGTGTGTTTGGCGCTTTAGGTCGGGGAAAGCGTGCAACAACGGTTGCCAAAAGTGGGTAACGAAGGCATCAGCCCCGTTTAGTTTGTTGATGGGGTCGGGGCCGTGCCAAATGAAATCATCTGTCATGATTGCGTGTGCGGCCGATTGTGGCGACTCATTTTCTAGCGCCTGCCAAAATTCCCAAACAAGCTTTTTGTTAAGTTGAGTTGTGTCGATCATTATTTTAGTGAAAAGCGGCAAGTGCCAAGTGAAAAGGGTGCTTGCCGCTTTCTAGTTAGGGTTGTGTTGTGAAAGCGTTGAGGCTAAGAGGTGGCTGGTTCGGCCGACATACGACTTTCACGCAGAGATTTATTGCTCAGGGCATAAAAACCTGTCAACAAATAGATGCCACCACCAATGACGTAGATCATGCGGATGGGGACATACTCACTGAGCCACGCAAAGAACAGGCCAGCAAACACAAAGACGGCACTGCGCAGCGTCTCGCGTGTGGCGTAGATGCGCCCAAGCTGCCCCTCTGCAACCGTGCTTTGCAACAATGAGTCTTGAGCCACATCGCGGATAGCAAACGGCGGGCCAAACAGTAGCCCCATCGCAACGGCAAAAGTCACATTTGGGCTACTTGCAAAGGCAAAGGTCAAAAATCCTGACAGGCAAGCATTGACAACAATAATGCGCCCAGGATAGCGTTTGAGCCAATCATTGAGCGCCAGTGCTGCAACTGACCCAATAATCATGCCTGAAAAGTAGCTTGTAGCGATGTACCCCCATTCGGCCGTCGTGCCGTTAAGCGCAACGGTGGCAAATGTCAAAATGAGTGCGCTTGTCCAAATGCCGTGCGGCACATGTTCGACCGTTTCCATAATGGTGAGCGGGCGGGCGATTGGGTGTTTAGATAGATAGATCCAGCCAGAGCGGAGCGATTCGAGAAAAGTCATTTCGGCCGAATTCTCCCCACCCTCTATTTCTACCCGTTGCGGCACAACCATCATCAGCGCACACACAATCGCCAGCAGAAACACCACGACGATACCAATTGCGAGCTGTCGGAGAGGCACATACAGCACGAGCCAGCCGCCCATGGTATACGAGAGCGCCATCATGACCTGTCGCGTCACCATGATGATGCTGTTTGCGCGAACAAGTTCGTCCTGTTGAACAAGCGAAGGGATCAGGGCGAGACGAGCGGGGCCGTGGAATACTTCGCCCGAAGACAGCCCAAACAAAATCAAATAACTCGGCACAATAGCCAATACACCACTGCTGCCTAGCAATCCAATTGCGCCAAAGATTAACACCGCCCGTATGATGTCCATTCCAACAAGCACATTTTTGCGTCGGAAACGATCAACCAAAACCCCAGCAACGGGTCCCAGCACAAAAGCGGGCAGGAAGCGGGCGGCCGATGCAACAGCAGCTTGTAACGTGCTGCCCGTCTGCTCAAACACCGTCACCAGAATCGTAATCGTAAACAATTCGATGCCCAACGTCGTAAAAATACTAACCAGCCACAAAAGGATAAAGTTGCGATTTTTTATCATAGTCAGATGTTGACATACTCCCCGACCTAAAGGAACGGGGATTCTAGGGTTCGAGCAGAGATT
>JBMZDF010000524.1:0-4413 GCA_049614105.1 Promineifilaceae bacterium (SeqCode)
CATCCAGCAATATTCCTACTAATTTCATGGCTTGGCTACTATTTTATTAGTCGCACGGGGTCTTACTTCTTCGCAGGAACCCGCCATTCGTTGCTTTTGCTGCCGTTGATTGCATGGTGTGTTGGAATTGGCGTCACGTATCTCAATCGCCGGTTGCCACATGTCGGCTCTCTTGTGTTTGCGCTGTTGATGCTTTGCGCCTTCATTGTCCCGCGCGAATATCAAGAGGATATGCGTTCTGCAACTGATTATTGGCTTACCAACAATCAGTCTATGGAACCAACCTATGTCTACTATGGCGCATCACGCGGCTTAGGCTATCGATTAGAGGTGTTAGGCATCACCGCATGTGCCAATCGGCAAACAAGAGGAACCATTTTTAACTGCCAAGCGTATAAGGATCTCAATCTTACGTTTGGAAAGTGGCTACGAGGTGCAGACGATGAAAGGCGCATTGCGGATATGTTAGGACGATGGCCCGATGAAGTTGATACGATGTGGCTGATTTTCTCGCATATTCACAGTAACGAGTCCCAACAGTATCTTACAGCCTTATCCCCAGCCTATGAGGTTGTTGAGGAACAACTCTATCAAAATGCAGAGGTTTACAAGGTTCGCAAGGTAGATGCGCCTTAAATACTAGCCGCTATTGGGGCTGAAACGGCAGCACGCCATTTTGTAGTAGGTCGGCTTGAAACGTTGCGTCGTCTGTAAACAAATAGGTTGCGCCACCCTGTGCAGCGAAGCTGTCGAGGTGCGTTTGCGAGTTATCGATTAACAAACTGTTGTGAAAGCCAACTGAGTTGTTGTAATGGGCAAAAACGTGCTGACTTAGTTCGGCCTTGTCCAGCGTGCCGTAATCACAGGAGTTGACAATCACATCGAACTGCGTGTCGAGTCGATAGTGCGGCACAACGACATCAGAGAAAATGTCAGGGTTGATCGTCACAATCGCTTGTTTGAGCTTTTGTTGATGGCGATTACGCACATAACGCATCACGTTAGGGAAAAAACGCAGTTTACGACAGTTTGCAAGCATAATTTGATAGGCGCGATTTGTAGGGACGCCCAGCACATTGTACATACGTTCCGCAATATCATAGGCGCTTAACTCGCCACGGCTCCACGGTTCGCCCCACTCCATCGGCCGATTCCAAACCCCATGCCGATAGGCTAATTCCCACGTGGGCAAATCGGCCGGTGATTGCAACATCCACTGTTCATCGGCAAGCGTATTGCCAAAATCAAAAATAATGCACTCTATCATCATGACAATTGAACCAGAGTTAAGGCTCAACGTCCACACGAATTTTTGATAAAATACCTCTCGATGATGAATGAAACGAGTAAACCAGAACCCAGCTTTTGGGTTAGAGAAATTCCAATCTATGGCGACGTGATTCTTGCGCCAATGGCGGCGTATTCAGACGTTCCCTGTCGGGCCATCTCGCGAGCACACGGCTCGTCTATGAACTACACTGAGTTTGTGGCCTCCGAAGCGCTGCTAGGCGATCCCAACCCACAGTGGCGGCGGCTTGACATTCGAGACGGGGAAGACCCCGTTGTCTTTCAGATATTTGGCAACAGTGCCCAAAAACTGTTGGAAGCAGCCCTGAGAATTGAAGAATGGGGGCCACACATCATCGATGTCAACATGGGCTGTTCGGTCAAGAAAATAAGCGGCGCTGGCGCTGGTGCGGGCATGATGACGCAGCCAGAGTTAGTTGCCGATACGTTTCGACTGTTGAGCAAGCATCTCACCGTTCCCGTTACGGGCAAAATTCGGCTCGGTTGGGATCAAGATAACCTCAACTATGTTGAAATTGCCAAGATTATGGAAGATAACGGCGCGTCCTTGGTTGCGATGCACGGGCGCACCAAGGCGCAAAAGTATAATAATCAGGCGAATTGGGATGCGATTGGCACGTTAAAACAGTCGGTCAATATTCCCGTGATTGGCAATGGTGATGTCAAGACGCCTGCCGATGTGGATGCGATGAAGGCGCACACGGGTTGTGATGGTGTGATGGTGGGTCGTGCAGCGGTTGGTAATCCTTGGATTTTCGGCCGAAAATCACGCAACGACCTAACCTTTCATGAAATCACCGATGCCGCCCTCATGCACGTCCGCGAAAACGTCAGCTACTTCGGCGTTGAGCAAGGTCTAAAACTGTTCCACCGCCACCTGCACCGCTACTTCAAAGGGCTGGCCGTCAAACCGATGATGCGCAAACTCAAAGCGGTTAAAACCCTCACAGAATTTGAAGACATCCTGCTGGCAGCCCAACAAGAACGCGCCCACGAAATACCTGAGCCGCTTTAAAAGCAACACAACCTGAACACTTAAAATTATGCTCCCCAAAACAACGCTCACCGTCCTGCCCGAATGGATTGACCACAATGGTCATATGAACGTCGCTTACTATGTGTTGGCGTTCGATCTCGTCACTGATGCCGTTTACGAAACGTGGGGGCTGGGGCTTGACTACCCCGATCGCGAAAACTGTTCGATTTTTACCATTGGGATGAACGTCGATTATTTGGGGGAGGTATTTGAAGGGGAACCGCTGCACATCACCACCCAATTAGTTGACATGGACCACAAGCGGATTCACTATCTGCACAGCATGAGTCATGGGGAAACAGGCGCACTCATTGCGCGGAATGAGTGCCTGTGTATGAATGTGCGGTTGGATACTCGACGCAGCGCCTCGTTTCCACAGAGTGTTTTAGACAGAATCACGCCTGTGTTTGAGACGCACCGTCAGCTTGTGCGTCCGGACGGTTTCGGCCGAACGCTACAAATTCGCAGGAAGTAGCGAGAATGAGCTAGTGGAGACGCCACCAGTGGCGCGTCTCCAAATAAGCCCTCGCTACGCATCTTTTTCGCTTACGCCTGCTGATGCAAAGGTTGCCATTTCATTGAGCGTGCGTACCGCCGCTTCGACAAAGTGGAACGCCATCACAGCGCCAGTCCCTTCGCCCAATCGAAACCCAAGATCAAACAACGGCTCCAATCCTAATCTTGCCAAAATCGCCTGATGTCCGATTTCAACTGAATTGTGCGATGCGAGGAGATAATCCTTTGCGGCTGGGTCGATCTCGGCCGCGATCAGAGCGGCCGAGGAGGCGATGAAGCCATCGGTGATGACCGGCACGCGGTGTGCCGCTGCGCCGAGGACAACGCCAGCCAGCCCCGCAATTTCGTAGCCGCCAAGCTTTGCTAAAACGCCAATCGGGTCACTCGCGTCGGGTGCGTTGGTTGCGATCGCACGTTCGATGACCGCCACCTTGTTAGCAAGCCCTGCGTCGTCAAGACCTGTGCCGCGTCCTGTGATGTCTGCAACGGGCAATCCAGTGAAAACGGCAGTAATGGCGCTGGCGGGCGTCGTGTTGCCGATGCCCATTTCGCCGATGGCGACGATATTGAGGCCCTTGGCGATTTCGGCCGAAACCACATCGATTCCCGCCTGAATCGCCTGCACCGCCTGCTCACGCGACATCGCAGGACCAACCGCCATGTTGTCCGTTCCGCGTGCCACCTTCGCTTTCACAAGCTGTGGATGATCGTCAAAATCAAAATTGACGCCCATATCGACCACCGTAACCGTTGCACCAGCCTGACGTGCCAGCACATTCACAGCCGCCCCGCCCATCAAAAAGTTGAGCACCATCTGCGGTGTCACAGCGCTTGGGAACGCGCTCACGCCTTCGGCCGTTACGCCATGATCGCCAGCCATCACAATCACCCCTTTGTTGTCAAAGGTAGGCGACGGGTTGCCGGTCATACCCGCAAGTCGGATCGAGAGCGGCTCTAATTTGCCGAGCGCACCCGCTGGTTTTGTCAAATCTGCTTGCTGTGCGGCAGCAGCTTGGGTTGCCGATTCATCAATCGACGGTATTTGTAAGTTAAACATAAGAATAGGGAAGTTAGAAGTGCCAAGAAAACACTGGTGAGGCTATGAAGCAGCCTGCTGAACAACTTGGCACAATAGATTTACAGATGCGAATCCCAGAGCGGTTCTGGGATACCCTTCTGATGGTTTTCATAACGCGACATCACAAACAATGCGTCTGAGAGTCGGTTAAGGTATTTGATCACAAATTCACCAACTGCTTCATCACGTGACAATTCAATCACATCACGTTCTGCACGACGGCAGACGGTGCGTGCCACATGAAGATGCGCCGATCCAATCGCCCCCCCTGGCAAAATAAAATTCTGCAAGGGACCGACAACAGCGGTCATCTCATCAATCAGCGCCTCTAGTTTTTCAACATGGCGCAGTTCAATTTGAGGAATACTGTATTTAATTTTGTCTTCCTCCACAAAGCAGAGATCAGACCCAAGATGGAACAGCTCATTTTGAATCACGGTCAGTTCGCTGGCAAGACGCTCATCCAGTCCTGACG
>JBMZDF010000525.1:0-4408 GCA_049614105.1 Promineifilaceae bacterium (SeqCode)
CTTTTTCGTTTTTCGGCCGATAGACAACCTCCAACGAGATTGCGCTCGGCATATCGATTTTGTAGTTGACCACAACCTCTTTGACATCAATGCGCGGCTCCCACATCGCCAGCGCTTCTTCCGTGTACCGTTTGGCAAGCGTCAACGTCTGCGAGTTGATCGGTTCAAACATCAGATCGTGAATTTGACAGCCAAATGTGGGGCGCATGACGCGCTGCCCAATTGGCGTCATCAGAATAATCATGATCGCCTGATTGAGTTCACTATAATGATTGGTTAGTTGCCAGCCGCCCTGTGGTCCTAAACGTAGGGGAAAGGAGAGTCCTTGGCCGATTAAATCGCTGTTGCTGTTCATGGTGATGGAAATTGGAACACCCTCCCCTAGCCCCCCCCTCTGGGAGGGGGACCAGTTCCTCCCCCTTTGGGGGAGGTTAGGTGGGGGTGTTTTACGTGTTGCTTGTACCCGTTTGCCCTGATTGGGTGAAAAAAATGATGCCGTTCCATTGGCATTGCAGGGTGCTTGCCATGTTGAGGATGCCAGCGCCTGTGTGGGTGACAAATTCGGAGCCTCGCCACGGGCCAGTAATCACGGGGAGGCAATAGGCGACGCCGAGCCAAACGGTGGGATTGTTAGGCGAAAAACATTCTTTGAACGAGATGAAATTGACGCCAACAACGTTGTCATTTTCTGTCCCGATCGGGAGTCCGTTTAGGGTTAGTCCTCTGGGAACGACGTTGAACGGGTTGCGCTCGCTGCCAAATGTGCAGCGGCATTCTGCGCCTGTAACGATAGTTGGTAACATAATATTCTCTTTTTATCCGACGGGGCCAAGGCTGATTGACGGGCTAGCTAAACTGATTTTTGCACCCGTTACCGTTGTTGCTGCTGAGTTGACTAAGGTGGTGGCGGCGTTCATGGTGGTGGCTGTGGCGTTTACTGTGGTGGTTGCTCCATTGACGGTCACAACGGGGCTGTTCATCGTGATGGCGGTGGTTGCCGACATCGTGATGCCCCGCATGGAGGTCAGGCGGATGTCGCCCATTGAGGTGACGCTGATTAGTTGGGCCATGTCCTCAATTTTGACTGAGTTGCCGCCGACGCTGGTAACGCTAATCGACCCCATTGTGTCATCGAGTGTGATGTTGTGGCCTGCGCTGGTTGTGATGGCGATGCTGCTTGTGGCGTCGTCGCGCATCGTGATTTTATGCCCCGTGGGTGATTGCCAAACGCGAACGTTGGCCTCCATGCTGGACATCGCGGTTGCGGCATCGTCGGGGGGCATGATGGGGGTGCTCCAGAGGCCGCCTATTATTATCGGCCGATTAAAGTCACCCTGCTCAAACGCCAGCAGCACCTCGTCATTGACCTGTGGCACAGCATAAAAACCAGCACCGCCCGCACCCGCGCCCGTGCCAACAATCCGCGCCCAGTTGCTCGACAGCATCTCATCCAGCCACGGGTATTTCACTTTGACGCGCCCCTGTTTGAACAGATCCATTGTGTCGGTGACGATGCCGATAACGACATGCGGAACAGTTTTCTGCGGTTTGTGACCGCCCATTTGACTGGCAACCGTTTGCGAACGAGAGCCAGAAACGGTGAATTCGGTGTAAAGACCGCCATGTGTGTAGCGATGCTGTGCGCCTGTCACAAGATAAGTTCCTGAAAAGCGCGTGCCTAGATTTTCGAGCGTGACAAATTTACCAGCGGCGATGTCGGGGCGACGGTGCGCCCTGCCGTTTGCTTGGACAAACGTGCCGCTGCGCTCGTTGAGCCGCGCCTGTGCCATTTGCGTCGCCTCCGCTTGGGTGGCGACAGGCTGATCAACAATCATCGCTTTACCGATACCAAACGGGCTGGCAAGCGATGCGCCATTGGCCGCGCCGCCTAGTTTGGGGTATATCGCACCCATTGTGGCCGTGCCGACAATCGCCATCTGCATTTCAGGGTCCCAGCCGCGCACCGTCACGTCATCAACTTGCTCACCAAGTGTCATGGATGGCTCGAACGAGAGCAAATTTGCGCCCCAAGTCAGCGTGATGCCACCACCAGAGGGCGGCGGGGGGCGAAAGTAGAGCGTGCCGTTGTCAACAAAACATTCGTACCCGATGCGCCAAGCACGTTCGCGCAAGAATTCGAGATCGGATTGGTTATTTTGAAACACATGCTCATAAATCGCGGTTGTGGCGGTGACGGCAGGGGTTAGACCCGCAGCAGCGGCAACCTGGGTCGCGATGTCGCTGTCACGAATGTTGAGATAGGCGCGGCTGATTTGGTTACGGTAAAGGCGGTGTGATAAATCATAGCCACGCACAACCAATTCGGTGTGCATACCATCTAAAAAGAGCGGCTCGATAGCGGTCACTTCACCCGTAATGAGTGGAACTGACGCGCCCGAATCAGTCAGGGCAGAAATCTCCACTGGTTTTGTTAGATCAAACTGCTTGCCATCAACTAGCGTTAAGTCAGCATCCGCAAAACGAATCATAAACATTCCGGGCAGATGGTTGCTCTGATCAACGACGATCTCCTCGATGCGATCAAACATTTCAGGGGAAAGTGGCCCCCCGATGCTGACGGTGATTTGACTAACTTTGACGCTTTTTGTTGCAAACATAGGTGAGAAAGAGATGAAAAATGGAGAATGATGAACTGTGACTTCTCCAGTCTATCGCCTTCATTTTCTTATCTGATTAGCTCTGGTATGGCGAGAATCTGGCCGCGCACAATGTCGGCGGGGTGGCTGATGCGGTTGCGCGTGGCGATGTGCCGCCATTTGCTAGAGTCGCCATAAACGGCGTAGGCGATGTTGTCGAGTCGATCTGCGCCTGAAACGGTCCAGACCCGCTCAACTGGCCCGCCGCCAGAGGTCGGATTCGTACCAGGCAGTTTGCAGGGATCGGTCGCTTGTATTAGCGTCAGATCGACCTCGGCGCGTGCGGGGTTGCCGTTGGGCAGAAAGAGCGTGAACTGTTGTGACATGCTCGTGATGACGGCGCGTAAGTTGTACGACCCCCAAATAAAATCAACCTGTGGCGGCTCTTTTTTCTGCGAACTGCCCCCAGTCGCAACGCTGGGTGTCATGAGGGCAAGTAGTTTGCCCGTGTGGGTCGTGACATCTGCCCCCTCGGCGTAGGTATCAAACAGCAGTTTGCTGAGCGTGAGTTCGATGGGACCGGCCGAACAGAACTCTTGGTCAGGAATTGAGCCGTTGTTATTGGTCGCCCTGTAGGTGTTTGACTTTTTGATCGTGTAGTTCTCAGGGTTGTACATGCAATCGATTGGCGCACCGCCCGTGACGGGTTTGATTTGAGCTTTGATGAAACTAGTGGTTGACATGCTTTAATATCCTCGTCCGCGTTCCCACTCAAGGCTGAGTCGGCGGCGAATTTGACGGTAGACGGCGTTGGTTAAGGCATTGACATCGGGTTGTTCTGGTGCGGGTCCTTCTACCTCTGCGGCTGTTTTGCTGCTTTTGTAGCTATTTTCGGCCGAATTACGCTCCTCAACAGGCGCTGTCTGCTTAATATGTTCAATGATTTCGGCGGGGGCAACCGCCTCGGCCTGCTGTTGCTCCTGCTGGTCAAGCAGATCAAACAACGACGCGACGAGATCTTCAGGATCGGCCGAAGCGGTTAGCGGCTCAAGCATCATCGCATCAAGTGGCGACCCAGTTGCCATTTGACCCCGATCGAGACGCTGGATGGGTGGGTTTATCGTAGATGTTGGCTGGGCAGCGGCCGAATTGCGCGTCAAAGGCGTCGATACCTCATGGGCGCGTGCCGATTGACGCTGCGCCACCACAGGGCTAAATGCGGACCTTGTTGGCATCCAGTTTGGAGAAAAGTTTGTTAGTTGTGTTGTCGATGGTGACTGTATTTGTGGCGCGTGCGGTTGTTGAATAACGGGTGCGGTGGAGACGTTGCTGTGTTGGATTGTCTGTATCGGCCGATTTCCAACAGTCTTGCTAAACGTTGGCGCATGTCGTGCTGTGCTTGTGCTGGCCGCTGACCTTGTGCGCTGAACAGCGTGGTGTGTTGTTGCTGTCGCAGAAGCGATTGAGTGATTGATAGGTGCTGTTATGTTTGAGTTTGCTGTGGGTTGTGGAGAATCGGCCGAAAACGACCGACCCACCACTGTTGCTGGCGGCACAAGTGTTTGAGTAGGGCGCAATGTGGATAAGTTTTGCAATGATGCGTTTGCTAAGGACGGGTGAGCCAGTGACAAGGGGGCTAGATTAGGCTGGGTATTATTCGTGTAGCCATCAAATGGTGAGCGTTTGCCCATCATTTGAGACATTTTCCCAAATGTCTTGGGCGCTGCTTGAGGGGTGTTTGTTTGGCGACTGATTATTTGTGGTGTGGCGGGGGCGATTGATTGGGTTTTGACATCGGCCGAAACACGCGC
>JBMZDF010000526.1:0-4401 GCA_049614105.1 Promineifilaceae bacterium (SeqCode)
ACACGATTGCTGAAATCGGCCGATTCTTGACTGTTGATGTGAACGGTAACGACGCAACAATGGACGAGTTTGACGCAGAAAACATCATCCAGTTCGGCTATGGTGTTGTTTGGGCTGACATTCGCGGTATGCTTACCCTCTTCGGTGCAGATGCTTTCCATGATGGCAACGGCAACGCTGAAATTCCAGAACACTGGGCTGATGCAGCGCAATGGTATCATGACGCAATGTGGAACGACCAACCATTCATGCCAAACGGCGTTTATGCTGGTAGTGACTTGCTCAACGGTGGCAACCTGTTTGAATCTGGCAACATCGCTCTGAGCCACGTTCACCTCTGGTACGCAACCTGCTGTTTAGCTGGTTTGGAAGCTAACTGGGACTTGGCAGTTATGCCAGCAGCCCCAGACGGCAGCACCACTGCTAAAATGCATGCTGACACCTTCGCTATCCTCGAAGGCTCAAAGAATGTTGATGCAGCTTGGACTGTTCTCCAATACTTGATTGGTGATGCAGCCGACCCGTTGACTAAAATCTACGGTGGTTTGCCAGCACGTATCAGCCTACAAAGCGCATTCTTCGACGCACTTGATGCAGACCAGTTCGCTGGTATGGACATCAACTGGGATGTTGTAACCGCTAGCATGGCGTATCCTGATAACCCTAACCATGAAGAAGGTTACCCAGGTGAGCTGCAAGCACGCGACGCACTGGGTGTATTCAGCGAAGGCATGAACAACGATCCAGACTTCGACGTTCAAGCTGGCCTTGAAGAGTTGAAGAGCGCACTCCAAGAAATCTTCGACGCTCAATAATTAAATTATTCACTCAAAGGCATCTGAGCATTCTTTTCTGAGATGCCTTTGTTTGCAACCACTAAATGGCTCCTCACCTGTCAAAACGTAACCGTTTGGAGAAGGGCCATTTAGCTTGGTGAAATGTTCTGTAATGGGCAAGAGCCTATTCCCGAGCATTTCACACAGTCAACCACCTGACTTTATTGTGTGAGTTCGCAAATCACCTCAAGTAGGCAAGTTAGCAAGGAGCAAAGCGAATGAGTTTTATGGATGCCTTTCAACAGGCGCGGTCGTCCCGTAGGTTTAGCTGGCAGGACATGTCACCCAAGAAGAAGCGAGAGGCAAAAATTGGGTACGCATTTATTGGTATATGGATTGTAGGCTTTTTGGCTTTTTATCTGCTTCCAATGGTGGCCTCATTTGTATTCTCTCTAATGGATTTCCAGCTAGCGACGCCGGATGACATTAATTTTGTTGGCTTTAGTCACTGGCAGCGTATGCTGTTTGATGACGAACTGGTTTGGGAATCGATGGGTGTTACATTCATCTTTGCTATCATCAGTTTGCCAATCGGTATGATAATTGCGTTCGGACTTGCCGTTTTGCTCAACTCTGAAGATTTGTGGTTTACGAATATTTTCCGCACGCTGTTTTACATGCCATCTATGGTGCCAGGCATTGCGGCTATTTTTATTTGGCAAGGTGTGCTGAATGCACAAACAGGCTGGTTAAATCGTATTATCCAAGCGACGACAGGGTATCAGGCTGTCGGCTTGAATGGTATCCGTTGGCTAGATGACCCCAACACGATTTACATTGCCTACACTTATATTGGCATCTGGGGTGTTGGTAACGCGATTTTGATTAATCTTGCTGGCTTGCAGGGCGTCCCAACTGATTTGTACGAGGCGGCAAAAGTAGATGGCGCTGGTTATTGGCAACGCATGTGGAAGATTACTATTCCAATGGTGTCTCCCGTTATTTTCTACAATCTCGTCCTTGGTCTAGTTGGCTTGCTCCAATATTTCTTGACACCATACGTCCTAAATGGCGGTAATGGTTACCCAGAAGGAAGCACGCGCTTCTATATGATTCATTTCTTTAATAATGCATTTGGGTATGCAGACATGGGATACGGTGCTGCGCTTGCGTGGTTGATGTTCATTGTTGGACTCGTACTAACGGTTGCGCTGTTTGGCACCGCCCGCTACTGGGTCTTTTACGCAGGGGAGTAACTGATGGCAACAACTAATATTAAACAAAGCACTGGTAGCAGTTTGCTGAAAAAGCGACGTAGACTGTTTGCACAATTTGGTATCACCGCTCTAGCGGTTGCAATCCTTTCGCTCTGGCTCATGCCATTAGCTTATGGTGGGGTGACCTCCCTTAAAACAAAAGAGCAAATATCTGATCCGACAGGGCAAATTTTGCCTGCGGCGGCTCAAACCTTCAACTATGAAGGGGAAGATTACGATGTTTATCAGGTTCCATTCGAGAGTGGTGAAACACGCGAGCTGGCTTTGGTCAAAAAGGGACGTAAGGCTAGTCAGTTTGTTGACCCCGCCAACCCAGAAGCTGGATTGATCGAATGGGAAGGTGTCTGGCGGCAGCTTGCACAATCAAGAACCGTTCAGCCCACGTGGAGCAACTACTCTGAGGCGTGGACAGCAATTGATTTTGCTAGGTTGTTGTGGAACACGTTCTTCTATGCGTTTGTCGGTATGGTTGGGGCTGTCACATCGGCCGCCTTCGTTGCCTACGGGTTTGCTCGGTTTGAGTTCCCTGGCAAGAACATCCTATTTATTATTTTGCTGTCGACAATCATTCTGCCGCCACAGGTTACGCTTGTGCCGACCTATGCATTCTGGGTCAGAATGGGCCTTGTCCCATCATGGTGGCCGTTGCTGTTGCCGCAGTTTTTTGCCAACGCATACAATGTTTTCTTCCTGCGGCAATACTTCTTGACAATTCCGAAAGAGCAAGAAGAAGCTGCACAGATTGATGGCGCAACACCGCTGCGCACGTTTTTGTCCGTTATTTTGCCCCAGTCTGGCCCAGCGCTACTGGCGATGTGTTTATTCCACTTTTTCTTTGCGTGGAATGACTTCTTCGGCCCGCTAATTTATCTAGCTGGTGCGCGTGAGCAGGTCCCAATCACAGTTGGCTTGACCTTCTTTAACGGTATTTATGGGTCACAACCACAGCTCATTCAAGCTGCTGCGATTATGACGTTGGTTGTTCCGCTGCTTTTCTTCTTCATGGCACAACGCTACTTTATCCAAGGTATTGTTGTCACTGGTAATAAGTAGAAAGTAGAAAGTTATTGATACGCATTGTTAGTGACTTTTATGGATTGGTTTAGACGCTCGATAACCAACGCTTGGCTTTTGCTCGTCTTTCTCTTGTTTGCGTGTGGTGAGCAGGTGCGGCCGACCGCCACGCCTGAACCGACGCTTGCGCCGACGGAGACGCCCGCACCAACCCCGACGGTGATTCCTGCGGGGTTGTATGTTGATGTTTCGGCCGAAACACACCCAATCAGCCCCCTCGTCTACGGCACAAACTATGGCCCGTGGCTGGTTGTGACGGTTGATGTGCAGGATGAGTTTGAGGCGTCTGGACTCACCTATCTGCGTTTTCCTGGCGGACGTTTTGGCGACACGCGCAACGTGCAAACCTTTGACATCGATCGGCTGATCGATTTGGCTGCAATCATTGATGCTGAGATAACAATCAGCGTGCGTTTGCTGGGCGGCACGCCCGAGCGGGCGGCCGAGTTGGTGCGTTATACCAACATTGAAAAAGGGTACGGGGTCAAATATTGGAGCATTGGCAACGAGCCAAGCATCTATATTGATTTTCAGGATGCGTTGGAGTGGGACACTGAATACTATAATGAACAGTGGCGAATCTATGCCGAGGCGATGTTAGCGGTTGATCCGACCATTGAACTGCTGGGGCCGAATATTCACCAAATTTCGGCCGAACACGCCGCCCGTCCCAAAGACCCCTCAGGCCGCGATTGGCTAGACGAATTCCTTATCGCCAACGGTGACCTTGTTGATGTTGTCACCGTTCATCGCTATCCATTCCCGATCAAACGAACAGAACCAGTTCCAACGTTCGACCAATTGCGCAATAATCCGCAGGAGTGGGATGAAATTATCCCAGCATTGCGCGAAACGGTGCGTGAGCTAACGGGAGAAGATAAACCTGTTGGCATCATGGAAATTAACTCCAACTATACCGATGTTTCCTCATTAGAGACGTCACCAGACAGTCTTTACAATGCGATTTGGTGGGGCGACGTGCTGGGCCGTATGATCCAGCAGCAAGTCGAACAGGTAACGCATTTTGCGTTGCAGAACAATCGCTCTGGCTGGGGCATGTTAGGACGCACTGAGCCACGCCCTACCTACTTTACCTATCAACTGTATCAACGGTTTGGTGAGGAACTGCTCTTTTCAGAATCGGATGATCCTTATGTGTCCGTTTTAGCGGCACGGCGTAGCGATGGCGCGTTAACCGTGATGCTCATTAATTTGAACGATGATGCGGTTGAGAAACCCTTGCACATCGTTGGGCTAGAAACAAATGAGGCAAG
>JBMZDF010000527.1:0-4398 GCA_049614105.1 Promineifilaceae bacterium (SeqCode)
TTGCGGCTGAGGTCAAGCGTAGTGAGTTGGGTTAACACGCTGATTTCTGGTATCAATCGTGTCAAGTCCTCATCTGTTAAACTCATAAAATCTAAGTCCAGATGACTATCGCCCGCATTCTGTATCTTTTTAATATGTTCTAAAGCTGTTTCAACATTATTGTACATCTGCCCTCTATGCTTTTGTGCTGAATAGATCAGTATGATTATACTCGGTTCAGGTGTTGAGCTTCGGCCGAATCAATTACCCGATCCACACTTTGTACAACATGAACACCAGCTTGAAACTGTTCTGTGATACAATTCGTTAGAACGAATTGTACGATCGGCACAAATTATGATGATTAACACAGCAATTTATTTACGTGTTTCAACAGAAGAACAGACAAAAGGGTACGGGCTGGACGCTCAACGTAATCAATGCAAGGCGATGGCAACCGTTAAGGGTTGGCAAGTTGTACAGACGTTTGCGGATGAGGGCATTTCGGGAGCAAAGGATGAGGGAAAACGTGCGGGGCTGAAAGCGTTGTTGGCTTCGGCCGAAAAAGGCGAGATCCAAGCGGTCATCATCTCTGCACTCGATCGCCTCGGCCGCGACACGCGCCTGATCCTGCGGCTCGTTGACGAACTCAACCAACACGGCTGTCAAATTGTTTCTTGCAAAGAAAGCATTGATACAACAACACCCACAGGCCAATTTATCCTCACCGTGTTTGCAGGACTTGCACAGATGGAGCGCGACACAATTGCCAGCCGGCTCACAGGCGGACGCCGTGAACGTGAAAAGCGAGACGGCGAACGTGGCGGCTGGCTCCCGTTCGGCTATGAGCGAACTTATCGATTGGTTGAGGACGAGCGACTGTTTGATGGCGTTGTGATTCACGGCACGCAAGCGCAAACGGTGCGCTCTATTTTTTCCTTGCGCCGAGCGGGTGAAACGTTGCGCGGGATTGCCAAGCACTTGAATATGAACCAAATCAAGACGCAGCGCGGCGGTAAGTGGTATGCGTCAAGTGTACGGGTGATTTTGGAAAATCGGCCGATTTATGAAGGCGGCTTGCGCGGCACGTCCCAAGTTAGCTGGCCGACAATTCTCAAGAATGATTCCCCGAATGAAATGCGTGTCTCCTCCTATTCTAGAGAACAATCGCGCACTGTGATGGTGATGATTGGTAAACGGTATATTGTGCAGCCTCTTGATCCACACAAGTTGCGCCATCGTGGGCGGGAGGTCACAGTTCTGGGGTTTCTTTCTACCGATCCAGATAAGGACAAGCCTAACATGATTGCCAAAGTACAATTCACAGACGACAAACAGACGAGCCATATTGAGCTGGATGAGCTTCTGCCAGTTGGAGACACAGATTAGAAAGAGTAAGTTGTGATCGGTGGTGATTGCCGCCAATCACAACTTACCCAATAGAGCACAGCTCAGAGCTTGCCGTATTACGCGCGGTTTCTACGACGTATAACGACTGTTAGCAGAAGTGCGCTTCCAAACAACGCTAGCCAAAACAGCGTATACGATCGCGATGCATTCACATGGTTTAGGTTAACGGCCGAAACAGCACAAGCTTGATTACATGACATCGGTGCTGATTGACTTTGTGTTGGCAATCTATGCCCGTCAAGCTGCATGACTTCATCAACCGTTATCTCAAATTGCCCCGTTGCAGTTGTGTTAACCGCTTTGAACATTAGATCAGCAATTGCAAACTCTCCAGAGAACCCATCTGCATTGACCCATGAATAGTAGATAACGCCAGGTGTGTCGATGTTGCAAGCATGGAAAGTATGAGCACGTGGGGAACAAGTTTCCATTGTAAACTGTGTCTCATCATAGTAAATTTCGACCGAAACAGACCCAATCGGATTATGCGGTGCATCGATCACCAACGGTATATTGAGTGCTAATCCAGTTACAGGTATACTAACATCTGGGCGAACGCCAATAATGTTAGAGGTATCAGATCGTGCTAAAGCCCTGCGTTCCAATTCTGGGCAAAGCACATTTGCGATCCCAACGTCACATTGGAAAATAAACAGTGCATCAGTTGTATTACAAGCCGCATCAGCACTCACATCACATTCGCGTGAATCTAGCGTGCTGTTTGCTGTACAATCCCCATTGGAACGATTGTTTACCGTGTGCTGAAGGATGAACAGCCCGTCTGTAACATTACGCTGAGCATCACAACTTACATCCCCCGTTGGTACAACGTCTGTTAAATCAATTTGCCCGCTCTGGACATCGGCCGAAATGACCCCACCACTGGTTCCTGTTAATGTATCTACAGAAATCGTTAGAGGGGAAGATTCCCCATTCGTGCCAATTAGTCGAAACTCAATCAACGCCAATGTGAAATCGGCTATCGTGCCAGCAGGTGCAGCTAAATTGAAACGCACGGTATCATTTGCATAGGTTAAATTACATAATCCTCCGCTCCCCAATCCACTTGGGTCAAGCTCGCAGGCAACAGGGCTCAACACCAGCGGATCGTAAGTTACGCTAATAGCCGTACTGCCTAACCCATCTGCTGGCAAGTTAGCCACCTGAACAGCCGCTTGAATAGTACTATATGATGAGCCGCGATATTGTCCTATGCGAATCTGTGTTCCGCTTGTCGGCGGTGCTGGTGGTGGTGGCGGCGGTGGTACAGTCGCTTCTGGTGTAGGCGGTGTTGGTGGCGTTGGTGGGATAGGTATGTTGCTATCGCCAACTATCCCTGTTGCAGGATCTATCTGGTACACAGTTTGTGTATTATTGCTTGACACGATAATTGCAAGGTAAGGATCGGCCGAAATAAGCTGAACATTTGCACCATCTGGCACAGAGATTGTACGAGACAAAGTCAGTGTCGACTGATAAGCACCATTTCCATCAAATCTGTAGAGGGTTTGAACTAATCTCCCACTAAAGAACACTCCTTCAATCAAGTATATTTCATCTCGACTGGCAAGATGTGCGGCCCCTGTACCGTCACGATTGTCCAAGTCAGCAATCATTGTCCAGTTATCAGTTGCAGCCTCATATCCGTACAAAACACCGCTGCCCCCGAATGTGCTGATCAGGACGCGCTGTCGAATTGAGTCGTAACCGACGCCATTTACCCAGCTTAAACGAGGCAGCGAATCAGGTGGCGCTTTTGACACAAAGGTATTATCTGCATTAATCGCACCAAACCCATTACCCTTGACTGCAAATAACAAACAATTCTGATCGTAGGCAATTTGACCAACCCTACTGTAGGTAGCTTGTCGCAAATGGCTGAGTTCATCAAACCACTGATACTCAGTTGTAAATTTTTGACCTGCATCAACGGCTAAGGCAACAAACTCACCCTCTGCAGGATCACAATTAGGTCTGGGTTCTAGGGTAATAACAGGCGTTGGCGTGTGTGTAGGCGTTGGTGTGGGGGTTGGAGGTTGATTCCCATGAATTACGCCAGTTGCGGGGTCAACACGATACACGGTTTGCATACCATCAATAGAGTAGATAATTGCCAAATAAGGGTCAACTGCGACCAACTGAACACGCCCTTCTCGTGAAACGGGAATTGACTGAGAGAGTGTGATATTTGACAAATAGTTGCCGTTCCCATCAAGGCGCACAATTTCGCGTATCATACCGTGTGATGTAACGCTTCCATTTAGCGTAAAGACCTCATCGGTACTACGGAGGTAGGCTAAACCTGTTCCGTCAATATTGTTTAGATCTGCCACCATCTCCCAATTATTGGTTGCGGGTGTGTACCCATATAGAACACCACGTCCACTAAGCGTGCTAACAAGCATTCGATTACGCAATGAATCATAAGCAACGCCAGTTGTCCAGCTCATCTGTGGCAAATTATCTGGAGGTGTCTTTTGGACAAACGAGCCATCGGCGTTAAGTTGTCCAAAATTATGTCCTGTTACTGCAAACGGGACACAGTCACCATCATAGGCAATGTAGTCAATTTGATGATTAACAGCGTGTCGATACTGACCTAATTCCCCTGACCATTGATAAGCTGTTTGGTAAACATCTACACTGTACCAATTTACAGGTTCAAACGATAGGGCCGCGAAATCACCCGTGGCTGTTAAACAATTGCCAACTGGTGTAGGGGACGGCGTTACGGTTGGCTCCGATGGGCTTTGTGTTGGCGTTACGGTTGGGATTGTAGTTGACGTCGGACTAGGTATTGGCGTCGGTGTTGGCTCAGTTGACGCAAGACATCCCTCTGTATTATATTGCGCAATATAGTCAACTTCTGCTTGCCAATAAGTTGGCAGCAGATCATATGGATTGCCCATCACATCATCTGTCACATACACATGACCTATGTTCTGTTCAACCGCACGATCAATATGTTGTTGCATTGCGCTGCTGTTGTTAACAGTGTGGGCCATTATC
>JBMZDF010000528.1:0-4377 GCA_049614105.1 Promineifilaceae bacterium (SeqCode)
GAGAACATCGATGCGTTCGCGTAGTTCTTGAATCTGGGCAGTTGGCATTTTTTCTTCCTAATTTCGCTTCTGTAAATGGGTCGCTATCTACCATTCACAAGGGTTAATATGTTTAATGTCTCTGCTAAAAACGAAAACACGATTTCTGAGCAGAGGCTTGATTGTAAACAAACAAAAAAGACGCGACCAAAATGGCCGCGTCCTTGTAGTTTTTCTGGTTTACTCGCGCTCTTACTTAAGCAAGTTCAACCGTCCTACGCAAACGCGGCGTTGGCTGGTAAAAAAAGTAAAAGCTAAAATAGCGGGTGTAAACCTGACTCATAATGGCGGCATGGTATCATCACGTTATAACCTTGTCAAGCCTGATATTTTTGGCTTTTCAGATCGGTGGCGATTTTCGGCCGAAAATCCCGTACAATAGAGGGCGCTGTTCACTATTTGCACAACATTGCCACAACAGCAAAACAGCCATAGAAAGGATTTAATGTATGCAACCTACTGCTGATATTGGTTTAATCGGTCTTGCTGTTATGGGCCAAAATCTTGTCTTGAATATGAACGATTCTGGTTATACGGTCGCCGTGTATAACCGTACAACAAGCAAAGTAGATCGTTTTCTGGCCGATGAAGCCGCTGGCACTAAGGTGATCGGAACCCACAGCCTAGATGAGCTAGTCGGCCACCTCAAGTCACCACGGCGCGTCATGATGATGGTCAAAGCAGGTCGTGCTGTTGATATTGTGATTGATCAACTGCTGCCACATTTGGCAGAGGGTGACATCATTATTGACGGCGGGAACAGCAACTATCGAGACAGCGTACGGCGCACCGCGTATCTTGAAAAGAAAGGTTTGCGTTTTGTGGGCTGTGGCGTCAGCGGTGGGGAAGAAGGCGCACGTTTTGGCCCCTCTTTGATGCCTGGCGGTGATAAAAGCGCGTGGCCTGCAATTAAGCTGATTATGCAGAATATTGCGGCGAAAGCGACTGAGGATGGTCGCCCGTGCTGCGAATGGCTTGGAGCAAATGGGGCTGGTCATTTTGTCAAGATGGTTCACAACGGCATCGAATATGGTGACATGCAGATGATTTCTGAGGTGTACGATTTGATGGGTCGTTTGCTGGGCATGTCGAATAAGGAAATGAGCGCCGTTTTTGATAAATGGTACGACGGCAAGCTCAATTCGTTCCTGATTGAGATCACACGCGACATTTTGGCGTATGAGGATGAGGATGGCGTCGCGACAATTGACGTGATCATGGACACGGCGGGGCAGAAGGGAACGGGCAAGTGGACGGCCGTAAATGCTTTAGAGCAAGGAATTCCGCTGACGTTGATTGGCGAGGCTGTTTTTGCTCGCTTCTTATCCGCGCTTAAAACAGAGCGCTGCGCCGCGTCTCAAGTGCTGCAACAGGCCACGCCTCATTTTGAAGGCGACAAAGCTGCGTTTATTGACGATCTGCGCGAGGCGTTGTACGCCTCCAAAATTGTATCGTATGCACAAGGCTACATGTTGATGCGTTCGATGTCTGAGGAAAAAGGGTGGCGTTTAGATTTTGGTGCTGTGGCGGCCGTTTGGCGTGCGGGCTGCATTGTGCGTGCGCGTTTCCTAAACGATATTATGGCGGCTTATGAGGCAGATCCCAATCTAACTAATTTGCTTGTTGCGCCATTTTTTAAGGATGCGGTTGAATCGGCCGATAAAGCATGGCGGCGCGTCATTGCCACCGCTGTCCAAAACGGGATTCCTGTGCCTGCGATGAGCAGCGCCTTGGCTTTCTACGATGGGTATCGGCGTGAGCGCGTGCCTGCCAACATGATTCAAGCGCAGCGCGACTATTTTGGCGCACACACCTACGAACGCATCGATCGCCCACGGGGTGAGTTTTTCCACACAAATTGGACGGGACGCGGTGGCGACGCGACCTCAACTTCATATAATGCATAAAATTTGAGGATGGACGTAAGATGTTTTGCATCATAAAACGTCCGAGAGAATGAAACAGTTTACGGAGTTTGGGCTTTGACCCATAAATGCCCTGTCTGTTAGGCGGGGATGAAAATGCGTTTCATTCTTAAATCTAAACCGAAGCCAAGGCGAAACCAATCGTTTTTGAGAGCTGCATTTGATAAAGTGCTGGCTATCGATTTGATTTCAGGTTGCTTCACAACTTAACGAACTAGGAAACATCTTATGAGCGACAAACCGCTTTCAGTTTTGGCTGCCGATACAATCCGTGTCCTTTCGGCCGAAGCCGTTCACAACGCAAAATCAGGCCACCAAGGATTACCGATGGGCATGGCCGATGCTTCTGTGACACTCTGGAAAGAGTATCTGAACCATAACCCCGCCAATGCAAATTGGGCAAATCGCGACCGTTTCATCCTGTCGGCTGGTCATGGATCGATGCTGATTTATAGTCTGCTGCACTTGACAGGATACGACCTGTCGATGGATGACATTCGCGATTTCCGTCAATGGCACAGCAAAACCCCTGGACATCCTGAAAACTTTGAGACAGTCGGCGTTGAGACGACGACTGGCCCGCTTGGGCAGGGGATTAGCAACAGCGTTGGGTTTGCACTAGCGGAAGCGTGGCTTGCTAGTCAGTTCAACGAACCAAATTATCCCGTTGTGGACCACTTTACCTATGTCATTGCCAGCGATGGCGACCTGCAAGAAGGTGTTTCGCACGAAGCGGCTTCGTTAGCAGGGCATTTGGGTCTGGGCAAACTGGTTGTACTTTATGATGACAACGGCATCCAAATTGACGGGCCTACAAGCCTAACCTTTAGCGAAGATATTCCGTTGCGTTTTGCCGCCTATGGCTGGCACACACAGACGATTGACGGTCACGATCAGGCTGCGGTCGCCGCTGCGATTGCGAACGCAAAAGCGGTTACCGATCGCCCTTCTATCATTTCCTGCAAAACAACGATCGGCATCGGTGGCCCTGTTGCGGACACTTCAAAAGCACATGGGTATAACCTGAAAGATGACGGCATCGGCGTGCTAAAACAGGCGCTTGGCTGGGAACACGATCCGTTTACCGTTCCACAAGACGTGTACACGTACATGAACGCGCTTGGGGATGGCAAAGAAGCTGAGGGCGCATGGAACACACTGTTTGCTGATTATCAGGCTGCTTATCCTGAGAAAGCGGCGCAGTTTGTTGCTCAAATGAACGGCGATTTGCCGACAAATTGGGAAGATGCGCTGCCAGCGTTTGGGCTTGATCAGAAGATGGCGACGCGGGCTGCGTCAGGTAAGGTGCTAGCAAGTTTGGTTCCTGTGATTCCTGCGATGTTGGGTGGTTCGGCCGATCTAAGTGGCTCAAACAAAACAGACGTCAAAGGCACAGGCCACGTTCAAAAGGGCGACATCTCAGGCCGCTACGTCTACTACGGCGTGCGCGAACACGGCATGGGCGCAATCATGAACGGGCTGGCTCTGCACGGCGGCGTGATTCCCTACAGCGGCACTTTCTTGGTCTTTAGCGACTACATGCGCGGGTCGGTTCGTCTGTCTGCGCTGATGCAACAACAGGTGATTTATGTCTATTCGCACGACAGCATTGGGCTGGGCGAAGATGGGCCAACACATCAACCTGTTGAACACATGCTGGCCTTGCGAGCGATTCCAAACCTGATGGCGTTGCGTCCTGCCGACCCGAATGAAGTTGCCGCCGCATGGAAAGTGGCTCTCAATCGCAAAGACGCCCCCACGGCGATTGCGCTCACTCGTCAAGGCGTGCCAACGCTGCCCAGTAATCCAAACATGGACAAAGGCGGCTACGTTGTTGCAGGCTCTGATGATGACGCGGTTGTGATTATCGCGACTGGTTCTGAGGTTGGTCTTGCGCTGACGGCGCGTGAACAGCTTGCCGAAAAAGGAATCGCCGCACGTGTTGTGTCGATGATGGGTTGGAAGCTGTTTGATAGCCAAAGCGATGAATACAGAGAGTCTGTGTTACCTGCTGGATTGACCGCACGTGTTTCGGTTGAGGCTGGGGTAACAATGGGCTGGAGCAAATACGTTGGCGACAAGGGTCTCTCGATTGGGATTGACCACTTTGGCGCATCTGCTCCTTATCAAGTTCTGTACGAAAAGTTCGGTATCACGGCCGAAGCGGTTGCGGCTGCGGCCGAATCGCTCGTATGATAAAAGGTGTTGCGAACGACATCGCTCGATAAAACACATTTACCGTTATAAAACACAAGGCTCTCCAACTTATTTGTTGGAGAGCCTTTTTGTTTTGCATATTCTGTGAAAATGAGTGTTGAATAGGCCGCTTGCCTGTGTCATCCTCAAATTTTGTTGCCGCATTTCTTGTGATATTGGCGTTTTTATTTTCAGCTATAGAATATCGTGCCAAGAT
>JBMZDF010000529.1:0-4373 GCA_049614105.1 Promineifilaceae bacterium (SeqCode)
TCTGAGAGCGGACAAGCTGTCCGCCCAACAAGGGGCGTTGAACGGGCTGCCAGCCCGTTTCTGAAAGCGGATAAGCTATCCGCTCAACAAAGAACGTTGAACGGGCTGCCAGCCTGTTTCTGAAAGCGGACAAGCTGTCCGCTCAACAAGGGTGTTGAACGGGCTGCCAGCCCGTTTCTGCAAACGGACAAGCTGTCCGTTCAACAGAGGTTGTTGTTAAAGTTTTTCGACTTTGTCACCCACTTGGATCGTGCCAGGTTTGATGACTTTGGCATTGACGCCTCGTAGTTGGAGTGCTTTGCCAACGGGTGAACTGATAAACTTGAGTGCGTCAAGGCCAAATCGGGTTTTGAATTTGGCGCAACCTGTGTGTGGTTGGTCTGTGATTTCAACGATGGTAGACCCCAAGGCGAGTTGTGTGCCAGGTGGGATATTTGCTGCGCTCAAATCAAAATCGACAAATAGCTGGTCGCCTGCTAGCTGCCAACGATCTTTGTCCTGTGTGATCAGCGAGATGACGCGCGTGCTCATGATATTGAGTTGCATGTCGGGATGGGACGAGCCATCTTTTGTGCGTGAACTGCCGCGCACGCCCCAATTGTCGCCCATCAACCCTTGGTTAAGGTCTAATTCGCCAACTTGTAAGACTTCACGCTCGTTTGCGGCTGGGCGTCGGACGATGAGCTGTAGATCGCCAATCTCGCTTGGTGATTGACGAATTGTGTCAAGCCCTGCTTCTAATTCTTCAAGTGAGAAATGTGTAACGGTTGTCATAGGTTATTCTGATAGCTGCCCAAGACGTCCTGCTGGGACGTCTCTACAGGTCAATTCTTTAGCTATTCTGCGCGAAATATTCGTCTTCTAAAATGCTCATGCCGATGGCGCTTTGATAGACGCCATTCCAAAGAAGCGTATCGCGACGGATTCCTTCGCGTTTGAAGCCAACTTTTTCGTAGACATGCTGTGCGCGTGGGTTGAAATCGTAGACCTCTAGTTCAATACGATGCAGCTTTAACTGACGAAACCCAAAGTCGATGATAAGGCGTGTTGCTTCGCTGCCATATCCTTTGCCAAAATAGGCTGAACTGCCGAGCGTGATGCGAAAGTTAGCACTGCGATTATCCCAATCGATATCGTTCAAGACGACCTCGCCAATATAAGCTGGGTCGTCCTTGAGCGTAATCGCGTAATCAACTCGATCATCGGCCGTTGAAATACGCTGGCAAAACGCCTCGACTTGTTCAAATGTGAAGGATGCCTGTGTGCCTGTGAGACGCATACTTTCTTCATCTGAGAGAGAGGCAAACATGCCTGCCGCGTCATCGACCGTAATCGGCCGCAAATTAATTCGTGTGCCTGTCAAAATTGGTTTTTCTAGCATTAGATTATCCTGTTGATTGTGAACTGTAGCATATCATGATGCGATCTCAACCGCCGAGTTGACCTATGTCATTTTCCGCGTCTCCCCGCCATTTGGCTTATACGAATCCTCGCCATAAAGCCCTGCCTAACAAACGTTAAATTTGCGACACTGATAAGTGATGCAAAAGTCAGCAATAATCTCACTTCTAGCTTCTTTGCCCACATTTCAAGCGGCGTCAGCGACCCAGCTTGGAAAAATGGCTGAGACGATGCAGATAGAATCAGTTCAGAAGCGCAAGCCGTTTGCGCTGCGCGTGCCTCCCTTGACACATTATGTGCTGCCGTTGAGCGCCAATGTCAATTTGTTTCGTGAAAGTGGAATGAGCTTTGGTATGCGTTTGCCGCTGGGTGTCTTGTGGCCGATTCGGTTAGAAGTGGGGCAGGTTATGTGGCTGCGATGTGCAGACAAGGGTTGGGTTGGACTTTTGTCGAGCGATGTTATGGCGAAGTTGATGTTAGATTCGGCCGAAATTCGCACCGCCATTTTACAATCAATGTTAGCCAGCAGCCGCCACGCAACCAATCAACTTGAGCAATATGCCTGTAGCGATCTCACGGGGCGCGTGGCTCAATTATTGCTTGACCTGCATGAAGACAACAATGGCAACATGATTAAGTATGCTCACTCTCATCTGGCTCAACTGCTCAATGCACAGCGCGAGAGTGTGAGTTTGATTATCGGCCGATTTCGTCGCGCAGGCTGGGTTGCCACCAGCTACGGACGCATCCGCATCGAAGATGAACGCGCCCTTTTGCGGATCGCCTTCCAATATTAACGAGATACATTCCCATCTCTTGAGATGTTAATCAACGCATAGTATTGTTTAGCTCATGGATAATCGCCCTATTCGCATAATTCTTGCAGATGATCACGCTGTTGTACGTGCTGGAACCCGCCAATTTCTTGAAACGGCGGATGATCTCAGCGTTATTGCCGAAGCTGACGACGGGCAAATGGCGCAGGCGATGATCAGCGAGCATCAGCCTGATGTCGCCGTCCTCGATATTCGCATGCCGCACCTCAACGGGATCGAACTTACCCGCTGGATTCGCCAAAAGCATCCCGATCTGCGCGTGTTGATTTTGTCCGCTTACGACGATGATCCCTATATCAAAGCTGTTTTAGAGGCGGGGGCGAATGGCTATTTGCTGAAAACGGCTCCCCCCTTGACCCTGATTCAAGCGGTGCGCGATATTCATGCTGGCAAATCGTTTGTTGGCTCAGGTATTGCCGAGAAACTGGTCAAGGTGGTGGCACAGCCCTCTAGTCGCCAAATTGACTACGAATCGCTGACCGAACGCGAAAGCGAGGTGCTAACGTATGCTGCAAAAGGGCACACCAACAAAATGATCGCCTACGAGTTAGGCATTAGCAGCCGCACCGTTCAAGGCCACCTCGCCAACACCTACAGCAAACTCCGCGTTAGCAGCCGCACCGAAGCGGTCATGAAAGCAGTCTCCCTCAAGTGGATTAAAACAAACAACGAATAAAGATTACTATTCTTCATGTTCCGCTGGCGTAACCTCATCCTCCTTTTTGTCCCGCTGACTATTTTGGTTCCCGTGCTTGTTTTTGCTGGCGTGTCGCTGTATCAGCAAACGCTGCGAGACGTGGTGCAGGATCGTGACACGCAAACGGCGCGAACAGCGGCGGCGGCGATCAGCGAACAGTTGACACGCCGTGCCGAAATTATTCAAGGGATCGCCGATCAGGCAACCGTTAGTGATGATTACATTTTGCTGTTAGAAAGCATCAGCTTTTTAGAAAGTGAATTTGACGCGGGGATTGTGATTTGGGCGGTGTCAGGGGAGTGGTTAGGCGGGCGTGGCGTTTTGCCAAACGAGGCGTCCGCATGGCCGATTGTGGCCGCTAGCTCTGCGAATCCCTTTTCTGACGTGTTTATTGACTCACGCAATAGCGAACTGGCGTTGTTGACTATGGCTGTTAACGAGTCGGTGATTGTGGCGGGGGCATTTTATCCGACGCGGCTGGCGAATCAGGTGTTGTTTAATGCGTTGGATAGCGATAGCGATGGGGACATTTCGGCGTTTATTGTGGATGAAAACGGGGAGCGTATTTGTTCGATTGGGGTGCAGGATTCGGCCGAACTAGCACTCCAGCAACAATACTGCATCACCGAAGCACTCGCTGGCAACAGCGGCTCCATCTATCCGACAGACGGCAACACAGAGCGTGTGATAGCGTTCAGCCCGATCGAACCTGTCGGCTGGGCGCTCGTCACCGAAGAACCCCTTGCCGCAACCGTTAACCCACGCCTCAATGCCCTGTTGATTGCGCCTCTGATGCTTGTCCCTATCGTGCTTGTCACGCTGGGCCTTATCTGGTTTGGCGATCGGCAGGTGTTGCGCCCGCTTGAGTTGCTGGAGCAGAAGGCGGCGGCGCTGGGTCGTGGCGAGTTCGAGTCGATTGAAGGCGATGTTGGCGGCATTGACGCCGTACAGCGTTTGCAGGTTGAACTGGTGCAGATGTCGCGCAAGGTTGATCAGGCGCAACGTAATTTACGCACCCAAGTGGGGGCAATCACGTTGGGTCAGGAAGAGGAGCGCCGCCGACTCGCCCGCGAGCTTCATGATGATACGATCCAATCGTTGATCGCATTGAATCAACAGGTGCAGTTGGCGCAACTGCGAGCCGATAGCAATGGTGCGGCGGCCGTTGAGCTACATAATTTGCAGTCGATGATCAGCGACTTGATTGGTGACGTGCGTCGTTTTACACACGCGCTGCGCCCTGTGGGGCTAGAGGATTTAGGTCTAGTCCCTGCTTTGGAGTTGCTGGTGGAAAATAGCCGTAGCGGGCAGGATGTCGCTATTTTGTTGCTGCCGCAGGGAACGCCCCATCGTTTGCCAATGACCCAGGAGTTCACGCTGTATCGGATTGCCCAGGAGGCAATTAATAACGCACTGCGTCATGCGTCTGCTGGCGAGAT
>JBMZDF010000530.1:0-4359 GCA_049614105.1 Promineifilaceae bacterium (SeqCode)
CGTTCAACAGGGGAATGTTGTGTGGACTGCTAGTCCGCACAGTATAGAAGGGGTTTGATATTTGGTTTTTTTTACCCCGTTCACACCTCGGTCGAGAAGATGTAGCCGACGCCGGGTAGGTTGCGGATAAAAAAGGGTTTGCTGCCTGGATTTTCGATCTTTTTGCGGAGTCGGCGCACAAGCCCGCGCACTAAGTCGCGATTGCCTTCTCCTTCATAGCCCCAAACACGTTCAACAAGTTCATCCGTTGGGATAACCTGCTCACGATGGGTCATTAAGATATAGAGCAAACGGAATTCGAGTTGTGTAAGCCGTTTCGCGGGATACCCTTCGACGGTCACTGTGCGATTGGCTGGATCAAGCTGAATCCAATCCGCCTGAATAATAGATAGCATTGAAGCTGGCACTGTTCCGCCGCGTTTGAGCAACATGCGTGTGTAGCGTTCAAATAGGCGCATCGAATAGGGGCGTTCGGATACTGTATCTACCCCTGCGTCAAGGTAATTGCAATGGGTTTTCTCTGTGAGCAGATCAGAAATTAGGTAAATGGGTGTCTTGCGTAAGCTGCGAATATGCTCGACCGTCCTGATTCGCTCGGCCGTGTGGGCACAAATAATGATGATGTCAAACGGGTTTTCTTTTTGCAGTGCCTGTTCAGGATCTTTAGCCGCCACAATCTGTAGACCGATTCGATTGAGAGCATAGTGCAAAAAATCACGTTCTTCGGGTTCTGTTGCGATTAACAAGCCGCGCATAGGTAAACTCCTTTTATTTCACTCAGTCATTGTGTAGCGGGGTGAAGCCAAAACTTGGCATGTTTTGTAGTACTTCCTCGCCACCTAGCTCCTGAATCTTAGCACGTTGGTTGGCAAAAGCGCGTGTGTTGATTAACTCTGGGTCGAGTAGCTGCCGCAATTGCGCCTCGAAAGTAGCGACGATCTCAGCGTACTTGGAATCTGTACCGAGATTGTGAACCCGATCCAAATTAGGCGTTTTGACCAGTGGGTGATCATAACAACCAAGATATTGTCGGCTAAGCTCGTCACAAATAATGTAGAGAACGTTTGAAGGAGCCATAGGTGGGGTGAGATGACGAATGATGAATCTGCTACTTCTTCATCCATCATTTATTACTCTTTGTTTTCTTCGCTGGCTGGTAGGTTGCAACAAAAATACCTGCCGCGATGATGATGCTGCCGATGATTTCAGGTGTGGTGGGGACTTCTTGGAAAGCAACGAAGGCAAAAATAGCCATAAGCACGACCGCGCCCTGCATGATGAGTGAAACATAGGTGGCTGGGAAGTAGTGCAGAGCGTAATTGATTGGAATATGGCCGAGAATCTGCGTGACTAGGGTCACAACGACGATCCAATAGACGGCGTCCCGCGTGTAGCCACTCAACGGGATGCCCAGATACAGCGTTAGCAGGGTTGTAAAAACGGCGGCGACGATGAAAATGAGCCAACTGTAGGCAAGTGTCGAGAGCACGTTGCGCATCGCACGTCCCACCAGCATGTAAAGGCTCATGGCAAGCGCCCCGCTGGCAGCGATTGTTGCGCCGATAATGGGGGCCGAACCGAAATCGACCTGATTGCTGGCGGTGAGACTGGAGGCGAGTGCGACTAAGACGCTGCCCGCTACGGCCAACAATAGTCCGACCCAGACGCGCCGCGAGAAGGCGACACCTAGAAAGCCGATTTCGAGCAAAATCATCCACAAGCTGCCTGTGCGCCGCATGATGCCAGTCATCAACACGGTTGTGTATTCGAGCGCAAAGAAAAGGGCGAGCAGGTTGAGGGCGAATAGGAAGCCCGCTGTGAGCAGAATGCCCCAGTGGCGGCGGGTAATTCGGCCGAAATCCCCGCGACTTGTGCGCCACACATAAGGAGTCAACAGCAGCGCAGACAGCCACAGCCGTGCCGCAATAATCAGCACGGATGGCAATCCCACGCCCTGCGCCTCACGAATCACGATCGGGCCATAAGAGGCGGCAAAAAGGGTGACGGCGAGTGCGGCGTAAGCCAGAAAGGGGCGATGAGGGGTTGATTGGGCGGTGGCGGTCATAAATAGTTAGACCCAAAGGAGAGAGATTCCTTTGGGCCTTGTTGATGAATTGTCGCCTAATTTCGGCCGAAACGCTATGATATTCTGGAAACAACAGCCAATTACCATTAAATCCTGATTTAAGTAGGATACAGAAAGAGAGTAAACCGCAGAGAGTTTAAAAACTGACAAGGCACTACCTCTGGGAAGCTAGGTCTTTTCGCTTGAGCTTTTACGGTTGAATCAAACATGACCTGTGATCTGCTTGACCCACACAAACGCACATGTACAAACTTGACCCCTCTGAAAATCGAATCTTTGCAGGCAGTTCAAACCCCGAACTCGCCAACGCAATTGCAACTGAGCTTGGCCTACAGCTTTCTGAGACACACATTAGCCGTTTTAGCAACGACAACCTTTACATCCAGCTTGGCGATAGCGTCCGCTGGCGCAACGTCTATATTGTGCAGTCGCTTTCGCCACCCGTAAACGATCACCTTGTCGAATTATTGATGATGATCGACATCGCCAAAAGTGCGGCAGCGTCCACGATCCACGTGCTGATTCCTTACTACTCATTTGCTCGATCGGACAAAAAAGATGCGCCGCGTATATCAATTACGGCGCGACTGATTGCTGATTTGCTTAAAACGGCAGGCGCGACGCACGTGATGACAATGCAACTGCATTCGCCACAGGTACACGGCTTTTTCAGCGTACCTGCCGATCCATTGACCGCCCGTTTTGTATTTGAAAACTACTTCCTAGAGAGTGATCTGAACGATACGGTCGTTGTCTCGCCTGATGTGGGTGGTGCTAAATCGGCCGCCCGCTTTGCCAAAGGGCTTAATCTGGAAGTGATTTCGGGCAACAAAGAGCGCGTCAGCGATACCGAAGTGCGTATCAGCGGACTGGTGGGCAAGACGGTGCAAGGGTTCAAGCGAGCGATTGTCTATGATGATGAGATTGCGACAGGCAGCTCGATTGTAGAAATATCGCAGGTGTTGGTCGAGAGCGGTATTCAGGAAATCTCGGTTGTGTGTACGCACGGGGTGTTTGTCCGCAACGCGCTTGATCGCTTGCAGGCAATCGATGCGATTAAGGAAGTGGTGACGACTGATACGGTTGAGATTGACGGTGACAAAATTCGGCCGAAACTACGCGTCCTCTCCGTCGCCCCAGTCTTTGCCCAAGCGATCGACACCAACCACAATCGACAATCATTAGGGCGTCTGTTTGAATTTGGGAAGAAGGGCGGGTGAAGAAATGAAGAATGAAGAGGTGAGATGTAGACTGTCTTTATTTTTTATTCAATATTCATCATTCTTCATTTCTTTCTATTTCTTTCCATTTCCTTTTCCCCCTTCTTCTGTTATGATCTAATTCACTCTCACGTCTCTGTAGAAATACCGTCTGTTGTGAGTTAGTAAAAAGACACAACGGAGACTGATTACAATGGCAAACATTCAATCTGCTAAAAAACGGATTCGACAAAACGAAAAACGACGTCTACACAACCGCCGCTACACGGCTGCGGCTCGCACGCATATTAAGGCAGCCCGGAAGCTGATCGAAGTGGGTGAGCTGGAGAAAGCGGAAGAGGTGGTACGTATCGCATGCAAAACTCTGGATAAATCGGCTCGTAGAGGCGTTATTCATTCAGGTAATGCATCTCGTCGTAAAGGTCGTTTGATGTCGGCACTAGCAAAGGCAAAAGCTGCCGCTGCATAGATCCGATACCAATTTTTAAACGAGACAGTAAGACACCGCCGTAAGGCGGTGTTTTTTGTTTCTGGGTTTCTATCGTTGCAGCGGTGGGACGAGCGTTTCCGAGAGATGATCTCGTTTTGTCGACCTACTCAAGTGCGTAGGGTGTGAGCGAACGGATATTGGGGTGATGGAACGCCAGAACGATATGATGATAGGGAACGCCTGCTTGTTGCAGTTGGGTTGCAATGTCTCCGTCGGTATCATCCTGTTCAATCCAAATTTTGTCATCTTGTAGACGAACAAATAGACAGGTTGCGCAGATGCGGCGGATGTCTAGCCAGCCTGTGCAGACAAGCAAATAATGATTGAGCGTGTGGTCGATGATCGAATGATACTGTAGCGTTGGGTCGCGACATGCCGAGCTGGCAAGCGTGGTGAGTTGTTGAGTGAGTAGTTCGCGATAGTTTATAGACATGTGGGTGAGGGGAGGAGGCTGATTTCGGCCGAAATCAACCCCTTCATTATTTCGCTACTACTGGTTGCCCTGCTGTTCTGTAGAAACAGGTGCTATCTGTTGGCTCGTATCCTTTAGGATGACAGGGATG
>JBMZDF010000531.1:0-4335 GCA_049614105.1 Promineifilaceae bacterium (SeqCode)
AAAGAAGCGCTGCTGAACGAAATCAAATCGGCCGATTTCGACTTTGAAACAGGCGTCACCCCCGAACAAACATACCAACGCGAACGCTATAAATTGGTTCAACAGGCGGCAGGTATCTTGCGGCAAATTGACCAACTCCCTGACGAAACAGACAGCATCGACGCGCAGATTGAGGCCGCGATTAAAGCACTGCGCGGCATCCCACCCGCTGTCAACTCCCCCTCACCTGCGAAATCAGAAACAAAAAACGCGCCGCTCTGTCCACAGTGCCATGATCCGATTGCGCAAGCGGATAAATTTTGCCGTGGCTGCGGGGAGAAACTTGCATGAATCGGTTCAACCTGTATCGACTACGGCTTGTCTTTTTTGCGGCCGTTGCCCTTTTCTGTTTTGCAGCGCTGTTACAAACGGCTGGCGCACAAGAAACGGCCCCAACAGGTGATGTTGCCAACGGCGTGGTGATCTTTCAACAGCGCTGTGCCAACTGTCACGGCATCACTGGCTTGGGCGATGGGCAGATTGCGGCGCAGGCGATCAGCCCGCCAACGCCGTTGGGCGATCCTGAGTATCAGCGCAGCGCCAACCCTGCGACCATGTTCGAGACGATTTCAATCGGCCGAATGCAGCGCGGGATGCCGTTGTTTGGTGAAGGCAGCAGCAATCCGTTGAGTGAACAGGAGCGTTGGGACGTAATCGCTGCGATTTACGCACTGGGGACGAATTCGGCCGAATTAAGCGCCAGCGGGCAAGCGGTTGGCACGCTGTTTTCTGAGCAGTTCTCAACAACCGACTGGGCCAACAGCAGCAACCGCATGGTGTTCGATGCGCTGGGCGACAATGGACTGAGTGAAGAAGAACGCTGGGCGGCTGTCAATTGGGGCCGCATGACGTTTGGAGCCAACTATTATCTTGGCGCGGGTTCGATTGCTGGCAGCGTGCTCAACGTGTCCACAAGCGAACCGTTGGCAAGTGGGCCAGTGACGCTGGTTGCTTTTGAAGAATTGGAGCCTGTGCAAAGTTGGGAAGCGACAGTTGATGCGACGGGTGCATTTAGGTTCGAGATACCGAACGTGCCGTCTGACTGGATTTTTCGCGTGACGACAACGCACGACAGCTTGCCCTACAGCAGCGATTTTATTCAACTGCGGGCGGGCGAGATGGCGCAGTCGCAAACGGTGCTGGTTTATGATCGCACCAATTCGGCCGATTTGATCGCTCTGCAAGAATTGCGCGTTGTGGCGGAGGTTGGCGCGGAGCAGGTGTTTTTCAACGAATTTTATGCCTATCGAAATGATGGCACGTCGGTTTATGCAGGTGGGACGCAGTTGTTTGTGCCAGATTCGGCCGAAAATTTGCGCTTCATCGGTATCACACCCAACGGCGAATTTTTCCCCATCAACAACATTAACCCCGCTGGAGACGGCTATTTCTACGCCGAGGCGATTACGCCAGGGGCAGGCATGGAACTGCTTGTGCGTTACAGTCTGCCCTACGAGGGTGGCGCAACAATTGAGCACCCTGTCGCGCTCCAGCCTGAAACAACAACGCTGTTTGTTCCCGAAGAGCTAAACGTAGCGGGGGAGTGGCAAATGGTCGCAACCGAATTGATTCAGGGCGAGAGTTTCACCCGCTACAACAACGACATTGATCAGACGCTCTCGGTCGCGATTGGCGGCAACACGCGCTTTGCCGTGGACGGTATTGGCAACCGCGTTGTTGTGCGTGATGAACAGCAAGAACTGCTGATCGGCGGTGTCGCGCTTGCGATAACAATTGCCGCCTGCGCCTACTTGCTTAATCTGTGGCAACAACAAACGCCTAACGATCCAGCCCCGTTGTTGCATGAGGTTGCTGCGCTTGACAATGCCTACGCTGCCAAACAGATCAAGAAAAAGGCATACGAAAAACGCCGCAACCAACTCCTGCAACAGATCCGAGACGTTTGGGCGTCAAATTAGTATGTCGGCCTATTGTCTGATTCGATCAGAAACAGGCGTGCTTGTTTAACGTAATGGGTTTCGTTGCGGTGATTTCGGCCGAAATCGCCGCAAAAAAGACGCCCCCACATAAGCTAAACACATAATGACACACAACAACCCGTTTCAACTGATACGGTTTGAGCAGCATCACAAACAAACCCGTTCTCGCCAACCCTTCTATTTAAAAACTTTGATGCAGCGTCCAAAAAAGCGCCGCCCCAATATGATCACGGCTTTGCAGCAACGGTCGTTTAGGGAAGAAGCACGTCCTGACCAACTGCCCGCAACGTTGTCTCGGCATGGTCTCGAAAAGGAACGTGCCATCAAGCATGAGCTAAGGATTGCAAGTGCAAGCCTCGTTTTTGCCGTCCTCAATCCCTTTGTCAGCCTGCCGTTGGGAATTGTCGCAATGGGTGGCACGCTATATGCACTGCAACCGATCTGCAAAGAAATCACCGCCGCCTTTATCCGCGAGGGCAAAACAGATGCTCGCGCCCTGCCTATTCTCGGGGCGCTTGGCGTCATGCTAACGGGTCACTATATTGTGGCGGCTGGCAGCTACCTTGCTTTCGCTATCAGCGAAAAACTGATCCTGTACACGGAAGATCGCTCGCGCCAAACGCTGATCAACATCATTGGCGAACAGCCCAAATTTGTCTGGCGGCTGCAAGATGGTGTTGAGATTAAGATACCGTTTGAAGTGTTGCAAGTGGATGATGTGGTTGCTGTATCGGCCGGTCAAACGATTCCGATTGATGGCGAAGTTGTGTCTGGTATGGGGATGGTAGACCAGCAACGCTTGACAGGGGAAGCACAGCCCGTCGAGCGAGAAATAGGCGATCCAGTGCTAGCCGCAACGATGTTACTCTCCGGTTCGCTGCACGTTCGCGCCCAAACAATGGGAAGTGAAACGGTCGCGGCACAAATCGGCTCAATTCTGGACAGCACGCTCGACTATCGCGCTAATTCGCTGCTGCGTTTTCAGGCGTTGAGCAATCGGCTGACGATCCCAGCGCTTGCGCTTGCCGGGCTAGCCAGCGCGGTGCATGGTTTCACGATGGGGGCGGCGATGATTTATGGGCTGCCGATTAGCGTCATTGCTGCCGCATCTTCGCTGAACATTTTAGGGTACCTCAATCAAGCGTCAGGCTTGGGCGTTTTGGTGAAGGATGGGCGTGCGCTGGAGCAGCTACAGGCGGTTGATACGATAGTGTTTGACAAAACAGGGACGTTGACGCTGGAGCAGCCGACGGTGGGGGAGATTGTGATGATGGGGGATTTTTCGGCCGAAAAAATCCTCCAATTTGCAGCGTCGGCCGAAACAAAACAATCTCATCCTATCGCCCAAGCCATTCTCGCAGCGGCCGAGGCACGCGGCATCCCCCTGCTCGATTTAGACCACACACGCCTCAACATTGGCTATGGGCTTGATGTGCATGTCAATAACCATCACGTTTTGGTTGGCAGTCGCCGCTATATCGAGTTGGAGGAGATTGCGATTCCTGATCATATGGTGCAGCATGCAACAAAAGCACTTAAACAGGGCGTCTCACTCGTTTATGTGGCGGTGGATGGGCAGTTGGCAGGCGCAATCGAGCTTCATGCGACGATTCGCCCCGAGGCGGAGGTGATAATCGGCCGATTGCAGTCAGCAGGCATACAACTCGCCATTATCTCTGGCGACCGACAGGAACCTACCCAACTGCTTGCGTTACAATTAGGCATCGACACTTTTTACGCCGAGGTATTGCCGCAGGAGAAAAGCCGCATCGTCGAGCAGTTACAGGCGGATGGGCGTAAGGTTTGTTTTATCGGGGATGGCATCAACGACACAATTGCCCTCAAGCAAGCGGATGCGTCTGTCTCCCTGGCGGGCGCAACGTCGGCCGCGACCGATACTGCCCAAATGGTGCTCATGGACGGCAATCTTAATAGTTTGCCAGCATTGGTTGACCTCTCTAAACAATTTTATCGCAACACCAATCGAACGGTTGCCAGCGCGATCACGCTCCCAATGTTTGCGATGGTAGCAATTCTTTTTGCACAAGGTGGCCTGCCGTTGGCTGTCGCTTGCAATTTCGTGGGCTGCGCCGCTGGTTTTGCCGTTGCCTTGCAGCCAATCCGCGAACGCAAACAGCTACCGTCGCAGTTGCTGGCACCCTGAATATGCCGTTGTGCTCAGCCACACCACCCAAACTTTAGTATTGGAGATGGGATTAACGATGCTATCGCACTCAAGGTATAGGAGCGAGTCACAACAATTTATCACGTGGGCAGATGATTGCCTACACCGCTGGCGCTCTCCAGGGCGATTGCATTCTAGCTCAACTACAAAAACGGTAGGGCTAAATGCCAA
>JBMZDF010000532.1:0-4322 GCA_049614105.1 Promineifilaceae bacterium (SeqCode)
TTGGGCGACATCTGCCCCGCTGTAGATTTCATCGTGAATAACAATGGTTGGGCCGTTTTGTGTGTCTGCTGCATGCGCCGTTGTTTGTTCAACAACGGCCGCTTGTGGCTCTTGTGCGTTTTCAGGCAATTCTATAAGTGCTGTATCGTTGACTTCAAGCAAGGCGGGTGCTTGATTGACGAGGACTGTTTCGGCCGATGTGTCTTCTCCACGCCAGTTGCGATTGCGTGGATTGTTGCCAAGCGAAAAGACGGCTAGAACGGCAAACAGGGTCACAAGCGCCATGCTGCTCCAAAGCAGTTTGCGTAGGTTGACGGCTGGGAGGGCGGTTTGTGGATTAACTTTGATAATGTTTGTTTGGCGGGTTGGTGGGGGTGGGGTGTTTTCGGCCGAAGATCCCGCCATAAACAGCGGCGGCACGACAATCGTATGCTCCTGCGAAATCTGTCGGGGTTGTTTACCTTGCAAAGCAACAACCGCAGCCGCAAATGCCCCAATCGTTGTATAACGTTCCTCGGGATTTTTAGCAAGTGCCTTTGCCAAAACTTGATCACACCCCTCAGGCAGATCGGGCATCAATGCCTCAACCAGCGGTGGCGCGTCGTTGAGATGCTGCGTCATGATGCTGTGAACGCTACCCTCAAATGGACGTCGCCCCGTTAACATTTGAAACATCACGATGCCAAGCTGGTAAACATCAGTCTGTGGGCTGATGTTGCTCTCAACCACTTGCTCAGGAGCCATATATTCAGGCGTTCCAACAAGCGTGACCGTTTGCTGTGGCTTATTCAGGTCAACGAGCCGTGCGATGCCAAAGTCGGCTAAACAGGCCATGTGGCTGTCATCAAAAATAATGTTGTGTGGTTTGATGTCGCGATGAATAATTGAGCGCCCGTGTGCAACGTCAAGCGCCAGCGCAATTCGTCGCAAGATCAACAGCGCCTCATCAAATGGAAGCGCTCCTGCAAGCAAGCGTTCTTGTAGTGACCCGTTGCGCATGTACGGCATGACAAAATAGAGGCGATCGTCCGCCTCTCCATAATCAAGCAGCGGCATAATAGCCGGATGGTGTAATTGGGCCAACATCCGCGCCTCACGCTCGAAGCGTTCGCGCATCTCTGGATCATCTGAAAGCCCAGTGCGTAGCACCTTAACCGCCACCTGATCATCTCGGTTTGGGTCATAAGCAACATAAACGGTGGACATTCCCCCGCCACCAAGCAGCCGCCGAATTATGTATCGATCGATTTGTTTAAGTTGTGACATAAGTAAAGAAAATATTTACCTTTTTCTTAAATCCATTGTCCGCCACGAAAACGCCATCGTGGGAAAACAAGCCGCATCACACTTTGTGATGCAAGAAAAACGGCAATCCAAATAGTGCTGTAATGTAAGAGAAATTGCGGGAGATTTGGGTTTGGAATTGGAACAATCCAATACACAAAGATTGCAAGCCAGACTAGTTCCGTTACGCCCGCCGCCAGTTGTAGTGCGGGCGGCCAATCGCGATCCCAGCGGCGATTTTGAAGCTGGTTGTAGAGGGCATCCCAGCCAAAGCCAAAGATAATCACCCACCAGAGCGAGAAAAAGGGCAAGCGGCTGTCTGCACTGATGGCAAACAGCGTCGTGATAGGAATCCCGATCACAGAGAGAAGCAGCAAACGTGTTTGCCAGCGTCCAAGTAGTGTTGGGGTCATGGTTGAACTCCTCGCGCCCAACGAACCCATTGGTTAACAGAGCGCAGGCCGTTGAGATGTTTTAGACGGGTTGTTTTTTGTTTGGCTAGCAAATCGGCCGAACGCTGGGCCGCATATTGCAACCCTAGAAAACTATCGACCGCCGCAAATGGGCCACCCAAGGTGCTGACGCCTGCTGCAAACAGACGCCCGTCTCCGTTGCGTAAATCTTCAATTTCAAATTCAGGCGTCACGGCAAAGCGCCCCTGTGGATTGAGCTTGACCTGATACATTCCAACCAAATCGTCGAGCAGCGCATTACTTTTAATGCCAGACTCCAGTCCTGTTGCGTCAATCACATAGTCAGTGAGCAGCTCGGTACGCTGGTTTTCATCTTGATAATGACGCACGCAACTGCTGACGCGCCCGCTAACGTGCCGTTCAACCATCTCAACCGTGCCAAGCTTGATTTCGTACCAACCTTCGCGCAGCCCAGTTTGAATAATCTCGCGCCAGTCGCGACGGTCGGCCGTTGTTGTGCCACCCCATTGTTTGAGCAGAGCCATGCGCTCCTCGTCGCTTGCGCTTTCGAGCTGTCCACGCAGATCGCCGCCCCAAACCGCTTTGGGCCAGTTAAAAGGCTGATATTCCCAATGGCTTTCTATGTCGCGTTCGGCCGAACCATAGCGCTTCCCAGACGTGAGCGGGCTGCGCATCAGATGAACCACTCGAATCGGCATCTTAGAACTTTGGCGAATTTCGTATAGCTTTTGCAAAATGCGCGATGCGACAATGCCGCGCCCACGCAGAATGACCGTCCCGCCGTGATACTTCAACCCTTTGTAAACATGATCGTGATCTTCGTAGGCGTTCACCACGCGCTCAAAGTCGCCCGTGATTTGCCGATAGCGTTGCAGGTCGGGCAGAAAACGCACGCCAGGGTAGCCGACAGCAAGGTGAATATGCTGCGTAACAATCAGCTTATGCCGAGAAGCGCCGTGCCGCACAGGTTGTGAATAAGCAACCACATAGCGCCCGTCGTCCGTTTTGCGAATGGCACGGACACGCCCGTGTCGCCAAATGTTGTCCCAACCGATGCGCTGCGCCTCACGGTCAATTGATGCGTAGACGTTGCCTGCTTTTGGCGTGTATGTTTCGACAAATGGTTCGTTGAAGATGTGCCAACCAACTTTGCCAGCGTTGTAAAAGTTGCCGCGCCGCGTTTCATGCCACATTTCACGCACGGCATAGCCTGGCCAGCCCCACAGGTTGTCTGGGCAGGCGTCTGAATTGGAGCGTAGTCGCTCGTGTTCAGGGATTTGTGAGTTTTCACAGAGTCGTTTGTAGCGTCCGTATGGTTTGGATTCGAGACCGATGCAGGTGATTTCGGCCGAATCTGCCCCATAAACAAGCAAATGATCGACCCACGCAAAACTGCCCAATCCACCACCTATCGCCAAATATGTTTTTTCCTCAATATCTTGTGGCAATGCTGCGATGGGCACAATTGGTTGATCAAAAATGGCGGGTGGAAAAGTGCGGCTTGGCGGACGCAACGCTTCTGGCGAGCGCAAGCGGTCGCTGCTGGGGTCAAACGCGAGGATTGTCTCCCCCTTTGGCTGTGCTGGCAGATTGATAAATTTGGCACGAAACTCAACTGGACCAACCTGAAACAGCCCGTCTGCAATCAGCGGCGTTGGTCGGTTAATTCGGTCGCCGTGAACCAGCGTTCCGTTGCGACTGTCTAAATCTTCGACAATCAACGCGCCATGTTGCTCAAACAAGCGTGTGTGCTGGCCTGATAAAACGCGCAGCGGCACGTTGATCGTGTTCAGGCTGTGATCTCGGCCGATTATCAACGGTAAACGTTGAATAACGCGGCTCAAAACATTGCTAAGCGGGTCGTGCCAAGTGAGTTGGACGTGGGAGAAAGACATGGGTGAGGTGGGGAGTGGGGGAATGACGAATGGAGAATGAAGAATGAATGTCAAGTCGTTTTTATTCTTCATTCAATATCCTTCATTTCCTTATTCGATATTTTTCATTTCCTTCAAAGAAACGTTGTGTAGGCATCGGCCGAAAATTGGCCGCACCATTGGCACATTGTGCTGTCTGGATTGATTGGACGGTTGCAGTCGTTGTTTTGGCAACGAATTGCTTCGCGTAGCGTCAGCAGGTACTGACCGACGGAAAATTGTGTGCCGTTGGTAATTGTCTGCTGGTAAATCGGTTGCTCACCAACGTAGACGCCGTTCAGGCTGTCGCAGTCGCTGAGCATGATGCTGCCCGTTTCGGCCGAAACACGCGCATGATGGCGTGAAATACCCGCCATACGGTCACTGAGGCAGATTTCGTTGTCAGGCATTCGGCCGATATTCAGCGGCAGTTCTGTCAGCACGCTGCCACGATCCTGCTGATCGCGCATATTGACCCAAGAAACATGGACGTGAACCATGGGAAACTCCAGAAGAGAAATGAAGAATGGTGAATGATGAATAAATGTCAACGCATCATTTGTTCAAAGTAGTGAAAAGTGAGGAGTGGAAAGTGAGAAGTGGTGAATGCCTTGCACTTTCCACTTTTTACTTGTGACCTCGCCACTTTATGTTTCTACATCTGGTTTCTATTCTATTGATTGGTATGTGA